>NZ_JBQEMU010000007.1:0-199778 GCF_052044235.1 Flavobacterium sp. 22659
ATGATATAAAAGAAGTTTTATCTAAAATGCAGAACGGAACATACTAAAATCTTTTAAACACAATAAAAAAATCCAATGGCGAATAAGTCATTGGATTTTTTTATTGTAGTATTTTAACTACAATATTATGATTTTTTTGGCTTTGTTTGAAAGTGAATCAGATAATTTTGTACTAATATTAAATACAAAATAGTCATGCGCAATATTGTTTGGAGTTTATCACTCTTGTTTGCCGGAATGTTTGTTTCTTTCGCTCAAACAAATGGTATTCAAAAAGGAACTTATTTATCTACAAATAAAGGTGGAAAAATAAAACTAAATTTATTAGACGATAACAAATACGAATTGGTCTTTTATACGGGAGAATATGAAATTAAAGGCGATTCGTTAGTTTTTTCTAAAAAAGCACAATCAGAAAACGGGTTTAATCTTTCGTTTAAAAATGATAAAAAAGCCAAAAAGATTAAGATTAAAATCTTAGACCCAACTCTTTATTCAGTTTATATAGGGCCTAACTTTTATATAGGTACTCAAAAAGCTTCAGAAACAGTTCAGTATCAAAGAATTTCTGATATTAGAGCAAAAGTAGATCCAAACTGGACATCAACAGATTTAGAATTTGAAATAGACAAAACAGATTTTTTGTATTTGGTTATAGAAAATCATGACGGAAAAAGTAATATTAGTAAATATGCAATAGACAAAGATGTTTCAGAAGCAGCAATTGATTATCAGTCACAGCCTTTAGGTAATCTCAATTTTGCCGGGTTTTATGACAGAAAAACAAACCAGCTGAAAGTTTCTGAACCATTAGTAAACGAGCCTTTCGTATTTGTAAACGAAAAAGATGTACAGCCGGATAAAACGCCTAAAGTTGTTCCATTAGAAAATCAAACCATAACAAACTGGACTTATCCAGGAAAAAGTTCTTATTATGACAGTTATGGAACAGCTGTAGACAGTACTCAAAATAATGCAATTGATAGTGTTGCTGTTGACACAACTGCATACGCTTCGGCAGATTATTCATATAATTTTAAACTTAAAATAGAAAATAATCTAAAAAGTGCTCTTGCTGCAACTAAAGATGCTAAAACTAAGTTTTTAGTTGGAATTGTAGACAGCAAAAATCCCTCTGCAAAAGCAAATTTTGATGCATTCATAAAAAGTCAGGAATCACAGACAGGATACAACATGTATGATAAATATGATGCAAAATATGATGTTTATAATTATTACATGGCCGGTGCCGATGATAAAAAATGGCTGAAAAACAATAAAATAACAAACGACCCAAGTATATTCATTTTAAACGGAAACGGTGATCTATTAGCTGTTGCAAAATCTGATTTAATATCAAACCAATATCAGTTTAGTTATAATGGCAGCTATTATCTTAAACTATTGCGTGCAGATGCTTCTATGTCTATTGGTAAAGTCCTGAAAAATAAAAAAGCATCTGATGCTGATTTGATTCAGGCTTTTAATAAAACGGCAGCACTGCAAACATCTTATGATGATGATTATACTGCATATGATTCTGCTGATCTGGTAATTTCTAAACCAGCCTTAGATAAAAAAGAAGTGGCTCAAACCTGGAAAAAATTAATTGAGGCACATCAAAAAGATAAAAATCCAGATATGAGTTTGGCAGAAACCATTATAAAAGAAATTAAGAATGTTGGATTTACCAAACAGCTTTTTAACGAAGACAGAATTTTAGACGATACAGACTTCTTAGCCATTGATTATTTGTTAAAACATTCTGATGAAATAGAAAGTAATCGTGCAGCATTCAATAATGATGCACCGGAAGTTCATTATATAGACAATGTTTTTTCTGAAATTTCCAATGCATTGCAGGGTAATCTAAATGTTTCTAAAGATGGAGCAGGAGGAGAAAAAAACAAAGACAAAGTCAATTCGATTTATAAAAAAATCATTGCATCTGGAAAAGGAAATTTTGAATCCTATAGAAACTATTTTGACTATTTAGGTCAGTTTACAGACAATGACGGTTCTAATACAACCTACTTAAAAGAGTTTAATACTTATTTTGATAATACATTAGCAGGGGCAAATCCAATTGAAAAATTAGATGTTATTTATTCAGGATTAGACCCGAACTCTAGTTATTCGTATGACGGATGGAACTCATTTAAACTTTACAATTCAGATATTTGCAATAATGCAGCCTGGATGGTTGTATTAAAATCTCAGAATTCTAACTTTATTAAAGATGCTATAAAATGGTCTGAATATAGTTTAGTAATATCTAAAAACAATCCATATTATTTAGATACGCTGGCACAGTTGTATTACAAAGACGGACAAAAAGATAAAGCTGTTGCTACTCAGACTCTGGCAGTAAAATATTTAACCGATACTGTTGAAGAAGAAACTGCAAATGATATAAAAGAAGTTTTATCTAAAATGCAGAACGGAACCTATTAATATTAAGATATCAGAATAAAAGAAACCCGGCAAATTTTAGTTTTGCCGGGTTTTCTTTTCCTATTTTTTAATGCCTGCCATTACTTTGATTTGATAATGTGCAGGATCTTTTTTATTGTTTTTTATCTTGCCATTTACACTTAGATAATTCAGTAAAATAATATATTTTGAAGTTTCTATTTTCTGTTCTATTTTATTTTCTGAATCATAATCTCTTTTAAAAGCAGAATTTGCATTAATAAAATCGTTTATTTTAAGAGGAATAATGTCTTTATTAATCTGTAATTCCTGACCATAATTTGTAGTTTTTGACTTAATTGAATATGTAGTACCATTCAAAGTAATACATTGGTTACAGTCGAATGCATTGTTTTTATTCAAAATAAAAATGAAATCATAACCATGAATGTTATCCACAACATTATTATTGTTTTCATAGTAATAATAGTTAAAATAATCATTTTCTTTAGGTTTGTCTTCATATTCAGATCGATACTGAAAACCTAAACTTTCCATTATTTTAGTTGATCCCGGATCTTTGTCTTTTTTGTACAGCGCATCTAATTTTTTATGCGCATACGGAAGCATAATTTCAAAAGAGTAATTTCTTTGTAAAAAATAAACAATACTGCTTAATTCTTTTTCTTCCTCAAAAGTTAATGTTTTGCCTTGAGCTTTTTGCAGATAGTTTTCGAATCGGGATAACTGACTGTATTTTGAAACAGAATCAGCACTTTGCGGTCCAATAATCGAAAACAAACCGGCAATGCACATGGTTATAGGGATGAATTTTATTTTTGGATGTTTTGCAATTAAAAAATAAGTCACAACAACCGCGAGCCAAATAGATAATAATAAAACATAATAACGTTCGTGAGTAAATCCGTAAAGATTAATTCGGTATAAAATGGCCCAAAAAAGCAATGCCAACAACGGAATTAATAAAAAATAGAACCAGCGGTTAAAGGTACGCATCCATAAATTACCGCTTTCATTTGCAATAGGATGTATCAATAAAAAAGAAAGAATTCCAACGATAGCAAATGCCAGAACCAGATACGAAACCCATCCTACAGGAAGCGAAAGCGTAACCAGAATTTTTGCTTCGTAACAAATTAATATTACCAGATAAATACTTATAAGAGGAAGTAACACAAACTGAGTGAAATTTTTAAGTCCTTTTGGGTAATTTAATTCAAGCGGAAATTCTTTGCTATTCGTTTCAGGAACACCGCTTAAAAAGAAAATAGTATTAAAAACTCCTGCGATGACAAAAAATAGATATCCGTATATTTTGCCATCAAATTCTACTTTAAATAATTGATCGACGGCTAAAATTGCTAAAGCTAAACCAGTATAAAGAACAATACTATACAAACCAGATGTAAGAATTCGTATAAATAGCTGTTTATTAAATTCCCAAAACTCTTCCTGATTGTATGTCCTTGGAATAAAACCTGCGAAAGAAACCAATAAATGTAAAGCAAGGTTGAGAACAAAAAACTGCTGCCATTGCGCATCTGAGACTCTTTCTCCAAAATTAAATACAAAAGCAATTAAAGGTACGCTGACTAGTATACTAACAGTAAAGCGTATGATATTGTTTTTGTGTTTGGCAGCAAAAAACAAACTTGCAGAAACAAACCAAACCAGACATAAAGAACAGCTCATGATTGCTTTTAAATAGAATTCGTCATGGTTTGAATAATCCTGTCTAATATTTAAAACAGCGAAAATGGTACCACAAATTGCTGTAATAGTTTCTAAAGGAAATCTCAGAATGGTTTTTTGTGCTGCATTTAACACGTTCTGTAATGAAGGAAGTCTGCTCATTTTTTAGTCAGTTATTTTGTACTAAGGAAAGCAAATGCCGTCAAATAAACAAATAAAAAATCCCGAACTCTAAACAAATAGAATTCGGGATTTATATATAAGTAAGATTAAGGAAACTTAGCTTTGAAGCTTAAAAAAATTATAATCCAAATGCAGTTTTTACCTGGTCAACAAAATCAAGTTTTTCCCATGTAAACAACTCAACAGTAACCGTTTTTTCGTTTCCGCCTGGAGCAGAGAAAGTTTTAGTAACCGTTTCTGGTTTACGTCCCATGTGTCCGTAAGCAGCCGTTTCGCTGTAAATAGGATTTCTTAATTTTAAACGCTGCTCAATAAAGTAAGGACGCATATCGAAGATAGCTTCTACTTTTTTAGCGATTTCACCGTTTGTTAAGTTTACTTTAGAAGTTCCGTAAGTCTCAATGAAAATACCCATTGGCTCAGCAACTCCAATTGCGTAAGAAACCTGAACTAAGATTTCGTCAGCAACACCTGCAGCAACTAAGTTTTTAGCGATATGACGAGTTGCATAAGCAGCACTTCTGTCTACTTTACTTGGATCTTTTCCAGAGAATGCACCACCACCGTGAGCACCTTTACCTCCGTAAGTGTCAACAATAATTTTTCTTCCTGTTAAACCAGTATCTCCGTGAGGTCCTCCAATAACGAATTTTCCTGTTGGGTTAATATGGTAGTTGATTTTATCGTTAAATAAATGAGCGTGCTCAGGGTTTTTAGCGATAATTCTTGGAATCAAAATTTCGATAACATCTTTTTTGATTTTAGCAAGCATTGCAGCTTCTTCATCAAAATCATCATGCTGCGTTGAAATAACAATCGCGTCAATACGAGTTGGTTTGTTATCGTCGCTGTATTCTAAAGTTACCTGAGATTTAGCATCTGGACGTAAATACGTGATTTCTTTGTTTTCACGTCTTAAAATAGCTAATTCTTGTAATAATTTATGAGATAAATCAAGTGCCAATGGCATGAAGTTTTCAGTTTCGTTTGTAGCGTAACCAAACATCATTCCTTGATCTCCAGCACCTTGCTCTTCCGGCTTAGCTCTGTCAACTCCTTGGTTAATGTCTGCAGACTGCTCGTGAATAGCTGATAAAATTCCACAAGAATTTGCCTCAAACATATATTCACTTTTAGTATATCCAATTTTACGGATTACCTCACGTGCAATTTGTTGTACATCAAGATAAGTATTTGATTTTACCTCACCTGCTAAAATAACCTGACCTGTAGTAACCAATGTTTCACAAGCTACTTTCGAATCAGCGTCAAATGCCAAAAAGTTATCAATTAAAGCATCCGAAATTTGATCTGCAACTTTGTCTGGATGCCCTTCACTAACAGATTCTGACGTAAATAAATAAGCCATAATAATTTATTAAATTAACATTAAGCGAGGAAAAGTAATTGCTGAAAGTGCTAAAGGAGAGTTCCTGCTTTAGCATTTTTTACTACCAAAATCTTTATTTCGGCATCCATAATGAACCGTTTCATTATGAAGAGGTTGCAATCAGTTCAAATTTTTCCTCTGTATTCGCGTGCAAAGGTATAAAACCATTTTGATTTGCAAATTAAAGTTCAACTTTTTTTATTTTTTATAGCAGAAATTTAACAAAAGCATACTATTTTGATAGGGTAATAGAAAATATTTTGATTTTTGTTTGGCTGATTAAAAAATAGTTCGCAAATTTGCCTTGTTAAAATCACAGAACAAAAATGAAATTTACAGTTTGCAATATGATGTCTTGTAAGATGCCGGAATTCTCCGCAGAGACTCTATTGTAGATTTTTTTCAACAATATAATAGAACCTCTGCCCGCCGCAGAGGTTTTTTTTTGTTTCAAACCGAAAAAACTGTAAGTCTTTTAAGCCAAAAACAAATTAATCACTAAAAAGAAATGAAAAAAAATGTACTAATCGTTTTGGGTCTTGTGACATTTTCAGGCCTTTATGCTCAGGACAACAAAACCGAGCAGGATTCTTTGAAGAATAATGAATTGTCAGAAGTAACCATAATTGGATCAAGAAGTAAGAACAGAGTAAAAACAGATGTGCCGGTTCCGGTTGATGTTTTTAATATTGCCGATATTACAAAAGGAGCGCCGCAAACCAGCGTAACTCAAATTTTAAATTATGTTGCGCCATCTTTTACAAGTAACGCAACATCAACTGCCGATGCAACAGATCACGTTGATCCGGCGCAATTAAGAGGTTTAGGACCAGATCAGGTTTTAATTTTAGTAAACGGAAAACGCAGGCACACCAGCGCACTGGTAAACATAAACGGATCGCCAGGAAGGGGATCTGTAGGAACAGATTTAAATGCCATTCCATCTTTTGCAATTGAAAGAATTGAAGTTTTAAGAGATGGTGCGGCAGCACAATACGGTTCAGATGCTATTGCAGGAGTTATCAATATTGTATTAAAGAAAAATGCCAACTATCTTTCAGGAGGAGTTCAGTATGGAGCTAACTTGTCATCAGGTTCAAATAACTTTAAAGGCGGTTCTGATGGACAAACAACCCAGATTGATTTAAATTACGGAACTTCTTTAGGAAAACCCGGAAGTTATTTAAACCTAACTGCTGTTGGTGTAACAAGACAGGCAACAAGCAGGGCAGGAATTAGAAATAACGGAATTTTTAATGCTTATAATGCTGTAGAAAACAGAGCGGCTCAAAATGGAGTCGAAATCAATTCATTGTTCAGTAATATTAATACGACTGGAAATTCGGCACAAATTATAAGTTCGCTGCAGCAATATGCGCCGCAGGTAAGTTATTTTACAACAGCACAGCAAAATGCAATTGCATCGGCAACAACAATTGCTCAAATGCAGACAGCACTTAATTTTGATGTTACTAATAATGAGTTAGCTTACAGAGGACAGCAAAGAGCAGATTATAATATGAGTGTAGGACAGTCAGAATTGGCTTCGGGACAGGCATATTATAATGCAAAATATCCTTTAACCGAAACAACTTCACTATATTCATTTGGAGGAATCTCTTATAGAAATGGGAAATCGTATGCTTTTAACAGACTGCCAAACGGTTCAGGAACTTTCACGCAAGTGTATCAAAACGGATTTTTACCAGAAATTGAATCTAAGATTTTAGATGCTTCGGCTGCACTTGGAGTTACTACAAATATTTTAGGCTTCGATACAGATTTAAGCACCAATTTAGGAACCAATTCATTTAATTATGATGTAAACAATACTATCAATGCGACTTTAGGAACCAATTCACCTTTGAGTTTTGATGCCGGAAAAGTTTCATTTTTACAAAGCACAACCAATTTAGATTTCAGTAAAAAGCTTGATGTTCTTTCTGGACTGAATGTTGCTTTTGGAGGAGAATTTAGATATGAAAATTACGAAATTAAAGCTGGAGAAGAAGCTTCATACGGATTATATGATGTAAACGGAGCTTTGGTAACCGGAATTTTACCAAGTACTTCACCTTTAATTGTTACTGATTTCTTTGGTAACAAACGTGGAGCAGGAGCGCAGGGATTCTCAGGATTTCAGCCTTCAGATGCTAAAGAAAAAGACAGACAAAGCGGCGCTGCCTACATTGATTTAGAGTTGAATGCAACCGAAAAATGGCTGGTAAACGGAGCGGCACGTTATGAAAACTATTCAGATTTTGGAAGTACAGTTACTTTTAAATTAGCTTCTCTTTTAAAATTAACAGATAATATCAATTGGAGAGTTTCAGGGCAGACAGGTTTTAGAGCGCCATCATTACAGCAAAAATATTTTGAAAGCAGTTCTACCCAATTCATTAATGGTTCGCCTTATCAGGTTGGATATTTTACAAATGATTCTCAGGCGGCAAAAAGTATTGGTGTAGAAAATTTAAAACCAGAAAAATCAAAAAGCATCAGCACAGGATTTACATTTAAAATTCCAGAAGCAAACATTACAATTTCTACAGATGCTTATTATACAAGAATCAACGACAGAATTGTTTTATCAGGACAATATGCTAGACCAACAGATGCGCAGATAAATGCAGCAACATCGCAGACACAAAAAGATGCTTTGACATTGTTTCAACAGGCATTTGATTTAAAAGGTGTTGAGAGAGCTTCGTTCTGGACAAATGGAATTGACTCAGAAACAAAAGGAATTGATTTAGTAATTTCTCAAAAATATGATGTAATTCAGGATTTTGTAATTAGAAATGATTTTGCTTTAAGTTTTAATGAAACAAAAAGAGTAGGCGCTTTAAATGTACCACAGTCTATTATTGATGCAGGCGGCGATCCTTATATATATTCATTTTTTCCTGAGTCAAGCCGAATTTATTTAGAAGAAGCAATTCCGAAATTAAAAGCAAACCTAACAACGACTTTCAGTATCAAAAAACTGGATATATATTTAAGAAACAGTTATTTTGGAAAAGTAACAGATCCGGGAGCAACAGATGTTAATTTAGATGGATTTTCTTCTGTTTACGAACATCCGGAATACAGCGCAAAATTAGTAACTGATTTGTCGTTCGGATACCAGATAAACGAACATTTTAGAGCAACCGTTGGATTTAATAATATAGGAGATGTTTATCCGGACAGAAATAATCCTTCGACTCCGGCTTTTACAAACACAACTCCAACTTTATCTCCGGCGCCAAGTACAGACTTAACAAACGCAAATCAGTTTGCATATTCAAGAGCTGTATCGCAATTTGGATTAAACGGAAGATTTGGTTTTGCACGTTTAAGTTTTAAATTTTAAAGTAAAAGAATAGACCACAGATTATAAAGATTAAACGAATTAGCGCTGATTTTTAAAATCAATGTAATCTTTTTAATCTGTGGCTAACCTTTCAGAATAATTTAGTGAGCTGAAAGGTTTGATTTTAGTGACTTACAAAAATTTAATGTTAAATATCAAAATTTTATTTGGCAGTTAAACAAATAAATATTACATTTACTCTATCAAACTAGTCGAGTTTAAAAAGGAATTAAATTTTAAATAGAAATGAAAACAATAGCAGGAAAAAATATGATGTGTTGTAGTATGATGCAAATGTGCATCCAACCTTGCTGTTGCCAAAAGTAAAAGATACAATCTTTGTTATAGTTACACTATAAGCCCTTTTGGTCGCCATCCGAAAGGGCTTTTTTCATTTCAACACTTTAAATTAAAAATCATGAAGACATTAAATTCCATAGCAGTAGAATATTTATTGAGAAACGATTCTCAAAATGACAATAACAAATCAGAAAATCTAACAAAAGAAATCACAAGAATCAATTCAGAACAGGATAGAAAAGTTCAAAAATCATTACTGTTTCAAATGTATGATCTTGAAACAGAAGGAGAATTTTCTTTTGCTTAATCACCACAAAATTTAATTACAATCAGATAACAATATATAATAGTATTAACAATACCTAAAAAACTAAGAAATCATGAGCACACAAAAATTTGCAACAAACGCATTACACGCAGGACACGATGTTACTAAAAATTCTGGAACAAGAGCAGTTCCAATTTACCAGACATCATCATACGTATTTAATAACGCCGATCATGCGGCCAATTTATTTGGTCTTGCCGAAGCCGGATTTATTTACACCAGATTAAATAACCCAACAAACGATGTTTTAGAACAGAGACTTGCCACACTCGAAGGCGGTATTGGAGCTGTAGTTACGGCATCTGGAGCATCAGCAATTTCTACCACTTTATTAACTTTATTAAGAGCCGGCGATCATATCGTAGCATCAAATAGTTTATACGGCGGTACTTACAACCTATTAAGTGTAACATTACCTCGTTTAGGAATTACAACCACTTTTGTAGATCCTTCAGATCCACAAAATTTTACTAAAGCAGCAAAAGAAAATACCAGAGCATTTTTTGTAGAATCTTTAGGAAATCCAAAATTAGACGTATTAGACTTAAAAGCAATTTCGGCAGAAGCCAAAGCATTTAAAGTGCCATTTATAGTAGACAATACAGTTGCGACACCTTATTTGTTAAACCCAATTAAATATGGTGCCGATATTGTAATTCACTCATTAACTAAATATATAGCCGGAAACGGAACATCATTAGGCGGTGTAATTATCGATGCCGGAAACTTTGACTGGGCTAACGGAAAATTTCCTGAATTTACAGAACCATCTGCAGGATATCACGGATTAGTATATCACGAAGCTTTAGGAAATGCAGCCTTTATTGCAAAAGCACGAATCGAAGGATTACGAGATTTTGGAGCTGCTTTGAGTCCGTTTAATGCTTTTCAGATAATTCAGGGATTAGAAACACTTCCAATCCGAATTAAAAAACACAGTGAAAATGCTTTGGTTCTGGCCGAATGGTTAGAAAAACAAGATGAGGTAGTCTGGGTAAATTATCCAGGTTTGAAATCAAATAAATATTATGATTTAGCCAAAGAATACCTTCCGGAAGGGCAAAGCGGTATTATCACCTTTGGATTAAAAGGAGGTTTTGACGCTGCTAAAAAAGTAGTAGACGAAACGAAGTTATTCTCGCTTTTGGCCAATATTGGCGACACAAAATCGCTGATTATACACCCTGCAAGCACTACTCACCAGCAATTGTCTGAAGAAGACCAATTGGCTACAGGAGTATCAAAAGATTTAGTCCGACTTTCTGTTGGAATAGAAGATGTTGAAGATTTAATTGCCGACTTACAAGCGGTTTTTGAAAGCGTAACCCAATCGCAGTACAGCATCAATAAGAATTAGGTTTTTTTGTTTTTTGTTTGAAAAATTGCCTTTAGCAGCGTGAGTTCTGCTAGAGGTGATTTTTTATGAAAAGAAAATCATAATACAGATATATTTTAAAAATTAAAATTATGTCAAAGCTTAAAATAAATATCATCCTATTTGGAATAGGAAATATAGGAAGCACATTAATCAATCAGATTATCGAAAGTCAGGAGTTTTTTCTGCAAAGCAAAAATGTTGATTTTCATTTTCCTATTATCACCAATTCTACAGTAGCCTTTTTCGAGAAAGAAGGTGTTGGATATGCCTGGGAAACCAATTTTAGAGAATTGGCTGTTCCGTTTAGAGTCGAAGATATTATTGAATTTGCAAAAGAAAACGAATTCGAAAATCTTATTGCCGTTGATGCCACTGCAAGCGACGAATTGATTGGTCATTATAATACTTTAATCGAAAACGGATTCAATATCGTGGCTGTAAATAAAAAAGCCAATACTCTCCCAATTGATCTCTATAAAAAAATAAGAGAAAATCTTAAAAAATACGACAAAGAATTCTTGTATGAAACCTCTGTAGATACAGGATTTCCGGTTTTGCAGACATTAAGAGATTTGTATTATTCAGGAGAAAAAATAACCAAAATACGAGGTGTGTTTTCAGATAACCTGAGTTATGTATTTAATCGTTTTTCTGCCGAAGAAAACACTTTTTCCTCTATTTTAAAAGATGCCAGCCTTCTCGGATTAATGCGTTCTACATTTAAAGAAGATCTGTCTGGAAATGATACAGCCAGAAAATTATTGATCCTGACGAGAGAAATAGGAAAAGAATTCGAATTTTCAGATATCAAAATTCATCCTCTGATAAGAGAAGAACACTTAGAAAAAAATGGAATACTGAATAAAGATGCTATTGATAAATCATTTAAAATTGCCAAAATAACCCAAAAAGACAATCACGTCTTACGATATATTGGAGAATTTGATGTCGAGAAAAATACGCTGGAAGTAAAATTAGTATCAGAACCTGTAACATCAGCAATTGGCCAGTTAAAAGGTTCAGATTCTATTTTCGAAATTTACACACAATCATATGCTAATACTCCAATTGTGCTTCAAAGTGCATCACCGTGCAAACAGGCAATTTCGAGAGGTTTAATAACCGATATTCTAAAAGTTGCAGAAAAAATAAAAAATAAAGAAGCAGTCTGGCTTTAGTGGTTTTCAATATTACATAGTTCTTTGACAGATTGAAATAGAAAGTTAGATATTTTTTGTAGGATTTAACCTTCTTTAATTCAAATTGTAATTTTGTAAGATGTTTTTTAACGATAAAAAGCTGTTTTTTAACGTTTTTTAAGAAAAAATAAGCTTTTATAACTTGCAATATTAAAAAAATATTCGCAAATTTGTAAGACAAGTTAGAACTGTTAAAAAAGCAGTAATAATTGTTAAAATAGACAAAAACACTTTTTCGATTTTAATCACATCAAAAAAGTTTATAAAAAATACTAAATGCAAGATTTTTTAAAAATAACAGTCAAATCACAAATGAATAAGTCCCTACAGATGAACAAGATGTTCAATGTCGCACGTATTTGTGTATGCGTCTGTTGATACTAAAAGTATATATAAGTTGTATAAAACTTAGACCCTTTTGGTATTAAAAATCCAAAAGGGTTTTTTTATTCCATTTAGCATCATAACAAAGAATTAAAGTAAACATAAAGATTAAAAAATAACTAACATAAACTTAAACATCATGAGCGCAATTAACTACTTAAGAAAAAAATTCAGAAGTACAAAAACTGAAAGAAACAATCCGCCGCCAGCAAATGAATTGATCCACCCAAGTTTTGGAATAACTGAAACAGATAAAAAAGCGGTAAAAAAAGCACCAAATTCATTATTGTTTTTGATGTATTCTAAAGAAAATGAAACGCTTTTCATCTAAGTTGAAAAGTACCATCATACAGGGCTGAAACCTGCATAACATTACTGGGCATAACGTTCGGTAATTTTGTGCGTACAATAGTTTCTGATTGAATTATGTTTAAGAAATTGAATAATCAGTTTCGATAAAATTTGTTAGTTTAAGAAATTAGTAGTTAATTTGCACCGTTAAGTTCAAAAACGTATTGAAAATGTTATAAAGAAAGGAGGAGGGATTAGACCCGATGAATCCTTAGCAACCCTTCGTTAATTCGAAGAAGGTGCTGCATTCTACCACGCCCAAACGTGGAAAGATAACAACAAGAATTTTTCTAGTTTCAACTCTAGACTTTCTTTCTAATATTTCCACATACAAATCAAAAAGTAAAAAGATTTGAAATTGGAAAATATACCAAGTCCCATTATAATTCAAGATTTCATCACCGAAAGTGGTGCACTGTATCAATCGTTACCGTTAAGTTTTACACTTTCCGGAAAACCGTTGTATACAGCTCCAATTGTTTTGGTTAATCATGCCTTAACCGGAAACGCACAAGTTACCGGCGAAAATGGCTGGTGGAGTGATCTAATCGGCGAAGCCAAAACTATCGATACCAATCAATATACCGTTTTAGCATTTAATGTTCCCGGAAACGGAACCGATTCGTTTATAATCGAGAATTATCAGGATTTTACAACCAGAGATATTGCCAAAATCTTCATCAAAGGATTAAAAGCACTGCATATTGAAAAAGTTTTTGCCATAATAGGCGGTTCTGTCGGCGGAGGAATCGCTTGGGAAATTCTGGCTCTGGAACCCAACATTACAGAACATTTAATTCCTATTGCTACCGATTGGAAATCGACTGACTGGATGATTGCCAACTGTTTCCTGCAAGAACAAATTTTAAACAATTCTTCGAGACCAATCGAAGATGCCAGAATACACGCTATGTTGTGTTACCGTTCTCCGGAATCATTTAAAGAAAAATTTCAGCGAACCATCAATCAGGATCTTTTGATTTTTAATATAGAAAGCTGGCTGGCACATCATGGCAAAAAATTGCAGCAGCGATACCAGTTGTCATCTTATAAATTGATGAACCAATTGCTTAAAACCATCGATATTACCAGAAATAGTGAAGATTTCGAAACGTTAATATCCAAATCAAATGCTGCGATTCATATCGTGGCTATCAACTCAGATTTGTTTTTTACACCAAAAGAAAATCTGGAAACCTACAATGAATTAAAGAAATTTAAAAACAATGTTTTTTACAGCGAGATTGATTCGGTTCACGGACATGACGCTTTTTTAATCGAGTACAAACAATTAGATCATTTACTTGCCGATATTTTTAAGGCAGAAACAATAGCAAAATAAAATGAAAGTATTAAAATTTGGAGGTAAATCATTATCAAACGGAGAAGGACTTAACAAAGTAGTTTCAATCATTTCAGATAAAGTAAATCAAGGCGAGCAAATTGCCGTAGTCGTTTCTGCCCGAGGAAATGCGACAGATGAATTAGAAGATATCTTAAGAATTGCTGCTAAAAACGGTAATTATAAGCCTTTATTAGAAAGTTTTAAAGCATACCAGACTTCAGATTATCCGCAGGTAGATTTATCTGAGGAATTCAATATTTTAGATAAATTATTTGAAGGAGTTAGTCTTATTGGTGATTACAGCAATAAAATTAAAGATCAGATTTTGTCAAAAGGAGAATTGCTTTCGGCTAAATTATTGACTTCAATTTTAATTGAAAAAGGAATTCCTGCCAATTTTGTCGATACGAGAGAATTGTTGAAAACAGATTCTAAATTTGGCGATGCCCAGCCTTTAGAACAGCTTTCAAAGAAAAACGTTATCAATTATTTCAAACTTCATAATGGTGAAACAGTAAATATCGTTACCGGTTTTATTGGTTCAAACAACAACAACGACACCACAACTTTAGGAAGAAACGGAAGCAATTATACAGCTTCGTTAATTGCTAATTATCTGGATGCCGAAGAACTTCAAAACTTTACACACGTTGACGGAATCTATACAGCAAATCCAGATTTAGTTGCCGATGCTAAAAAAATCGAATTTTTATCGTTTAATGAGGCAAATGAATTAGCCAATTTTGGAGCAACAATTCTGCATGCCAAAACGATAATTCCTTTATTAGAAAAAAACATTCCCCTTCGTATTTTAAATACATTCAATCACGAAAATCACGGAACTTTAATCACTTCTAATTCTGCAAAAGAAGGAATTAAAACCCTTTCTGTTTTAGAAAACGTATCTCTTGTAAATCTTGAAGGACGCGGATTGCTTGGAAAAGCCGGAGTCGATGCCCGAATTTTTAAAGTAATGGGCGATCACAACATCAGCGTAAGCATCATTTCGCAAGGTTCTTCTGAAAGAGGAATTGGATTAGTTGTGGCTAAAGACAAAGCAACTCTTGCAATGGTTGAATTAGAAAAAGAGTTCGAAAACGACTTTTATTCTAAAGATGTAAACCAAATTACAGTGACTGATAATGTTTCGGTAATTTCTATCATCGGGCAGGATTTAAGTACATTCCATAAACCGTATACAGCTTTAATTAAAAATAAAATAGTTCCAATTTTATTCAACAATACCGTTACAGGTAAAAACGTGAGTTTGGTTGTTAAAAAAGAAGAATTAAACAAAGCCTTAAACGTAATTCACGGAGAGATTTTTGGAGTTTCTAAAAAAATCAACATTGCGATTTTCGGTCACGGATTAGTGGGCGGAACTTTGATTAATCAAATTTTAGAATCGGCTTCTGCAATCGAAAAACGAAAAGATATTAAGCTGAATGTTTTTGCTATCGCAAACTCTAAAAAACTGCTTTTAAATAAAAATGGCGTAACTTCAAGCTGGAAAAACGATATTGAAACAAAAGGCGAATCATATACGATTCAGGACATTATTGATTATGCAAATGAGTACCATTTAGAGAACTTAATTGCAGTTGATAATACAGCGAGTGCTTCATTTGTAGAAAACTATGTTACACTGGTAGAAAGCAGTTTCGACTTAATTTCGTCAAATAAAGTCGCTAATACTTTAACGTATGGTTTCTATAAAGAATTGAGAAAAGCTTTAGCAGAAAATCAAAAGAATTATTTGTACGAAACCAATGTTGGAGCTGGATTACCGTTAATTGATACAATTAAACTGCTTCACCTTTCAGGAGAAAATATCACAAAAATTAAAGGTGTTTTCTCAGGAACATTAAGTTATTTATTCAATAATTTTTCTGCAAAAGATGCTCCGTTCAGCGAAATTCTGCAGGAAGCAATTGATAACGGATATACAGAACCAGATCCGCGTGAAGATTTATGCGGAAATGATGTGGGAAGAAAATTATTGATTCTGGCAAGAGAATTAGATTTGCAAAATGAGTTTGAAGAAATTTCAATTCAAAATTTAATTCCGGAGCACTTACGTGAAGGAAGCGCTGCCGATTTCTTGACAAAATTAAAAGAATTTGACCCAATTTATGCGAAGATAAAAGCAGAACAACAGCCAAATCACGTATTAAGATATATTGGTGAATTGTCTGGAGATTTGCAGAATGACAAAGGAAATTTAGAAGTAAAATTAGTTTCAGTACCTTCAGATACTGCATTAGGCGGATTAAAAGGTTCAGATTCTTTCTTCGAAATTTATACAGAATCTTACGGAGATCGTCCAATCGTTATTCAGGGAGCCGGTGCAGGTTCTGCCGTAACAGCAAGAGGAGTTTTTGGAGATATTTTGAGATTATCTGATAAAGGATAATTGATTTTAGATTGCAGATTTTAGTCCCGATAGCTATCGGGATAGATTTAAGATTTGAATTCAAACAAAACAAAAAAATAACAACACAATGAAAGTAACACTTAACAGAGTAAATGACGCATTTCATTTTAAAGTAAAAAATGAACGCGGACACATAGTTGACGTTGACAGCAGAGCTGAATTTGGCGGAAGCGATTTAGGTGCAAGTCCAATGGAATTAGTTTTAATGGGAGTTGCAGGATGCAGCGCTATTGATATGATTTCGATTTTAAAGAAACAGCGCCAGGAAATCACTTCTTTTAACGCTGAGGTTGAAGGAACACGAGTGCAGATTGAAGAAGCAAAACCTTTTAAAGAAATCGATGTGGTTTTCTATTTAGAAGGAGAAATCAACCCGGAAAAAGCAAAAAAAGCAGCGCAGCTTTCTTTTGAAAAATACTGTTCAGTTGCCAAAACAGTTGAACCAACAGCAACAATTAAATACAAAGTTATCTTGAACAACGAAGCTTTATAGAATTAGAAAATTAGTCAATTAGGGAATTAGATAATTCTCTGTTAATTGAAAAAAAACTAGAAAGATTATTTTGCGAAACTCTGTGTTCACTTTGTGAATCTCCGCGAAATAACCGTTCAAAAAACAAAAAAAAACAACACAATGAATACAGAAGAATTTGGTTTTGAAACACAAGCCATTAGAACACAATTAGAAAGATCACAATATTTAGAACATTCGGTGCCTTTGTACCTGTCATCAAGCTTTGTTTTTGAAGATGCCGAAGATATGAGAGCTTCTTTTACAGAAGAAAAAGAAAGAAATATTTACAGCCGTTTCAGCAATCCAAACACAACTGAGTTTGTGGAGAAAATCTGCAAAATGGAAGGAGCTGAATCTGGTTATGCATTCGCAACAGGAATGGCTGCTGTATATTCTACTTTTGCCGGTTTATTGAATTCAGGCGATCATATCGTTTCTGCAAGCAGTGTTTTTGGTTCTACTCACGCTTTGTTTATGACTTATTTTCCAAAATGGAATATCGAAACTTCTTATTTCGAAATTAATAAGCCGGAAACAATCGAAAGTTTCATCAAGCCAAACACTAAAATTTTATACGCCGAATCTCCAACAAATCCCGGAGTAGATGTTATCGATTTAGAATTGTTAGGAAATATTGCCAAAAAACACAACTTGATTTTAATTATCGACAACTGTTTTGCAACGCCATATTTACAACAGCCAATTAAATTTGGGGCGCATTTAGTAATTCATTCTGCTACAAAATTAATCGACGGACAAGGACGCGTTTTAGGCGGGGTAACAGTAGGAAATGCCGATTTGATCAGACAGATTTATTTGTTTTCAAGAAATACAGGACCGGCATTATCACCATTTAATGCCTGGGTTCTTTCAAAAAGTTTAGAAACTTTAGCCGTTCGTGTAGACAGACACTGCGAAAATGCTTTAAAAGTAGCTGAGTTTTTAGAAAGTCATCCGAATGTAAACAGCGTAAAATATCCGTTCTTGAAATCGCATCCACAGTATGAAATTGCTAAAAAGCAAATGAAAGCAGGTGGAAACATTATTGCATTTGAAATTAAAGGTGGTATCGAAGCAGGAAGAAAATTTCTGAATTCAATCGAACTTTGCTCATTATCTGCAAATATTGGAGATACAAGAACAATCGTAACGCATCCGGCATCGACAACACACAGTAAATTATCTGAAGAAGATCAATTAGCAGTAGGAATCACGCAAGGTTTGGTTCGTGTTTCTGTAGGTTTAGAAACTGTAGAAGATGTAATTGCCGATTTAAAACAAGCGCTTGGATAAATCTCTTAGATTTAAGAATTCAAATTATATATTAGTGACGATTTTTGACTGTAAATTTATTACTGTTAAAAATCGTCATTCTTTTTGAGTGATACTTGAGTAAAAATTATATTTTTGTTTCGGAAGAAAAACTAATACAGTCAAAATTAACCATATAACCATGAGTCAATCCACTTACATTCTTGATGATAAACTATTAGCTTCTGTTGGAGCACGGTTTTTAAATTATATTATAGATCTTTTTGCTTTTATAATTCTTTTTGTGATAACAGCACTTTTTTTGGGAATTTTAATAGGTTTAGGATTTACAGAAATTGGAGTGTGGATGGATAATATGGGAGATTTTGGATGGAATGTTATTGCTCTTTTTATTTCATTAATTTATTATCTAGTGATGGAAGGCTTATTTTCAAGATCAATAGGGAAATTTATTACCGGAACTATTGTGGTTGATGAAAACGGTCAAAAACCTGACTTTGGAACTATTTTTAAAAGAAATTTATGTCGTTTTATCCCGTTTGATGCATTTACTTTTTTAGGTGGTTCACGAGGCTGGCATGATTCTATTTCTCATACTTATGTGGTTAATAAAAAAGCATTGGATGAAGAAATTAAAATATTTCATGAATTTAATTTAATAGGAAGTAAAGAAGTAATTTGATAGAATTGGTAGAATTTAACTATTCGTCTGTTATTTTTCTCATTTAAAAAGACTATTTTTGTTGCAGAAAAATATGAAGTTTGTTTGTTTTAGAAAAAATCTAAAATTTACAGTCTCATCTAAAATATAAAAATGCTTTCAAAGAAGACAAAATACGGAATTAAAGCCCTTACATATTTAGCCAGGAGAGAAAATAACGAACCTGTACAAATTGCCGAAATAGCCAAAAGTGAACATATTTCGATTAAATTTCTGGAAAGTATTTTATTATTACTTCGAAATTCAGGATTTCTTGGTGCCAAAAAAGGAAAAGGCGGTGGTTACTATTTAATTAAAGACCCGAAAGATATTAGTATGGCTAAAGTATACCGTATTTTAGAAGGTCCAATTGCGCTGCTTCCATGTGCAAGCCATAATTTCTACGAAAAATGCGACGACTGCGATGACGAATCTACTTGTGCTGCAAGACGGTTAATGACAGAAGTTCGTGATAATACACTCAAAATATTAGAAAGTAATTCTTTAGCAGATATTGCGTTCTAAGAATTAGTTAATCCATAATAAAAAAGACCATTTCTAAATTTGAAATGGTCTTTTTTATTTTTTAAGAAATTTTAGTTTTAAAAAATCAATTTATATCCGGCCATAAAAAGCATTACAGCTATGGCATTTCTAAGAAACTGATCAGGAACTTTTCCGCTTAACATACTTCCCATATAGATTCCGGGAAGAGATCCCATTAGTAATTGTCCTAATAAAGCTATGTCTAAATTTCCCATTGAAGCATGACCAATTCCGGCAACCAATGTGAGAGGAACAGCATGTGCAATTTCGGTTCCAACTAAACGAGGTGTTGGCAGTAATGGATAAAGGAAAAATAAAGTTACAGTTCCTAAAGCTCCTGCTCCAATAGAAGTTAAAGTTACAGTTGCGCCTAGTAAAACTCCAATTGCAATCGTGAGCATATTTTGTGTGGTACTTTCACTGTGAAATTTATCTCCGGCATGTTTTTGAGAATATTTTAAAATTTTATTTTTAAATATAATAGCGATTGATGTGAACAATAAAGCCCAGCCCAAACTATATTTAATAACACGATTTATTGTTTCAATATCAGTTTTAATACTGTTTAAAATCCATAAAGTAACTAAAGCTGCTGGAACGCTGCCAAGAGTAAGCCAGCCTGTAATTTTCCAGTTTATGTTCCCTTTTTTATTGTGAACAAAAACGCCTCCAGCTTTAGTAAATGCGGCATATAATAAATCGGTTCCTACAGCGGTTGTTGGCGGAATATTGAAGTATAATAAAATTGGAGTCATTAAGGAACCGCCGCCAACTCCGGTCAGTCCAACAATAAAACCAACGGCTAATCCTGCAATTACAAGACCTATTTGAAAATCCATAAATAAAAGTTTGGGGCTAAAATACAATAATTTTATAATAATCCTATCGATTTTATAGAGATTAGAAAATGTATTTAATTACCAAATATTTTTGACGTCTAAATTGTTGAAATATCCTGCAATACGGCATTATTTGTGAAATTATACTGCATAATTCTTAATATACTCTTTTAGAATGTAATAAATGACTAATTGAAGGCTCAAAAAAATAATAATATTGCTTTGTAATTTAGAAATAAGTAGTATTTTTGCAAAGTAATCTATTAACCCGATAGGGTAATGGTTTTTTGAAGCAAATTTAAACTTTTTAATATGGAGAAAGAACTGAAAATAAATAATACAGCCTCTTTTAAAGAGAAGCTTTGGATTGGAATTCCTGTTGTTTTACTAGTAGGTTTATTATTCACTTTAATATACAAGCATCACGCTGAATTTTCCTGGGACGGATTTGTAGCAGGATTCAATCAGGAATTTTTAGTGTTTTTTGCCATTGGAGTTTTTGCTCAATTGGTAGACGGAACACTGGGAATGGGATATGGAGCTACTTCAACCTCATTTTTATTGGCTTATGGAGTACCGCCGGTTATGAGCAGTACCGCAGTTCACGTTTCTGAAATGTTTACAACGGGCGCATCGGCACTTTCTCACCATCGTTTTGGGAACATCAATAAAAAACTGGTAAAGCATTTATTGATTCCGGGAGTTTTAGGTTCTATTACAGGAGCTTATTTGTTGTCAGACGTAATTAATGGCGATGTTATTAAGCCATTTATTGCAGTTTACATGATTATTTTGGCAGTTATCATTATCAGAAAAGCGTTAAAAAAGAATATTGTAAAAAAGAAAACTAAAAAATTAGGTGCTTTAGCAGTTTTCGGCGGATTTATGGATTCTGTTGGAGGCGGAGGCTGGGGGCCAATTGTGACTTCAACTTTATTAGGAAGAGGAAGAAACCCAAGATATACTATTGGTTCTGTAAATGCTGCAGAGTTTGCCATTTCATTTGCAAGCGGTATCACATTTATGCTTTTTGGAGGAATCCACGGCTGGCAGGTTATTATAGGACTGATTTTAGGAGGAGTATTTTCAGCACCTTTAGCAGCTTATTTAGTAAATAAAATCAAAAGAAAACCAATGATGGTTGCTGTTGGAGTTCTAATTATATTATTGAGTTTAAAAACATTATCTAAATTATTATAATTCTTTAGATAGGGAGAAAGAGATTATGAGTGCGATTATTGTACAAGAATTATTAGAGAAAACGAAAGATTTCTCACTTGACGAAACCTTAGTTTTTTTAGCAGAAGAATTTCCGGGAAAAGTAATTTTTTCGACTTCTTTTGGGCAGGAAGATCAGGTAATTACTGATTTTATTGCAAAAAGTAACACAGATATTACTGTTTTTACTTTAGACACAGGAAGATTATTTCAGGAAACGTATGACGTTTTTCACAAAACATTAAAAAAGTATAAAAGACCTATTGAAGTTTTTTTTCCAGAAGCGCCTGCTGTAGAAAATTTACTAAAAGCAAAAGGACCAAACAGCTTTTACGATTCAGTTGAAAACAGAAAAGAGTGCTGTTTTATTCGAAAAGTAGTTCCGTTAAGAAAAGCTTTATCAGGAAACTCAGTTTGGATTACGGGTTTAAGAGCAGAACAATCAGAAAACAGACAAGATCTAAACTTGTTTGAATACGACGGAAACTTCGAAATCATCAAATTCAATCCGTTGCTAAAATGGACTTTAGAAGAAGTTGAAACGTATTTATCAGAAAACAATGTTCCTCAAAACGCTTTACACAAACAAGGTTTCGTAAGTATTGGTTGTGCACCTTGTACCAGAGCCATTTTTCCTGGAGAAGACATCAGAGCCGGAAGATGGTGGTGGGAATCAAGCCATAAAGAGTGTGGGCTTCACAGTGCGAAAAAAGAGTAAGTAGAAGAAAGAAGCAATAGCAAAGAAAATAGATTTAAAGTTCCGAAGGAACGATCCATATTGTAGCGCCGGATTTTAATCCGGGGGGAGAGGTGATAAAAAATAATAGATTTTATCTATTGAAGAGAGAATAAAGAGAATATAATAAAGAGTGAAGATTTTAGACTAGGCGAAAATATGAAACTTAAACCTGAAACAAAATTTTCACAACATAAAATATCAAACAAAAAAACAATGAGTTCAGTATTAAAAACAAACGCTTTAGAGAGTGAAGCGATATACATTTTCAGAGAAGTAATTTCACAGTTTGACAAACCGGTTTTACTTTTCTCAGGAGGAAAAGATTCTATCACATTAGTGCGTTTAGCGCAAAAAGCATTTTTCCCTGCTAAGATTCCGTTTCCTCTATTACACGTTGATACAGGACACAATTTCCCTGAAACAATTGCTTTCAGAGATAAATTGGTAGAAGAATTAGGTTTAGAGTTGATCGTTCGTAATGTTCAGGATGCTATTGATGAAGGAAAAGTAGTGGAAGAAACTGGAAAATATTCAAGCCGTAACAGCTTGCAGACTACAACACTTTTAGATGCAATTGAAGAATTTAAGTTTGATGCTTGTATTGGTGGTGCGCGTCGTGATGAAGAAAAAGCAAGAGCTAAAGAACGTATTTTCTCTGTTCGTGATGATTTCGGACAATGGGACGAGAAAAATCAAAGACCTGAGTTGTTTGATATTTTAAATGGAAAAATTGAAAATGGACAAAACGTTCGTGTTTTCCCAATTTCAAACTGGACAGAATTAGATGTTTGGAGTTATATCGAGAAAGAAAAAATCGAGATTCCGTCAATCTATTTCTCACATAAAAGAAAAGTTTTTTTGAGAGACGGTTTAATCTGGTCGCATTCTCCTTTTGTGTACCAAGAAGAAGACGAACAAATCGAAGAAAGAATTGTTCGCTTCAGAACCGTTGGAGATATGAGCTGTACAGCTGCCGTTGAATCTTACGCCGCAACAATCGAAGAAGTGGTAGGCGAAATCAGATCGTCAACTATTTCTGAAAGAGGAGCTAGAATCGATGACAAACGTTCTGAAGCTGCAATGGAAAAGAGAAAACAACAAGGATATTTTTAAGTTGTTGGTTGATAGTTTTTAGTTGATAGCTGAAAACTTCAATAATTACAACAATAACAAAAAAAAGCAGATTAAATATTTTGATGGTTTTAGTTGATGTTTTAGAAAACCAACAACCATAAACCAACAACCAACAACATAAAAAGAATGGACGTTTTAAAAATAGCAACAGCAGGAAGTGTAGATGATGGAAAGAGTACTTTGATCGGGAGATTATTGTATGATACAAAATCATTGACAACTGATAAAATAGAAGCAATCGAAAAAAGCAGTAAACAAAAAGGATACGATTACCTTGATTTTTCTTTGGCAACAGATGGTTTGGTAGCAGAAAGAGAGCAGGGAATCACGATTGATGTTGCGCATATTTATTTTTCGACTGCAAAGAAAAGTTACATTATTGCCGATACTCCGGGGCACGTAGAATATACAAGAAACATGGTTACAGGAGCTTCGACTTCTCAGGTTTCTATCATTTTAATTGATGCCAGAAAAGGAGTTATCGAGCAGACTTACCGTCACTTTTTCATCAATAATTTATTGCGAGTAAAAGAAGTAATTGTTGCGATTAACAAAATGGATTTAGTTGATTATTCTGAAGAAGTTTTCAATAAAATCAAAGCGGATTTTCAGGCATTAAATGCAAAAAGTACTTTCAAAGAACAAAACGTAAGTTATATTCCGTTAAGCGCTATCAACGGCGGAAACGTGGTTGATAAATCTGAAAATATGCCTTGGTATGACGGACAAACGGTATTGGAACATTTAGAAGGATTACACGCTTCTGATGTTTTTGAAGCTGGAAAAGCACGTTTCCCAGTTCAGACCGTTATTCGTCCAAAAACAGAAGAATACCACGATTTTAGAGGTTACGCAGGAAAATTATACGGAAACTCAATTAAAGTTGGAGATGCTGTAACGGTTCTTCCTTCTTTAACAGAATCTAAAGTATCTAAAATTCACTTTTTCGATAAAACATTTGATGAAGCCGTTGCAGGTTCTTCAATTACAATCGAATTAGAAAATGATATCAATGTAACAAGAGGCGATATGATTGTAAAATCAGATGAACTTCCAAAAATTGAAAAAGACATTACCACAACAGTTTGCTGGATGGACAGTAAAAAACTGGTTCCAGGAACAAAATATTTAGTACAACACAATACAAACAGAGTTTTAGCAAAAGTAGAAAGCATTAAAAATACAATTGCAACAGATTACTCTGGAACGACAGAAGCTTCGCAATTGGCAATCAACGAAATTGGAGAAGTAACGATCAAATTAAGCAAGCCGTTATATTTTGATTCATACAACGAAAACAAATCAAACGGAGCTTTCATCTTAATTGATACAGCAACTAACACAACAGCAGGAGTAGGATTTATTAGGTAAACCTGCTATAAGCTTTAAGCAATAAGCCTTAAGCTTAAAAGATTGAAGACACAAAGTTTAAAAAGCTTATAGCCTACAGCTTAAAGCCTAAAGCAAGAAAAAGAAAATGGAAAGTTTTAGAACAGAAATAGAAAATCCGGTAGTTCAGAAGGAGATTATCGAATTAGAAAAAAAGATTCACTTATTCCGTGGAGGAAAAATTGATGATGAGCGTTTTCGTAGTCTTCGTTTAGCGCGTGGAATCTACGGTCAGCGTCAGGAAGGCGTTCAAATGATTCGTATCAAATTGCCTTATGGTAAAGTGACCAGCGAGCAATTAGTGCGTATTACACAGGTTTCTGATGAATATTCTACGGGACGTTTGCACATTACAACGCGTCAGGATATCCAGATTCACTATGTGAGTTTAGACAGAACTCCTGAACTTTGGGCAGATTTGGCTAAAGACGATATTACGCTTCGTGAAGCTTGCGGAAACACAGTAAGAAATATTACAGGAAGTGAATTGGCTGGAGTTGATGTAAACGAACCATTTGATGTTTCGCCTTATGCGCACGGACTTTTTCAATATTTGTTAAGAAACCCGATTTGTCAGGAAATGGGACGTAAATTCAAAATTTCGTTCTCGTCTTCAGACGAAGATACGGCGTTGAGTTACTTGCACGATTTAGGATTTATTCCGAAAATTAAAGACGGACAACGTGGGTTTAAAATCATGTTTGGAGGAGGTTTAGGATCTCAGCCAGCGCACGCCGAATTGCTTTCAGAGTTTGTTCCTGTAAACGAAATCATTCCAACAGCAGAAGGAATCATCCGTATTTTTGATAGATACGGAGAACGTGCAAAAAGAATGAAAGCGCGTATGAAATTCTTAATTAAAGAAATGGGAAGAGATGTTTTCCTTGATTTGGTTGAAAAAGAGAAAAAAGCCATTGCTTTTGAAACATACGAAATTGACACAACTGCTTTTGATGGTCCAATTCCAGAGCCAGTTTTAGAAGTGCCGCAAGTTACAATCGAAGATACTGCAGCTTATGAAGCATGGAAAAAATCGAATGTAATCAAGCAGAAACAAGACGGTTATTATGCTATCGGAATCAAAGTTTTATTAGGAGATTTTTATACTGATAAAGCACGATTATTAGCCGCTTTAATTAAGAATTACGCAGCAAATGAATTACGTTTTTCATTGCGTCAAAATATTGTAATACGTCACGTAAAAGAAGAGAATCTTCCTTTCTTTTATCAAGAATTAGCCAAACTTGACTTTGTTCAATTAGGATATAATTCAGTTGGAGATATTACGGCATGTCCGGGTACTGATACTTGCAACTTGGGGATTGCAAGTAGTACCGGTATTGCAGAAGAATTAGAAAGAGTTTTAAGTGCAGAATATCCTCAGTATTTAAACAACCGCGAAATCGAAATTAAAATTTCAGGCTGTATGAATGCATGCGGACAGCACAATATGTCTGCAATTGGATTCCAGGGAATGTCTATCAACTCAGGAAAACTAGTAGCTCCGGCTTTACAAGTTTTATTGGGTGGAGGAAGATTAGGAAACGGAGCAGGACGTTTTGCTGATAAAGTAATTAAAGTACCTAGTCGTAGAGGTCCTGATGCGTTACGTACCATTTTAAATGATTTTGATGCCAACGGAAGCGGACAAAAATTCCTAGATTATTATGATACAAAAGGAGAAAAATATTTCTACGAAATCTTAAAGCCTTTTGCAGATGTAACCAATTTAACAGAAGCTGATTTTGTGGATTGGGGTAACGCAGACAATTACGTAAAAGCAGTTGGAGTTGGAGAATGTGCTGGAGTAGTGATCGATTTAGTGGCAACTTTATTGTTCGAAGCTAAAGAAAAATTGATCTTGGCTCAGGAATCTTTCGACGAGAAAAAATGGTCAGATGCAATTTACCATGCATATGCAGGATTTGTAAACGGTGCAAAAGCATTGTTATTGGCAGAAAACCAAAAAACAAATCACCACGCAGGAATTGTAGACTTGTTTGATACTGTTTTTATCGACACTAATAAAATAGAATTAAACTCAACTTTTAAAGACTTGGTTTACCAAATCAATAAAAATGAACCGTCTGAAGCTTTCGCTAAAGATTACATTGCACAAGCAACAGTTTTCTTTGATAAAATCGAAACTTTCAGATCTCAGGAATTAGCAAATGCATAATATAAAACCCAAAATAACTTTAGTCGGTGCAGGTCCGGGCGATCCCGATTTACTGACGCTAAAAGCTGTAAAGGCATTGGCTGAAGCAAATGTGGTTTTATACGACGCTTTGGCCAATGAAGAAATTCTGGATTATGCACCAAAAAATGCGATTCGGATTTTTGTTGGAAAAAGAATCGGAAATCATGCTTACACGCAGGATCAAATCAATCAGTTGATTGTGGATAATGCACTGACGTACGGAAACGTTGTAAGATTAAAAGGTGGAGATCCATTTATTTTTGGAAGAGGCGGAGAAGAAATTGATTTTGCAGAAAGTTTCGGAATTGAAACCATCGTAGTTCCAGGAATTTCATCTGTAGTTGCTGTTCCTGCAAGTCAAGGAATTTCAATAACAAAAAGAGGAGTTTCAGAAAGCTTTTGGGCAATTACCGGAACAACTTCTGATAGAAAATTATCGTCAGATGTAGCTTTGGCAGCACAATCATCAGCAACAGTTGTTATTTTGATGGGAATGCACAAATTGCCTCAAATCATCGATTTGTTTCAAAAAGAAGATAAAGGAAATTTACCCGTTGCGATCATCCAAAATGGAACAACAGCAAAAGAAAAAGTTGGAGTTGGAACAGTTGATTCAATTTTAGAAGTTGTAAAACAAAAAGAATTAGGTTCGCCAGCTATTATTGTTTTAGGCGAAGTTGTCAGAGAAAGCAATAAACTAAAAGGATTTTACGAAGAATTTCTATCAAAAGAAGAAATTCGTTAGAATTTATATGTTCCGTTAGGAACATTTCATCGGTAGAAAAAAAAATGTTTTCACAGTAATAATGTTCCGTTAGGAACATATGATTGACACCGATTTTGCAGCGTCAGGTTTTAACCCGAAGTTTGCATTATTAATTGTTCCGTTAGGAACAACATATTGGTAACATGGAACAAAACGAATTATATCCAATATTTCTAAAGCTTCACAATTTAAATGTTTTGATTGTGGGCGGAGGAAATGTAGGTCTGGAAAAGCTTTCTTTCTTGCTCAAGTCAAGTCCGAATGCAAATGTTGAGGTAGTGGCGAAAGAATTTCATTTAGAAATAAAAGTTCTGGCCGAAAAACATCCTTCGATTAAATTGACAGAATCGAAGTTCAAAAAGAAAATGCTCAAAAAACGTCACATGGTAATTGCCTGTACAGACGATTTGAAAGTAAATAAAAAGGTTTACGATTTAGCAAGAAAACGCTATTTGATTTGCAATATAGCCGACACACCAGATTTATGTGATTATTATCTGGGGGGAATCGTAACAAAAGGGAATGTAAAAATTGCGATTTCAACAAACGGAAAATCGCCAACAACGGCAAAAAGATTGCGTGAATTTTTTGAAGAAGTAATTCCAGAAGATATCAACCAAATGGTTGAGAATCTGAACGAATATCGAAAAACGCTAAAAGGCAATTTTGAAGAAAAGGTTAAAAGAATGAATGAGATAACCGATTCATTGAAAAATAAGGGATTGTAAGAGTTCCGGAGGAACGTTTCATATTGTAGCGTTGGGTTTCAACCCGATGAAGGAAGGACGTTTCATATTGTAGCGTCGGGTTTTAACCCGATGAACAATGAAATTAAAAAATAAAGAGTAAAAAAGTTTCGGAAAGAAATAAATGATAAAAATCATTGAAAGTACAAGGATTTATTCGTTTCTTTGCGTTATTAAGAATGATTATAAACAACAACATAATGATTAAAACAGATATACTTATAATTGGAGCAGGCCCAACAGGTTTATTTGCCGTATTTGAGGCAGGATTGTTAAAATTAAAATGCCACATTTTAGATGCTCTTCCACAACCAGGAGGACAGCTATCAGAGTTATATCCAAAAAAACCAATTTATGATATTCCTGGATTCCCAGAAGTATTAGCTGGAGATTTAGTTGACGGATTAATGGAGCAAATTAAACAATTTGAACCAGGATTTACTTTGGGAGAGCGTGCTGAAACTGTTGAAAAGCAAGAAGACGGAACTTTCATTGTAACATCAAACAAAGGAACTAAATTTCACGCACCAGTTATTGCAATCGCAGGAGGTTTAGGAAGTTTTGAGCCTCGTAAGCCACTTATCGAAGATATCGAGTTTTATGAAGATAAAGGAGTAAAATACTTCATCAAAAATCCTGAGAAATTCAGAGATAAAAGAGTTGTTATTGCAGGAGGAGGAGATTCAGCATTAGACTGGTCAATTTTCTTAGCAAACGTAGCTTCAGAAGTGACTTTAATCCACAGAAGAAACGAATTCAGAGGAGCTTTAGATTCAGTAGAAAAAGTACAGGAATTAAAATCAGCTGGAAAAATTAAATTAATCACTCCAGCAGAAGTTATCGGAATCAATGGTGCTGAGCATGTTGAGTCATTAGATATCGAAGAAAACGGAGCACACCGTAAAATCGAATGTGATTATTTCATCCCGCTTTTCGGATTAACACCAAAATTAGGTCCAATTGGCGACTGGGGATTAGAAATCGAGAAAAATGCCATTAAAGTAAACAATGCATTAGATTACCAAACTAATATTCCAGGAATCTTCGCTATTGGAGACGTAAATACATACCCAGGAAAATTAAAGTTAATCCTTTGTGGTTTCCACGAAGCAACTTTAATGTGCCAGGCTGCATACGGAATCATCAACCCAGGTAAAAAATATGTATTGAAATATACAACAGTTTCTGGTGTAGACGGTTTCGACGGAACTCGTAAAGAAGCTCCAAAAGCGGTTGTGAAAGCGATTGTTTAATCTGAGATGCTGAGGTTCTAAGGGACTAAGACGCTAAGGTTTTTTTATATAGAAAGCTCAAACTTTTAGTTTGGGTTTTTTTTATTTGTATCTTTCAAGTTTATTAAATTTGATAAAAAAATAAAAAATTTTTGCGCTTAAGTTATTGAAAATGATAAAGTTAATTGTGGAAGAAATCAAATGAAAATATACAGTTTAATTTATATTGTTCTTCTAATTCCTATTTGTTCGTTTGCTCAAGTGAGACCAGAAAAATCAGAAGTTCAGAAAATAATCAGAAACAGTAAGGTAGAAATGAAAAAGGGTAAATTTTCTTTGCCTTCAGATAAATCTTGGAAATTTAACAATGCAGACAGTTTGTATTTTAAACAAGATACACTAAACGCTTTTGTGTATAAATCATCAAAACATAAAAACTTCTGTCAATTAATTGATTGGACATTTTATCGAAATAATGCGTTTATTTTAGGTCAAGAATCAAGCTGTGATGAGCCTTCAACTAGAAAAGTTTTGAAACATCCGAGCGACTATTTTACTCTTGCTGTTTATTCTGTAAAAAATGAAACTATGATTGATATTCTTAGATATGACAAAATGATTGTAGAATCTTTTATAGTAATTGGAATAGAAGAGAATAATGATTATTCGAACATAAAACTCATAAGAAGATTTAACGCAAACTAGTTTAGTTATAATTCCCGTCATATCTCAAAAACAAAGTAAAACCAAAACTCAGTATCTTACTTTTTTTGTGTCTGACAGAAACCTTAGCGCCTTAGCGCCTAAGTCCCTCAGAACCTTAGAAAAAAAACATTTGCAAATCGAAACCCTATTTCATACCTTTGCACTGTTCTTAAAATTATTGTCAGTTATCACGAAAGGCGGAGGGATAGACCCGATGAAACCTTAGCAACCCTTTATCATAAAGAAGGTGCTAAATTCTACTTTATACGACATTTTCCAGTATTAAAGATAGATAACACAAATACATACTCGTATTTCTCAAAACTTTTCCAGACAACATACAATATTTACTGAAATAACTCAGTAAAGGAGCGAATCATTGGCGCATTTTTGCAGTCAATAGTTCCCGCTTTTCGTTGCAATCATTTTGCTTTTTAAAGATAAAAGCAAAATGATTTCCTCTTCAATCGGGGCTAATGAGCCAGCAATAGTGCCCTTTTGGAATTAATGTAAAAAAAATATCCGAAGTAAATCGATAGGTTTAAACTTCATAATTATAATAAAAAAACTTAGCATCTTAGTCCCGATAGCTATCGGGATAGTTTTAGAAGCTAAAAAAAGAAGCCATGGCAATAACAATTCAAGAAGCAATAAAAAAAAATATCCTAATCCTTGATGGAGCAATGGGAACAATGTTGCAACGCTATAATTTCTCAGAAGAAGATTTCAGAGGAGAGCGTTTCAAAGATTTCCCGCATCCGTTAAAAGGTAACAACGATTTACTATCCCTAACACAACCACAAGCAATCCGCGATGTTCATGCGGCTTATTATGAAGCTGGTGCTGATATCGTAGAAACCAATACTTTCTCAGGAACGACAATCGGTATGGCCGATTATCATATGGAAGATTTGGTTTACGAATTAAACTACGAATCGGCAAAAATTGCAAGACAAGTAGCCGATGAGTTTACCGCAAAAAATCCTGACAAACCTCGTTTCGTAGCCGGTTCAATCGGACCGACAAACCGTACAGCAAGTATGTCGCCAGATGTAAACGATCCAGGTTACAGAGCCGTAACGTTTGACGATTTACGAATTGCTTACAAACAACAAGCAGAAGCTTTAATGGATGGAGGATGCGATTTACTTTTAGTAGAAACAATCTTCGATACGCTAAATGCAAAAGCTGCGCTTTTTGCAATCGAAGAAGTAAAAGAAGAACGCAACATCGATATTCCAATCATGGTTTCAGGAACAATTACAGATGCTTCTGGAAGAACACTTTCTGGGCAGACTGTTGAAGCTTTCTTGATTTCAGTTTCGCATATTCCGTTATTAAGTGTAGGATTCAATTGCGCTCTTGGAGCCGATTTGTTGAAACCGTATTTAAAAACATTAGCGCATAACACAAGCTTTAATGTGTCGGCACATCCAAACGCAGGTTTACCAAATGCTTTCGGACAATATGACGAAACACCAGAACAGACTCAGGTATTCATTAAAGAGTATTTAGAAGATAATTTAATCAATATCATCGGAGGTTGTTGCGGAACAACGCCAGATCATATTCGATTAATGGCTGAGGTGGCGAAGGATTATAAACCGAGAGTTGCGCCAACTTTTGAATAATTTAGAAAATTTTGTACAAATAAAAATTATGCTAAAAACAAGTAAAATTCTTTTGATTTTTATTTTACTTAATTTTTGTTCTTGTGATAAATTAGATACAAGAGAACTGATTGTTAAAAATAGTTCTGATAAAATAATATATAGTATTCTATCCGAAAATGATAGTATGAATGATTCAGGCTTTTATTATGAATATCAAGATGATTTTAATGAAAGTAAAAGAGAAGATTATGATGCTCCATTTGTTTTCGAGGAAATCATGAGCGGAAAAATGATTGCTAATAGCGATAGACCGAGATATTGGAATAATTATTTTCAAAGATTAGAAGACAAAAAAGCAAGGTTATTTATAGTAGAAAAGGATAGTGTAGATAAATATGGTTGGAAAACAATATTTGCTAACAATATTTACAGTAAAAAATATTTTATCACTCTTGATAAATTGGATAGCCTTAACTGGCAAATTGAATATAAAGGGGATAATTGAGAGAATCGTGAGAATGAATTTCTTATGAAACTGAATTTGCGTGAGGAATAGAAGCGGTTAGCCCACAGCCTGACGAAGGAAGAGCGAGGACTAATAGCGGATAGCCCGGTCCGAAGGGACACGCCCAAAATAAGATTGAAGAATAAATACATAATCCTAAAATAGTTTTTAGGATTTGAAATATTAGAATGAGATTGCTTCGTTCCTCACAAAGACAAGCAAAAAGTAAATTAAATGTTCCATAGGAACAATGGATTGGTAGAAAATGACAGAAAAAAGAAGAGACCTTGTATTATCAGGATTAGAACCGTTGATTATTACGCCGGAAAGTGTTTTCGTGAATGTTGGTGAGCGTACAAACGTAACAGGTTCAAGAAAATTCTTGAGATTAATCAAGGAAGAGAAATATGACGAGGCGCTTGATATTGCAAGACAACAAGTAGAAGGCGGGGCACAGATCATCGATATTAATATGGATGAAGGAATGCTTGACGGAGTTACTGCAATGACTAAATTTTTGAATTTAATTGCTGCAGAACCAGACATTTCGAGAGTGCCGATTATGATCGACAGTTCGAAATGGGAAATCATCGAAGCAGGTCTAAAAGTAGTACAAGGAAAAAGCGTTGTAAACTCGATTTCGTTAAAAGAAGGAGAAGAAGCCTTTATTCACCACGCCAAATTAATCAAACGTTACGGAGCAGCTGCTATTGTAATGGCTTTTGACGAAGTGGGTCAGGCGGATAATTACGATCGTAGAGTGGAAATTTGTCAGCGTTCGTATGATATTTTGGTAAACAAAGTAGGATTCCCTCCGCAGGATATTATTTTCGATTTGAATATTTTCCCAGTTGCAACAGGAATGGAAGAACACCGCCTGAATGCTCTGGACTTTTTTAGAGGAACAAAATGGGTTCGGGAGAATCTTCCGCACGCACATATTAGTGGTGGAGTAAGTAACGTTTCGTTTTCTTTTAGAGGAAACGATACGGTTCGTGAAGCAATGCACTCGGTGTTTTTATACCACGCGATTAAAAACGGAATGACGATGGGAATCGTAAATCCAGAGATGCTTACGATTTATGATGATATTCCGAAAGATTTATTAGAACACGTTGAAGACGTTATTTTAGATAGACGCGACGATGCTACAGAACGACTTTTAGATTTTGCAGAAAATGTAAAAGGAGAAGCAAAGAGCGATGAAAAAGTAGTTCAGGAATGGCGTTTTGGAACTGTTCAGGAGCGTATTACACATTCGTTAGTAAAAGGAATTGATGCTTTTATTGAAGAAGATGTAGAAGAAGCACGTTTGGCAGCGACAAAACCAATCGAAGTTATCGAAATCAATTTGATGACGGGAATGAATGTAGTTGGAGATTTATTCGGAAGTGGAAAAATGTTCCTTCCTCAGGTTGTAAAATCAGCTCGTGTAATGAAAAAAGCGGTTGCTTATTTATTGCCATTTATTGAAGCAAGTAAACAAGCGGGAGACAAACAAGGAAACGGAAAAATCCTAATGGCAACCGTAAAAGGTGACGTTCACGATATTGGTAAAAACATTGTTTCGGTGGTATTGGCTTGTAACAATTACGAGATTGTAGATCTTGGTGTTATGGTGCCTCCGGAAAAAATTATTGCGGCGGCGATTGAACACAATGTAGACATTATCGGTTTAAGCGGACTGATCACACCTTCGCTTGACGAAATGGTATATTTAGCCAAAGAACTGGACAAACAAGATATTAAAATCCCGATTATGATTGGCGGGGCAACCACTTCGCGCGCGCATACAGCCGTGAAAATTGCACCTCAATATAGAGAAACTGTAATTCACGTAAACGATGCTTCGAGAGCTGTTACCGTTGCAGGAAATCTGTTGGATCATAACCGAAAAATATATGCGGCTGATATTCGCGCAGAATACGATTCGTTTAGAGAAACATTCTTAAATCGTTCAAGAGATAAAAACTTCCTGACGATTGAAGATGCCCGCAAAAACAAATTACCATTGGACTGGAGCGAATATACGCCGACTAAACCAAAAGTAATTGGCACACAAACTATCGAAATAGAACTGGATGTTTTGGTTCCGTATATCGACTGGACGCCATTTTTTCAAACTTGGGAATTGTACGGAAAATATCCTGCGATTTTAACGGATGAGGTTGTGGGTAAAGAAGCAACTTCTGTTTTTAATGATGCTCAGGCAATGCTAAAAGTAATTTTAGAAGAGAAAAAACTAAAAGCAAAAGGTATTTACGGAATTTTCCCTGCGAATCAGGTAAATGACGATGATATCGAATTGCGTGATGAAAACGGAAAAGTTTTGGAGAAATTCTTAACGCTTCGTCAGCAGTCGCAAAAAACAAAAGGTGCTCCAAACATCGCTTTAGCCGATTTTATTCTGCCAAAAGAAAGCGGAATAGAAGATTATATGGGAGCTTTTTGCGTAACAACAGGTTTTGGTGTAGACGAATGGGCGGCGGAATATGAAAAGAATTTAGACGATTACAATTCGATTATGGTAAAAGCGCTTGCCGATCGTTTTGCTGAGGCTTTCGCCGAATATCTTCACGAGAGAGTCCGTAAAGATTTCTGGGGTTATGACAGCGAAGAATCTTTAACCAACGAAGAATTGATCAAAGAAAGTTATAAAGGAATTCGTCCAGCTCCAGGTTATCCGGCTTGTCCAGATCACTTGGAAAAACCAACAATCTGGAAGCTTTTAGATGTTGAAAAACAAATAGGAGTGAAACTAACAGAAAGTATGGCAATGTGGCCGGCTTCTTCGGTTTCAGGATATTATTTCGGAAACCCAAAAAGCCGCTATTTCGGACTCGGAAAAATAAAAGAAGATCAGGTTACAGATTACGCAAAACGCCGAAATGTGCCACTTGATTACGCAATGAAATGGTTAAATCCTAATATAGCAGATTAAATTAGTCGAAAGTCAAAAGTCGTAAAGTCCGAAAGGAAAGACTTTAGACTTTAGGCTTTACAACTTTAAGACTTAATAATGAAAGTAACAGAACATATAGAAAACGCCAAAGGAAAAACATTATTCTCATTTGAAATTATTCCGCCTCAAAAGGGGAAAAGCATTCAGGAATTATACGATAATATTGATCCGTTAATGGAGTTTAATCCACCGTTTATTGATGTAACGACTTCACGTGAGGAGTATATTTACATTGATAAAGGCAACGGACTTTTGGACAAAAAACTGACTCGTATGCGTCCGGGAACGCTTGGAATCTGCGCTTCTATAAAACATAAATACAATGTTGACACTGTGCCGCATTTGCTTTGCGGTGGTTTTACAAAAGAAGAAACCGAATACATGCTGGTTGACTGTCATTATTTAGGAATTAACAACGTAATGGCGCTTCGCGGCGATGCCATGAAAGATGAACAATCTTTTGTGCCAAAAGCAGGCGGTAACCATTATGCAATTGATTTGGTTAAACAAATTAAAGATCTAAACTGCGGGCAATATCTGCATGAAGTAATAGATGCTGATAACAAAGCAGATTTCTGTATTGGAGTTGCCGGTTATCCAGAAAAACATTTAGAATCACCATCTTTACAATCAGATTTAAAAAGATTAAAAGAAAAAGTAGATGCAGGAGCTGATTACGTAGTAACACAAATGTTTTTTGACAATTCAAAGTATTTTGCTTTTGTAGAAAAAGCAAGAGAAATGGGAATCACAATTCCGATTATTCCTGGAATTAAACCCATTGCCGTTCAAAGACATTTACAAGTTTTACCGCAGATTTTCAGAATCGATTTACCAGAAGATTTAATCGATGCTGTAGATAAATGCAAAAACAACGCTGAAATCAAACAAGTCGGAATCGAATGGGCGATTCAGCAGTCATTAGAATTAAAAGCCGCAGGAGTTCCATTTTTACACTATTATTCAATGGGTAAATCTGAGAATATCCGCCAGATTGCAAGTCAGGTTTTTTAAGGTCTTTGCGAGGAACTTTGTCAAAGTTTTAAAACTGTGACAAAGTTGTTCAAGTATAGTTTGTCATTCCGAGGAACGAGGAATCTCACTCGGGTGTCGACAAAGATTGGCAATCTACTTTGCGGAGTTTCTAGTGTGATTCCTCGTTCCTCGGAATGACAAAAAAGTTGGAATTTTTTAATTGGAATTTAAAAATAACCATTATGAAACAAGAAGAACTACAAGCCATAGCCTCTCAATTAAAACATCCATCGGGAGAAAAAGGAATCGAAATGGGCAATATGATGAACGAAACGAACATCAACATGACCAAGCATTCGATTCAGAATCTAAATATTTCAAACGAAAACAGAATCCTGGAACTAGGCCACGGAAACGCTGGTCACGTAGAATTTTTGTTTGAACAAGCCAAAAATCTAAAGTATTACGGACTGGAAATGTCGGAACTGATGTTTCAGGAAGCGCGCCAGATCAATAGAAATTTTGTTTCTCAAAAACAGGCTTTCTTTTCGCTTTATGACGGAAATACGATTCCGTTTGAAGCTGAATTATTTGATAAAATATTTACAGTAAATACCATTTATTTCTGGCAGAAGCCTGAGGAATTACTATCGGAAATCTACAGGGTTTTAAAACCAAATGGAAATTTCTGCTTAACATTTGCCGAAGAAGATTTCATGAAAAAACTGCCTTTTACACAATTCGAATTTGAATTGTACAGTACAGAAAAAGCGCAGGAATTAATCAAAAAATCGGATTTTAAAATTGTGTATACAGAAACACAAACCGAAAAAGTAAAAAGCAAAACAGGAGAATTAGTCGACAGAGCTTTTACTACTATTGTTCTGGAGAAGTAGTTGAAATTTTAAACACATAGAAACATAGATTTTTCTTAATTTTAGTTGAGAAGAATTAAAAGAAAAATACATTTTTCACATATAGCTATGTTTGTTTAAATAAGTGAAACGCCTTTATAGACAAAGAGAACTATGTTTCTATGTGTTAAAAATAAAGGTTGCTGAATTCTAAACCCTTGTATAATTATGGAAGTTAAGAAAATCAATTTTTTGCAGAGTTACAGCAGTATTTTATGGCTTCTTGGTGGTATTATAATCGGGAGCATTTTCGGATTGGTATTTGGAGAAGATGTTTTGATTATAAAACCACTTGGCGATATATTCCTGAATTTACTTTTTACAGCCATTATTCCACTTATCTTTTTTACGATTGGTTCTTCGGTTGCGAATCTGGAGCGAACAGAAAAGCTAGGAAAACTGTTTGTTATAATGGTATTGGTTTTTCTAGCTACCATTTTGATTTCAGCAATTGTAATGATTTGTGCTGTTTACCTTTTTCCAATTCATGAACATATTGCGATTGCAAAGGTTGCTTTTGAAGAAACAGCATCAGGATCGGCGGGAGATCAAATTGCGAAATTGCTTACAGCCAATGATTTCTTCGAATTATTGTCTCGAAAAAGCATGCTGGCGTTGATTATTTTTTCTTTTTTAGTGGGTTTTGCAACACTACAATCAGGAGAAAAAGGAAATGCATTCAAGAGTTTTCTGGATTCAGGAAACGAGGTAATGAAACAGCTTTTAAACATCATCATGAAATTTGCGCCAATTGGTTTGGGAGCTTATTTTGCTTATCAGGTTGGTGTTTTCGGACCACAATTGTTAGGAGTTTATGCAAAACCAATGGCAGTTTACTATGCTGCCTGCATTTTCTATTTCTTTGTGTTCTTTAGTTTATATGCTTTTGCTGCTGGCGGAAAACGAGCTTTCAAAGTTTTTTGGAGCAATAACATAATGCCTTCTTTAACAGCAGTTGGAACCTGCAGCAGCATTGCAACGATTCCGGCTAATTTAACTGCGACAGAAAAAATGGGAATTCCGGCACATGTACGAAATCTGGTAATTCCGCTTGGCGCGCCTCTGCACAAAGATGGTTCGAGTATGTCATCCATTTTAAAAATAACTTTTTTGTTTGCCATGTTTGGGAAAGATTTTTCAGATCCGATGACAATTCTTTTAGCACTTGGAATTACGGTTATAGTTTCAATTGTCGAAGGCGGAATCCCGAATGGAGGTTATATTGGCGAAATTTTAGCCATAACTGTTTATGGTTTTCCAATGGAACAAGCACTTCCAGTTGCCATGATTCTAGGGACTTTAGTAGATCCAATTGCTACTTTATTAAATGCCAATGGAGACGTAATCTGTTCTATGATGGTTTCAAGATTCTCTGAAAAGACGAAATGGTAGCTTCTCTATAAAATTTCAATTCTTAAAATAAATACTAATAACAACTTATCTCGTGTGAAATGGCTTTGACTTCGCTCAGCCTGACATTGCGTGATGTAAATAACTATATAATATGAATTCAAAATTACAGCATGATCTCGACAATTTTGAGAATATCTTAGAAAAGGCAAAACAGCAGGGAATTGATTTTCTGAACAATTTGGAAACTATTCCAACTTCAAATAAAAATGTAATTGATCCAAAACGTGATTTGAACGAATTAGGTTTAGGTTCTGAAGAAGCTTTAAGCGAGTTTAAAGAAAGATTAGCACCTCTATTAGTCTCATCGCCAGGTCCGCGTTATTGGGGATTTGTAACCGGCGGATCAACCCCAGCTTCTATTGTTGGAGATTGGCTGGCATCAGTTTACGATCAAAATACACAATCTGTAACTTCACAGGGAGGTAATTCGGCTTTAATAGAATTCGAAACTATTAATTTATTATTGCAATTATTAGAACTTCCGGATTCGTTTTTAGGCGGATTTGTAACGGGCGCCACAATGTCTAATTTCACAAGTTTAGCCGTTGCGAGACAATGGTTTGGAAAACAGTTTGGAAAAGATTTTGCTAAAAACGGAATTTCTGAAACCATCAATATTTTAACAGCAACACCGCATTCTTCTTCTATAAAATCATTATCGATGTTAGGAATTGGAAGCCAGAATTATACTGTTGTAAAAACAATCGAAGGTAATCGTGAAGCTTTGGATATTGCCGATTTAGAAGAAAAGATTAAAGATCTAAACGGAAAACCTTTTATTCTGATTTCAAGTGCTGGAACAGTAAATACAGCCGACTTTGATGATTTTGAAGCAATAGCAGAATTGAAAGAAAAATACAATTTCTGGTGGCATATTGACGGTGCTTTTGGCGGATTTGCGGCAGTTTCAGAAAAATACAAACATTATGTAAAAGGCTGGGAAGGAGCAGACAGCATTACGATTGACTGCCATAAATGGCTGAATGTTCCGTACGAAAGTGCTTTTTATTTGATAAAAAAAGAGCATGTTAATCTGCAGATTGAAACATTCCAAAATTCAAACGCGCCTTATTTAGGGAATCCGTTGGAGAATTTTAATTACCTAAATGTAGTTCCGGAAAATTCACGCCGTTTAAGAGCACTGCCGGTTTGGTTTTCTTTAGTGGCTTACGGAAAAGAAGGTTTTTGTGATATTATTGAAAAAAGTATTTTACTGGCACTTCATTTTGCAAATGCACTTGTTGATGAGGGAAGATTTGAGCTTTTAGCTCCAATTCGATTAAATAATGTTTGTTTTACTTTAAAAGGTGATGAAAATCAGGAAAAAGTAACAGCATTTTTAACTGAACTGAACGATACTGGTAAAGTGTTTATGACGCCGACTGTTTACCAAAATAAAAAAGGTATCCGTGCTTCATTTGTAAACTGGAGAACAAATGAAGAAGATATTAGAATCGTTATCGAAGAAATGAAAACTATTTTGGAGAATTTATAGGCTAAAAATAAAAGAGCCTGCAAAAATCAGCAGGCTCTTTTTTCAAAAAAAAATAAAAAACAAAAAAACAAGTTCAAGGGATGAATTTAAATTCTGTATGTAAAGGCTAATGTAGCGATACGATTATCCAAGTTGTATCGTTTATTGATTGCAGTCTGCCCAACTGCTGAGTTTATATAAAAATTATTCGTATTAAGAACATCTGTAAAATTTAGTTTAAAGCTTCCTTTGCCAGCCAATACCTGTTTTGAAACTCCAATACTCAGATCAAAAAAGCCGTCACGTTCATAAACTCCTAAATTTGATTTTGACTGATATTGAGCATTCGCTTCTGCTTTCAGGCTTTCTGTAATAGTAAATGAATTCTGAACATTTAAATTTAAAGTCACAATTGGGTCAATTGTAGAAGAATTGAGCGCATTTGCTTCAAACCTGTTTTCAAAAACATTAAAAAGTGTATTTACAGACCAGTACTTTGCCAGTTCGGCAGAATGAGTAATATTTAATCCGTAATTGTATGATTTCGATAAATTAATTTGAGTTGTTACAGTTATATTAGTGTCTGGATTATAATTGTACACATCTGTAAAAACATCTTTTGTAGTGTTAAAATATAATGACGCCATAAAAGCACTTTTCCAGGCATATCCCACTTCTGCCGTGTGTGTAATCTCAGGAACTAAGTTTGGATTTCCCTGTGAATAGTTAAACGGGTCATCATAAAAACGGAACGGATTCAGATCAAACTGACTAGGTCTGTTGATTCTTTTACTGTATGATGCATGAATAGAGTGACTGCTTGTAAATTCATATTTTAAAGAAAGACTTGGAAACCATTTTAAATAATCGTCTTTATGTTCTTCGTTTAAAGTTTTTTGTAAAATGTCGATCGCTGTATATTCAGATCGTACACCACCCTGAATGCTCAAGTCCCCAACTCGGTATTTATAATTGGCATAAGCCGCATAAATCTGTTCTTTATATTCAAAATGATTAGAAGAATTGGCATCTATAACCCATTGATTATTGTCTAAATATTCATAAACCGAAGGATTGTCATTATTTTTTACACTGGCTTTAAAACCCCATTCAATAGATTGTTTTTCTTTTAAAGGATTTGTAAAATCAACTTTTCCTGTAAAAACTTTTAATTGTGACGGAATATAACCTCTTCGGTCATTGACAGCAGTGGTATTTGAAAGATCGTTTGAACTTTGAAATTGATTTGATCTGAATTTTGAAGTTTCGTATTCAAAATCAAAAGCCATATTTTTTCCTTCAGTATTAAATTTATGAAGTCCGGAAAAAGCGTATGTATAATCAAACCACTTTTCTTTGCTGTCATTATAAGTTACAGCATCAAATTGAAGCTGATTCATTGCGTTTACAACCGTATTTGTACCGTTTGCCATGTTTTGATAACGTCCAATTTTAGCATCAACATAAGCTTCGATATTTGTTTTTGGAGAAATCTCATATTGCGCTCCAACTTTAAAATTGTTTGATGTCAACGGTTCGTCAGTAATTGAAGTCTGATGATTTTTAGTCGAAATTTGTGTACGCGCAGCATCTGTATATTGGATCTGATTAAATTCTTTAAGTTCTTCTTCACCTCTAAAAGTATAGCTGTAATTTCCAAAAAGGCCCAGTTTATTTTTGTTGTAACTTAAGTTAACACCAGAATTAGTTCTATTTTTTCGGCCTCTGCCATAACTGGTAAATGCCGTTCCTTTTAATCCTGAATTACTTGGTTTTTTTAAAATGATGTTAATAATTCCTGCTTTTCCGGCAGCATCATATTTAGATGAAGGATTCGTGATAACTTCTATTTGTTTAATATTCGAAGAAGTAGTCGATTTTAAGTAATTGGCTAATTCTTTCTGCGAAAGCTGCGTTAGTTTGCCATTTATCATTACGGCAACACCCTGCTGTCCGCGAATAGATAAATCGCCGTCCTGCGAAACTACAACGCCGGGCGCACGCGATAAAACATCTAATGCTGTGCCGCCTTCAGAAACTATACTATTTTCGACATTGAAAACCAATCGATCAGATTTTTGAGTGTATAAAACTTTCTTTTTTGTAATTACGATTTCATCTAAAACATTAATTGAGGTTTCAACTATGCTGTCATTTTCCTGTTCTGTCTGTGAATAGGAGTATACTGAAAATGCCAGCATAATTGAGGTTAAAATATTCTTCATGTCGTTTTGGGCTTTTAAATTTTAAATAGGCTTATATTTTTACTGTAAAACGATTTCTTCAATTTTATCAGAAAGTTTTTTTTGAAAGCTTTCAGTTTGGCTTAAAATTGAACAGAAGAAGACTTTTATATGGTGGATAAAGGATAACATTTGGTAGGGTATTATTATGTTTTTGCTTGGCAAATATAACACTATTTATAACAAGTCTAAATAAAAATAGTTAAAATTTGCTTAAATAAAGCATAATCGTCTGATAACGAATAAATAATATTTTTAGAGGTAAAAAGAATTATTAAGAGAAATAACAATTCTAAAAAAGAAAACCCAATTTATTCCTGGAATAAATTGGGTTGGTATAAGAAACTGAGACTGTAAACTGAGACTGAAAATTATTTAGTAATCTCTCTAAATACAGCTTCGAGGTTTTTGTTTTTCTGATTCAATTGTAATGTTTTTAATCCATTCTCGTTAGCAAAGTCAAAAATGGCAGGACGCATATCTTTGTCAGTAATAAAAGTTAGCTCCCAAGTCATGTCATGCGTATTTTTGTATGAAGCGATATTTTCAAGCTTTGCTAAAAGCTGTTCTTCTATCTGATAATCAAACTCAACCTCAATAACTTGTTCCTTGTCTGCAGCAACTAAATGATCTAATTTATTGTCGGCTACAATTTGTCCTTTGTCAATAATTATGACACGGTCGCAGATCGCTTCGACTTCCTGCATAATATGTGTCGAAAGAAAAATGGTTTTATCCTTTCCGATATTTTTAATTACGTTTCGAATTTCCATTAACTGATTCGGATCCAGACCTGTAGTTGGTTCATCTAAAATTAAAACATCCGGATTATGTAACAAAGCATTTGCAAGCCCTACACGCTGGCGGTATCCTTTTGATAGCTGGCTGATTTTTTTATGACTTTCCGGTGTCAGTCCTGTCAGTTGGATTACTTCTTCAATTCTTGACTTTGGCACTTTATAAACATCGGCATTAAAAGCCAAATACTCACGAACATACAAATCCAAATATAACGGATTATGCTCTGGTAAGTAACCAATAGACTGTTGTACTGCTTTTGCATTTGTCATGACATCGTGACCATTTACAAGGGCTGAGCCGCTGTCGGCAAGTAAATAAGTGGTCAGGATTTTCATCAAAGTAGATTTTCCGGCTCCATTTGGACCGAGGAATCCTACGATTTCTCCTTTCTCAATTTTAAAAGAAATTTCATTTAAAGCTTTTTGCTCTCCGTAACTTTTTGATATACTGTTTACTTCTATCGACATGACTTTTTATTTGTTACAAAAGTAAACAGAAATAGTCTCGATTGCTAAAAATTCATCTCTTAAAAAAAATATAAAAAAAATCATCAGCCCAGTATTCACGGCATCGTTATTGTTAAAGGAATGCTAAAATAAAAATATACCCAAATTATGAAAAAAATTCTAGTGATGGCTGCTTTGGCTATCTGCAGTTTTGCAAACGCTCAAAAAGGAACAATCTTAGTAGGTGGAAACATCGGTTATACTTCTGAAAAATCAGAATACAGATTCAGCGAAGACAAAACAAGTACATTTACTTTTTCTCCAAAAGTAGGTTACCAATTTAACGATAACTGGACAGTAGGAGGAGAGTTTGCAGTAAGCTCATCTAACGACGAAACAACAGCTGGTATCGAAGAAAAAAACAACAATTTCAGATTAGGAGCATTTGTTCGTTATTCTGTGCCATTAAGCCAAACATTTGCTGTTTTTGCTGATATGGGAGCTGGTTTTCAAACTCAAAAAGATAAAGTTTACGGACCTGGAAATGCTTATGCAAAATACAAAGGAGACGGTATGTATGTTGGTGTTACTCCAGCTCTTTTCATTAACATGAAAAAAGGTTTTGGTTTAAATTTCAGCATTGGTGGTTTAGGATACGAAACTTTAAGTTTTGATAACAACGGAGCTGATTACAGCAAATTCTACTTTAACTTTGGACAAACATTTAACATTGGAATTTCTAAAAACTTCTAATCTTAAATTATATATTCAATTTCAGAAAGCACCTCAATCGAGGTGCTTTTTTTATAACTATTTCTTTTTGTTATTTTAATTTTCAGTTTATTTATAATGGTCTGTTTTTAATTAATTGTTAAGAAAATTAGTATTGGCATTCAGTGGTATTTTTGTTGTTGTATGTATGTGAAATCTTAATAAATATCACATTATGAAAAAAATGCTACTTATTCTTGCATTGTCAGTTTTTGGCTTTGCAAATGCCCAAAAGGGAACAATTTTAGTTGGAGGAAATATCGGTTATACTTCTGACACTTATGATTACCAATCTAATAAGGTTAAAGCAACAAGCTTTGATTTTTCTCCAAAAGCAGGTTATCAATTTCATGATAATTGGACCGTTGGGGCAGAATTTAAAGTATCTTCTTCTAAACAAGAAGGAGATCTTAATAAAACAAAATCTAATTCTTTTAAAGCTGGAGCATTTGTACGTTATACTGTTCCTTTGAGTGAAACTTTTTCTGTTTTTGGTGATTTAGGAGCAGGTTTTCAAAATCGAAGAAATAAAGCTTATGAAAATGATCCACTGATATCTGATGCTAAAGCAGATGGTATGTATGTTGGGCTTACACCGGCACTTTTTATCAATATGAAAAAAGGTTTTGGACTTAATTTTAGTATTGGAGGTTTAGGCTATGAAACTTTAAGCTATGATAATAATGGTGTAGATGTTAAATCTTTTTACTTCAATTTTGGAAAAACAGTAAACATTGGGATTTCTAAAAACTTCTAGTTCTAGATTTTAATGTAAAATAGAAAAGCACTTCATTTGAAGTGCTTTTTGTTTGTTAAAGATTTTATGAAAATGAAATTCTTCTTCCTCTAAAAATAGTATACCAACAGAAGTGAAACCGAAACGAATCATAACTAAATTCGGTCTCACCTGCCGGAATAAAAAAACAAAAATATATTCTAAATAAAACTATTCAGTAAGAGGATTTTCTATAGCTTTTCTCATTTCCTGAGCTGCAGCAACCATTTCAATCAGGGCTTTTTTAGTTTCGTCCCAATGACGGGTTTTTAAACCGCAATCCGGATTTACCCAAAGCTGGTCAACAGGAATTACAGCCGAAGCTTTTTCCAGTAATCGAACCATTTCTTTACTCGAAGGAACACGCGGCGAGTGAATGTCATAAACACCAGGTCCAATTTCGTTAGGATATTTAAAGTTGGCAAAAGCATCCAAAAGTTCCATTTGCGAACGAGAACATTCGATTGTAATAACATCGGCATCCATGTCGGCAATGTTTTGGATGATGTCGTTGAACTCGCTGTAACACATGTGCGTGTGAATCTGCGTGTCGTCGTTTACACCGCTTGCAGAAATTCTAAAAGCTTTTACAGCCCAGTCTAAATATTTTGCCCATTCTTCTTTTCTTAAAGGTAAACCTTCACGAATTGCCGGCTCATCGATTTGAATAATTTTGATTCCTGCTTTTTCTAAATCTACAACTTCATCGCGAATGGCAAGAGCAATCTGTGTACAAGTTTCAGAACGAGGCTGATCATTACGAACAAATGACCATTGTAAGATTGTTACAGGACCAGTCAACATTCCTTTTACCCATTTTGAAGTTAGAGACTGCGCATATTTTGACCATTTTACAGTCATTGGGTTTGGTCTTGAAACGTCTCCATAAATAACCGGCGGTTTCACACAACGGCTTCCGTAGCTTTGAACCCAGCCGTTTTTAGTAAAAGTAAATCCGTTTAATTGCTCGCCGAAATATTCTACCATATCATTACGCTCAAATTCTCCGTGTACCAGAACATCAATTCCAGTTTCTTCCTGAAAACGAATTGCAGCTTCAGTTTCTTTTTCGATTAAATCGTTGTATTGTTCAGTAGTTAGTTCACCTTTTTTGAATTTTGCTCTCCAGCTTCTCACTTCTGCAGTCTGAGGGAAAGATCCAATTGTTGTAGTTGGAAATAACGGCAGATTTAAAGCATCGATCTGGCTTTTTCTTCTTGAAGCAAAAGCACTTTTACGTTTGTCATCGGCAGTGGTAATTCCGGCAGCACGTGCTTTAACTTCGTTATTATGAATTAATTTTGAAGTTTTGCGGTTTTCATTTGCAATAACATTTCTTTCGTAATCAGCAGAGTTTTCAGGGTTAACTTCGCCAGAAGCAAATTGTTTTAAAAGTACAATTTCGTTGATTTTCTGTTTTGCAAAAGCAAGCCATTGTTTAATTTCCGGTGTTAAAGTCTGATCGTTTGTTTCTAGATCTAAATCGCACGGACTGTGAATTAAAGAACAAGACGGAGCAACCAAGATTCGGTTTTCGCCCAAAGCATCAGTTGCTTTTTTGATTAATTCCAACGATTTTTTGAAGTCGTTTTTCCAGATATTTCTTCCGTCAACCACTCCAAGCGAAAGGTTTACATTTGGAGCCAGTTTTCCTGATTCTAAAATATCATCTAACTGAAGCTGACAACGTACTAAATCTAAATGTAAAGTATCAACCGGAAGCGCTAAAGCCGTTTCAAGATTCTCTCCAAAACAATCAAAGTAATTGGCTAAAATAATTTTAAGTTTTGGAAAACGAACATTGATTTCGTTGTAAACTTTTGTAAAAACTTTTCTTTCTTTATCAGTTAAATTTAAAGCTAAAAAAGGTTCATCAAGCTGAATATATTCGGCGTTTTCTATTTGTAATTTTTCGAGAATTTCAAAATAAACCGGAAGTAAAGCATCAATAAGATCAATTCGGTTAAAACCTTCTTCTTTCTCTTTTCCTAGTAAAAGGTAAGAAACAGGTCCAATTAAAACAGGTTTTGTTTTAATTCCAACAGCATTTGCTTCTTTAAATTCAGTAATTATTTTTTCTGAAAACAATTCAAATTTTTGGTTCTTAGTGAATTCAGGAACAATATAATGATAATTGGTATCGAACCATTTTGTCATTTCCATTGCAACAACATCTTGCCCGTTTTTTTGTGATCCTCTTGCCATTGCAAAGTACAAATCTAAAGAAGAGTTTGATTTTGCTAATTCATGATAACGCTGTGGAATTGCACCAACAGCCAATGTTAAATCAAGTACGTGATCATAAAAAGAAAAATCATTACACGGAATTAAATCAACTCCGGCTTCAGATTGTAAACACCAGTTTTTAAGACGGATTTCTTTTCCGGCATCCAGAAGTTCATCTGCCGAAATTTTTCCGGCCCAATACAGTTCACTGGCTTTTTTCAGTTCTCTGTTGCTGCCAATTCTTGGGTAACCTAAATTGTTTGTTTTCATTTCTATTTCAGTATTTTTTACTGTACAAATTTATTGTATTGGTTTTTTAAACTTATATTTGAATATTATTTCAGTAAAAAGTGTCATTAAATATACTTTTTAAAGATTTAATTACTTTTAAGTTGTTTTAAATTGACTTTTAGCCGTAAAAAAAACTATGGAAAATTTAGATAAAACCGATTTACTGATCCTGAAATACCTTCAGGAAGACTGTAATATCAATACAAAAGATCTTGCGAGTAAATTATTTCTGACGGTAACGCCTGTTTACGAGCGTATCAAAAGACTGGAAAGAGATGGTTACATAACAAAATATGTAGCACTTTTGGATAAGAAAAAAATGAACCGCGGCATGACCGTTTTTTGTAATGTTCGTTTAAAAGAACACGCAAAAAATGTAGGGAGTAATTTTGTAAAAGATATTGTGGCGCTTCCAGAAATTATAGAATGTTATAATATAGCCGGCGATTACGATTTTATGCTCAAAATATTGGTGCAGGATATGGCTAGCTATCAGGATTTTGTCATGAATAAGCTGTCAACCATTGAAAATATTGGAAACACGAACAGTATTTTTGTAATGGGAGAAATCAAGCACAGCACTGCTCTTGAATTTTAAAACATTAAATTATTTATAAGGATCAATGGATTTTGGTTGAACAAAATCCTAAATAAAACGTATTTTTGAATTTTAGATGATAAATCTAAAATCATCCATCTAATATCTAAAATTGAAAAATGAACTGGGAACAACTTTTATCATTAAAACGTCAAGGAGATACAATTAAAAGATTGCGTGCAGAACAAGATGATACACGATTAGGTTTTGAGGTCGATTATGACCGAATTATATTTTCGGCTGCCTTTCGCTCTTTACAAGATAAAACTCAGGTAATTCCGCTTTCTAAAACAGATTTTGTGCATACCAGATTAACGCATAGTTTAGAAGTTTCGGTTGTAGGAAGATCTTTAGGACGTTTGGTTGGTAAAAAAATCATCGAAAAATATCCTTATTTAAAAGAAGTTCACGGATATCATATGAATGATTTTGGTGCAATTGTGGCAGCGGCTTCTTTAGCGCATGATATTGGAAACCCGCCTTTTGGACATTCTGGTGAAAAGGCAATTGGAGAGTATTTTTCGAGTGGAAAAGGATTAAAATACAAAGATAAACTGACAGCAAAACAATGGCAGGATTTAATTGATTTTGAAGGAAATGCCAATGGATTTTCAGTTTTAACAGCAAGCCGTCCGGGAATCGAAGGCGGACTTAGAATTTCGTATGCCACTTTAGGAGCTTTTATGAAATATCCAAAAGAAAGTCTTCCGAAAAAACCAACAAATAATATTGCCGATAAAAAATATGGTTTCTTTCAGTCAGACAAAACCTTTTTTGAAGAAGTGGCCGCTGATATGGGATTAATAGCAAATAAAGAAGATGGTGATATTGGTTTTGAAAGACATCCTTTGGCATATTTAGTCGAAGCAGCTGATGATATTTGTTATACAATTATTGATTTTGAAGATGGAATAAATCTAGGTTTAGTTTCTGAAGATTACGCTCTTGAATATTTAATCAAACTGGTAAAAGATAATATTGGAGTTGATAAATACAATATGTTAGAAACCAAAGAAGACAGAATTAGTTATTTACGTGCTTTGGCAATTGGAGCTTTAATTAACGATGCTGTAGATGTTTTTATTGAAAATGAAGAAGCAATTCTGGCGGGCAATTTTCCTTTTGCATTGACAGATAAAAGCAAATATAAAGCGCAGATGAATGACATTATCAAATTAAGTGTTGATAAAATTTATCAAAGCCGTGAAGTAATAGAAAAGGAAATTGTAGGTTATCAAATCATTCAGACATTGCTGGATAAATTTATCACAGCTTTTAATAATAAGTACGAAGGGACGGCATCAAATTACGATAAATTGATTTTGAAAATGCTCCCGGAAAAGCATCATTTAGAGAAAGGTAATTTATACGAACGTCTGCTTCACATCTGTCATTACGTTTCGCTTTTAACAGATGGAAATGCTTTAGAATTATATGAAATGATTCAGGGACGAAAAAAGAATTAATATTGAACAAAAAAACACCCCATAAAATCTTTATGGGGTGTTTTTTTATAATTAAAAGCGTTGGGATTTACTTGAAGGCATAAACGACACCAACACCAAGAACTTGTCTTAACTGCATCTTAGGGCCTTCATTAATTTGGGTTTTTGTTCCTGTAGCAGGATCTACAACATCTTTTTTGTTTTTAATATCATCATCATAAATTAAGTGAACGCCAATATTTGCTTTTACATAGGCATTTACAACCAGGTCCAGACGTGTGTCATAATCAATATCGACATTTCCGAAACGGTTTAAATAATCAGTATACAAACTCAGCCTGTTTTCGTAAAAAACGTTTTTATAAATTTCATTTTTCATGTAGGCTGTCAAAAGTATACCAAATTCGGCTTTTACTTTTTGTCCTTCTTCAACTAAAATCTGCTGTGTAGGATCTAAGGGATCAGGTGCATAAACGGCTTTTTTAACACCAAAAGAACCTTGATTCGCTAAATTTTGATCTAATACTAATGTGGTTTTTAACGTAATAGGTGAGAAATAAAAAGTTCTGTTTTTCTCTTTATTAGAGTTTTCAGCTCCAGCTCCCAGAAATATGTATGCTGGCGCAAAAGGTCTGGAAATAGCTACATCTCTATTAGGATAATTGTAACCATTAGAAAATTGTGTATTGAAATTAAATTTTGCAGAATAATACCAATTTGAAATTGTATCTGTTCTGTAACCATAAGTTGAGTTGAATTGAACCGCATCATCTGTCTTTCTTAATTCAGTACCATCCTGTTTATTTAGACCATATTTCATGATAAGTTCATTAAACCATTTCTGATTTCCTTTTATATAGGTTCTGGAAAATTCTCCTTTAAATAATCCTGAAATAGAGCTGGTTCCCCCGGCACTCCAGTTTAAAAAAGCAATTTGTGAAAGATCGAGTCCCAGTTGGTTTTTTTGTGCCCAGTTAGAAGGCGGTTTAGGACTTTGGTTTGGATCTAATGTTGTTTGAATAATCTGAGCAAAATTCTTAGATGTACACAAAAGAAATAAAAGCAAGAAGATTGAACGTAATAATTTCATTAGGTTTTAATTTTTTTTTGGTGCCGCAAAATAATTATTTTGTGCCGTTTGAAAAAAGATTTATTAAACTTTTAACGTCAATTTTACACAATTGTTGCAGTTGCAGCACGGTTCCATGCTCAATAAACTCATCTGGAACGCCTAAAATTTTTACCTTGTTTTTAAAATTATTTGTGGCTGCAAACTCTAAAACAGCACTTCCAAACCCTCCTTTTTTAACTCCATCTTCTATTGTAATAATGTTTTCGAATGTAGAGAAAATTGTTTTTAATAAGTTGATATCCAGTGGTTTTATGAACGGAAAGTCATAATGAGCAATAGTGTCGGCATCTGCGCATTCAGCTAAAGCATCTGTTACATTATTTCCAATCGTTCCTGTAGATAAAACAGCTGTTTTTGTACCGTTTTTTAGGCAGTTTCCTTCGCCTATTTTTATTTTTTCATACTGTCCGAAATTTTCTACTTCCCAGTTTTTTATAACGCCGCGTCCTCTTGGGTATCGAATTGCTATAGGATTATTCAGACCTAATTGAGCTGTGTATAAAATATTTTGAAGCGAAATTTCATTAATTGGCGCATAAATAATCATATTTGGAATCGAACGCAGATAAGCAATATCAAAAACACCATGATGCGTTGCACCGTCTTCGCCAACCAAACCAGCTCTGTCAAGACAAAAAATAACAGGCAAATTTTGCAGTGCCACATCGTGAATAAGCTGATCATAGGCACGCTGTAAAAAAGTCGAATAAATCGTGCAATACACCATCATGCCCTGAGTTGTCATTCCGGCAGCAAGAGTTACTGCATGCTGTTCAGCAATACCCACGTCAAAAGCACGATCCGGCAATTCGTCCATCATAAATTTTAAAGAACTTCCAGATGGCATTGCGGGCGTTATTCCAATTATTTTTTCATTTTTTCGGGCTAAATCCAGAACAGTCAAACCAAAAACATCCTGATATTTAGGCGGAAGATTTTCTTCAGATTTTAAATGAATTTCTCCGGTCGAAGCATCAAATTTTCCTGGCGCATGATACTTAACCTGATTTTCCTCGGCCTGCTGCAGTCCTTTCCCTTTTGTAGTTACAATATGAAGAAACTTAGGGCCTTTTATCTTTTTTAAACGTTTTAATTCTTTTATTAAAGTTGGAAAATCATGACCATCAATTGGCCCCGAATAATCAAAATTCAGAGATTTTATAATGTTGTTCTGCTTTGGATTTTTTCCGTTTTTAACCGCAGTTAAATACTTTTTTAATGCACCTACGCTTGGGTCAATTCCAATAGCATTGTCATTTAAAATTACCAGAATATTAGCATCAGTAACACCGGCATGATTTAGACCTTCAAAAGCCATTCCGCTTGCAATCGAAGCGTCGCCGATAACCGCAATGTGCTGTTTGTCTAAATCGCCTTTTAGTTTAGAGGCAATCGCCATTCCAAGTGCTGCAGAAATTGAAGTCGAAGAATGTCCCACGCCAAACGTGTCGTATACACTTTCAGTTCTTTTTGGAAAGCCGGAAATTCCGTCGATTTGTCTGTTAGTATGAAAAATTTCTCTTCTTTCGGTTAAGATCTTATGACCATAAGCCTGATGCCCAACATCCCAAACCAGTAAATCATCTGGAGTATTAAAAACATAATGCAGTGCAATTGTCAATTCAATTACACCCAGGCTGGCGCCCAAATGTCCTTCTTTTACCGAAACGACATCAATAATAAACTGACGAAGTTCCTGAGCCACTTGAGTAAGCTGTTCTTCTTTTAAAAGACGTAAATCAGCAGGATTGTATATGTTGGAAAGTAAATCGCTTTTCATTGTAAGGTAAAAAGCAAATTTACGGTTTTAATTTAATTTTATTACTGAGTATTGTGCAGGAAAATAGGCAGAGAATACTGCATCCTGATTTTTTTTCCGTTTAATTCACCAGGCTGCCATTTTGGGCAAGCATTCAAAACCCTGATAATTTCTTTTTCTAACGGTTCTTCGATAGCAGGAGAACATTCAAGAAAAGATACGGAACCGTTTTTTTCTACTGCAAATGCCAGTTTCAGATTGAGTTTCCAATAATATACATTTTCTGGTTTTTTAAATTCTTTTCCAAAAAAAGTATAAAATTGGTCAATACCACCCGGAAATTCTGCATTAATTTGAGTTGGAGTATTCACGGCAGTTTCTTTAATTTCTTTTTTTGAAGAAGTGCTTACTTTCTCCGCTTTAGTCGATAATGCCGTACTTGATTTTAGTTCGTTGTTTTCATCTTTTTTTACAGATTTAACATCATCAGCTTTCTTTAAAGACTCTGGAGGCGTTACAATTTTGACTGAACTATCTGTATTCTCTAAAGTTTCGTCTGTAACAACTGATTTTGCTGCAGCAGAATTTGAAACAGTTTGGGTATCTTCGGTTTTCTGTTGTCTTTCGTCTTTGTTTTGGCAGCTAAACAAAATTGTTACAATAACTGTAAACAATGCCGGTAAAAATAACCTGTAGTACTGTGTTTTAGCAGTTATTTTATGTTTTCTTTCCATATTCTATTATCACGATTTAAATGTAATAAAAAATAAGTTGTAAAATCTTATTTTTGCAAGTATGATAAATCCTTTCACCGACGAATATTTTATGAAAAAAGCTTTGCAGGAAGCTGAAATCGCTTATGAAAAAGGCGAAATTCCTGTAGGAGCCATAATTGTCGTAGCCGATAAAGTAATTGCAAGAAGTCATAACTTGACAGAATTACTAAATGATGTTACTGCTCATGCCGAAATGCAGTCGATAACCGCTGCAGCAAATTTTCTTGGCGGAAAATATTTAAAAGATTGTACTTTGTACGTAACGCTCGAACCTTGTCAAATGTGCGCTGGTGCTTTGTACTGGAGCCAGATTTCAAAGATTGTTTTTGGTGCACGCGACGAACAGCGCGGCTTTATCAATATGGGAACAAAACTGCATCCTAAAACTACTGTTGTTTCTGGTGTAATGGCAAATGAAGCAGCAGATCTTATGAAACGTTTTTTTCTGGAAAGAAGGAAATAATGTTTTTTTTGTAGTAATTTAGCTTCTTTTAAATGATAAGAAATGCTAAAGAGGTTTACATGGATAGAAAACGAGATTCACTCAATACAATTGAAGAATGATCTTTTTATAGTGGTTCAGGTTTTAAGAAAACCATTTGTTGCGGTTTTTAATTTAAAAAGTTCAGATTCAGATTTTGATAGTGATCAGATTGACTTAAGTCTATTTGAACCTTTTGGAGTATGTATGGTTTTAAAAGAATTTTTTAAAAAATGCTCTATAGGAAAAATCAAAAATATTAAACCAAATTTAAATATTGCAATACCAGAATTATTTATTAGTAAAGATAGAGGACAATGGGGGAGTAGTTCAGAATTCACCGATGAAGAACTTATTTATAATTTGGTAAGAATTGACCCTGAAATTGGAGATCAAGGTATTATGGGAAATGAAATTGTGAAATATAATATTGATAAAAAAGAATATAACTCAAGACCTTATGAAATAATAGGATATAATACAGGGTATGAATTTGTTCGTAGATTAATTTTGTCAATAGAAAATGATCAATGGATTGATCCGTTAAAACAATTCCATTTACTGGGAGAAGATAATTATCCGCTAAAGACTGTTGAAGAAATGTGGAAAGCAGGAGTGCCAAAATATTAAATGACTATGACAGATTTCTCAATAATAAAAAAGCTATTTCATATTACAGAACCTAACGGTTTCTCTAATGATGAAATTCAAATTGTTAAAAATAGCTTTGGTAATCTTCCAGAAGTATTTGTTGATTATTATACTGAATTGGGTAAAATTCAAAAATTAAATAATACACAAGATTCGTTAGTTGCTGTCGATCGTTTAATAAATTATGCGACTGATGAATATTTGATTTTTTATACAGAAAATCAGCATGCTTGTGTTTGGGGAATTCATAAAGACGATTTGTCAAAAAACAATCCGACGGTTTATATGAGTTTTGATGAAAAGGAATGGAATCTGGAAACCGAAACTTTGACAGATTTTTTTACTGCAATGGCTTATCTTCAGGCTGGTTTTGGGTTGGATTTCTATTCAGAATGTTTTTATGAAATAGATGATAAAGCCTTAAAATTTATTGATGAGAATTTCAAAAATAAAGATGTTGCTTTTAAACAATGGGCTGACGGAATAAATTTTTATGGAAATTATGATGACGATGTAATTATAATCATGAGTAATAATCAACTTTTTTATTCCTCCAACACAGAAGAGCACTTTCAGGAAATGGATAAAATTTTATCAAAATTGGGAACAGAATTTTAAACGTTTAAAAAGATGAAGAGATTTTCTCTGTTTAAAACAAACCCATCAAATAAATTGTTACAAATAATAAAAAGCCATTAAGGCAGATAATATTGTAAAATGCATTTTCGGAGATTGCTTTTTTAGAGTGTAATATTTTTAAACTTACTGCTATAGATAAAAGAATTATAAAACAGCAATAAAGTTCAATACCATTTGGATTTAAACCGTTAACAAGATATTTTGAATAATCTGCATCTTTTGATTTAACCTTTGTAACGCTTTTTAATAGTAGAGTATATTCGATTTCTATATCATCTTCCTCTACAAGAAAGTTTTTGGTTGAAAAAGTATTTTGTTTTTTTGTGTAATAATTATAGGAAACTATATTTTTTGAGCGCCCATTTCTATTTTTTCCAACATTTTCAATGTAGTAGTCAATATTGTCGTTTGTACTTGTTTTTGGTAGTAAATAATAATCTATAAAAACAATAGAAATCAGAAAAGTAATTAAATACAAAATCTTAATAACAATCTTTTTATTATTGGTAACAAATTTCTTTTCAATAAACTTTCCTTCTCGATTAAGGGGCATCACTATATTTTTAAGTTGAGCGAATATAATATTTTTATGTTTTAGGAACATGAAATAATATAGTTTTAAAAATGCATTTAATGTTCAAACAAGCTTCTGAGTACCTCTGTAGTAAGCTGTGACTTCAACAAAAGTTAAATAATAAAATTAGAGAATTTTCTTCTTAAAGGAACGAAAAAATATTTTACATTTATCGTGATTTAATTCGTATTTTGCTATTACTACTTTTAACGGTAAATCGCATTAAAATCTTAATTTGTTAACCATTTAACTCTAAATAAAAGTGAAAGCAAAAGGACTATCTCTCGTATTTTTTGTGTTTTTTATTTTTCAATCCTGCGGACGCAAATCGGCTGCTGATTTCAACTCCGATTTTTCGCTATTCAAAGATTACATTACCAGTTTCACAGGCGGAATTGTTTCTTCAGATTCAGATATTCGTGTGGTTTTGGCTTTCGATAAAAACGATTGGAAACCCAATCAGGAATTAGACGATGATTTATTTGATATTTCGCCAAGTGTTCACGGAAAAGTGGTAGCACTTTCTACTAATACATTAGCTTTTATTCCGGAGAAAAAACTAAAAGCAGGGACAGAATATCAAGTCACTTTAAACTTAGATAAACTGACTGCCATTCCAAAAGAGAAAGAAAAAGAATTGTCTAAATTCAACTTTACAGTTAAGACAGTTAAGCAGGATTTTACCATAAATACGGGAGATATTCAATCTTACAGTAAAGAATACCAATATTTAAACTGCGTTTTAAAAACGGCAGATAATATTGATCTTGAAACAGCTCAAAAGCTGGTTGAAGCCAAACATAATGGAAATAATCTTAAAATTAAATTTGAGAAAATAAACGGGCCGGCAAAAGAGTTTCGTTTTATAATTGACAGCATTCAGCGTCAGTCAGAAGCTTCAAACTTAGAGATTATTTATGATGGAAATGATTTTGATATTGACCAGAAAGGACAAATCGATTTCCCTATTACAAGCATTAATGAATTTAAAGTTATAAAGGTTGAAGTTCCAGATGGAAACAATCAGCAGGTTTTAATTAATTTCTCTGAACCATTAGAAAAAGGTCAGGATTTTGCTGGATTGGTTTCAATTCAAAACACCAATAATTTGAAATTTTCTACACAAGGAAATTTACTAAAAGTATATTTTACCAATCAAAATGCGCCTAAAAAAGCAGAGCCAGTGACAGTTGTTGCAGAAGAGCCTGTTGCTGTTGCTGTAGACTCGGCTTCCGTTGTGGTTGATTCAGCTGCAGTAGCAGTAGATTCAGCAGCCGCAGTTGTAGAAGATGCCGTTGAATATGTACCAGACGAAGAACCAGAGCAAGTTGTTACTGGTGAATTATTATTGGAAGTTTTTCAGGGAATAGAAAGCCAGTACGGCAAAAAACTGGAAAATAATTATACAGAGAAAATCTCTTTTGACCAGATAAAACCAAATGTTCGTTTTGTAAAAAACGGAACAATTCTGCCAAGTTCAAACAATTTAAAACTGAATTTCGAAGCCGTAAATCTGAGTGCGGTTGATGTAAAAGTATACAAGATTTACAAAAACAATATTCTGCAGTTTCTTCAATACAATGAATTAAACGGCGGACAAAATCTCAAAAAAGTAGCACAGCCAATTGCCAAAACTACTTTAAATTTAAGGGAAAGCACGCTCGTAAATCTGGCAAAATGGAATACATATGCTTTAGATTTATCTAAAATCATTAAACCAGAACCGGGAGCAATTTATAGAGTTGAATTTGTGTATAAAAAGAAATACTCGCTTTACAAATGTGAAACATCAGAAGGTAATGACGATGAAACCGAGGAGGAAGAAGTTGATGAAAACGACGTAAACTACAGCGGAAACTCTTACGACGATTATTACTATTATGATGATTATGATTGGAGAGAAAGCCAGGATCCTTGTACAGGTTCTTACTATTACAATGCAAGAATTGCAACAAATATTTTAGCATCAGATTTAGGAGTTATTGCAAAAAGAGGCGAAAACAAATCGTACTTATTCGCTGTCAACAATATCGTTACAACTGAGCCAGTTTCAAACGCAAGAGTAGATTTATACAACTTCCAACAGCAAAAAATTGCAACAGAAGCAACAAGCAGCGAAGGAATTGCATCTTTCCAATTGGATAAATTCGCTTATTTTGCGATTGTAACTTTAGGCGATCAATCGACTTACGTGAAATTAGACGACGGACTTTCATTGTCAGTAAGTAATTTCGATGTTGCCGGAGAGACTTTACAAAAAGGTCTAAAAGGATTTATTTATGGAGAAAGAGGTGTTTGGCGCCCGGGAGATAATTTGTATCTGTCATTTATTTTGAATGATGCTGCGAATAAACTTCCGAAATCACATCCAATTAAATTCCGATTAAACGACCCGAATGGTAAGACGGTTTATCAAACCGTTCAAAAAACGAACGATTTAAATCATTATGCCTTTATAGTGCCAACAAATCAAGATGCTCCAACAGGAAACTGGGAAGCAATGGTAAGCGTTGGTGGTGCTAAATTCTATAAGAGCATCAAGATTGAAACCATCAAACCAAATCGTTTAAAAATCAAGAATACATTTAGCAGAAAAACACTTTCGGCTTCGTATCCAAATACAGACAATCTTGAAGTAACATGGCTTCACGGTGCAATTGCTAAGAATTTGAATGTAGAAATGCAGGCTAAATTCTCTCAGCAAAGCACAACATTTAAAGGCTATGAAAAATATACTTTTGATGATTTGGCACGCCAATTCAGTACAGAAGAAATCAATATTTTCTCTGGAAAATTAAACGAAAATGGAAAAGCATCTGTAAACATTCAGCCAAGATTGCAAGGTCAGGCACCGGGAATGCTTCGCGCTTCATTCATTACAAAAGTGTATGAAGAAGGAGGGGATTTTAGTACCGATGTGATGTCAACGACCTATTCTCCGTACAAAACTTACGTTGGAGTTAAAACGCCTGAACTGAATAAATACAGCATGCTTGAAACGAGAACAAACAATCGTTTTGATGTTGTAACGGTTGATGAAAACGGAAGACCAAAATCAGTTCGTAATCTCGAAGTAAGAGTTTACAAAGTAGACTGGAGATGGTGGTGGGATTCATCAAGCGATAATTTATCAAATTATAATTCTTCAAATGCAACAACTTCATACAAAACTTTTGTAATCAATACTGATTCTAACGGAAAAGGAAGTTTCCAGTTTGCCTTGACAGACGAAGAATGGGGGCGCTACTTAATTCGTGTTGCCGATCAGCAAGATGGTCATGCAACATCTTTAACCGTAAATATCGACTGGCCAATCTGGTCTGGAAAAACACGAAACAGAGATGCTTCGACAGCCAATATGTTAGTTTTTTCTACCGATAAAAAGAATTATGCGGTTGGAGAAAAAGCACACATTTCTTTCCCGTCAAGTGAAGGCGGACGTGCGTTGATTTCTATCGAAAACGGATCGAGAGTCGTGCAGACTATTTGGGCCGAAACTAAAAATGGAGAAACAAAAGTTGAAGTTCCAATTACAGGAGCTATGGCGCCAAACGTGTATTTTAATATTACCTTATTACAGCCTCATGCTTCAACTAAAAACGATTCGCCGATTCGTATGTACGGAATTGTACCAATTGAAGTGGTAGATAAAAACACAATTTTGGCACCGACTCTTAATATGCCAGATGTATTAAGACCAGAACAGCCGTTTACAGTAAAAGTAGGTGAGAAATCAGGTAAAGAAATGACGTATACAATCGCAGTTGTAGATGAAGGACTTCTGGATTTAACTCGTTTTAAAACACCAAATGCGTGGGATAGTTTCTACGTTCGCGAAGCTTTGGGAGTAAAAACTTGGGACGTTTATGATGATGTAATTGGCGCTTACGGCGGAAAAATAAATCAGATTTTCAGTATTGGTGGTGACCAGGATTTAGGAGGCGGAAAAGCTAAAAAAGCCAATCGTTTTAAACCTGTAGTATTGTATTACGGACCATTTAAATTAGGAAAAGGAGAAACAAAATCGCATGAATTAAAACTTCCGAAATATATTGGTTCTGTACGAACGATGGTTGTAGCGGGAGATGCAAATACAAGCGCTTACGGAAGCGTTGAAAAAGCAACTCAGGTTAAGAGTCCGCTGATGGTATTGGCTTCATTACCAAGAAAAATTTCGCCGTCAGAAAAAGTAACATTGCCAGTGACAGTTTTTGCAACTGAAAATAAAATTAAAAATGTTTCAATTCAGGTAAAAACCAGCAACGGATTGAAAGTAATGGGAAGTGCGGTTCAAAAATTAAGTTTTGCACAGCCAGATGAAAAAATGGCGTATTTTAATTTAGTTGTGGGTTCTGCAACTGGAATTGCAAAAGTTCAGGTAATCGCAACATCTGGAAGCGAGAAATCAACTTATGATGTTGAGATTGACATGACGAATCCAAATCCAGTTACGAGCACTTTTACAGATGTTGTTTTAACGCCAAACAGTACGAAGACAATTTCATGGAAAACTTTCGGAATTGCAGGAAGCAACAAAGCAAGATTAGAAGTTTCGTCAATGCCGTCAATGAATTTAAATGGAAGATTGCAATTCTTGATTCAATATCCGCATGGTTGTGTAGAACAGACTACTTCATCTGTTTTCCCACAATTGTATTTGGGAGATGTAGCTGATATTGATGCAAAACGTAAAGATTTAATTCAAAAAAATATTGCGGCTGGAATTCAGAGATTGGGTAATTTCCAGTTATCAAATGGAGGAATGCCGTACTGGCAAGGAAATGCAATTGCAGACGATTGGGGAACTTCTTATGCTGGACATTTCTTAATTGAAGCAGAGAAAAAAGGATATGTACTGCCAATTAATTTCAAATCGAAATGGTTAGGTTATCAGCAAAAAGAAGCAAAACAATGGCGTTTTGAACCTAAATACGGAAATGATTTAGCTCAGGCTTATAGATTGTACACTTTAGCATTAGCTGGAAATGCCGATTTATCGTCAATGAACAGATTGCGTGAAACAAAAGGTATTTCAAACGAAAGTATGCTTCGCTTAGCAGCGGCTTATGTTTTAGCTGGACAGAAATCGGCGGGACAAAGTTTGTTCTTGAAAACCAGCATTGATGGAAGTTCAGATGAATACAGTTATTACTATTATGGTTCTAGCGAAAGAAACAGAGCAATGGCTCTTGAAACGATGCTTCTTTTAGATCAGAAACAGAAAGCATTTGTAACAGCTTCTAAATTAGCCAAAGAAATGTCGGCTAATCAATGGATGAGTACGCAGACAACGGCTTATTGTTTATATGCAATGTCGAAATTTGCGGTGAGCAATGGACCAAAAGGAATCAACATTCAGTTTAGTAAAAACGGAAAAGGCGAGACCATAAACACAGGTAAATCGGTTGCAGATCGCAGTTTATCTGTTGCTTCTGGGGCAAACAGTATTACGCTGAAAAACAATAAAGCAAATACAGTTTATGTTCGTGTATTGAATACAGGAATATTGCCTATCGGACAAGAAAATGCGGTTCAAAGTGATGTTACAGCTTCTATTATTTTCAAAAACAGAAAAGGAAGTGTAATTAATGTTTCAAGAATCAATCAGGGAACTGAATTTGTTGCCGAGGTTACAATTAAAAACCAAAGAGGAGAAAGTGTTCAAAACGTAGCGTTATCGCAGATTCTGCCTTCAGGATTCGAAATTGTAAATACCCGTTTCACAGATTACGGAGACGCAGTAAACAATATCGCCGATTATATTGATATTCGTGACGACAGAACGAATTTCTATTTTGGAATGAAAGCCAGAGAAACCAAAGTTTTCCGAATTCTGCTAAATGCATCGTATTTAGGAAACTATTATTTGCCTGGATTACAATGCGAAGCAATGTACGATAATACATTCTTAGCCCGAACAAAAGGATTCTGGGTTGAGGTTGTGAAGTAAATTTATGGGCCACAGATTGTACGGATGAAATGGATTAACACAGATTTTAAGTTACTCTGTAAAAACCTGTTGTATCTGTAAAATCTGTGGGCTAAAACCTTTAAATGTTTTGAAAAATAAACTTATAGCGTTTTTCCAACGCGTCATAAACTGGATTAAAAGAAATAAAATAAAATCAGCAATTGCATTTGTGCTCTTGCTGATTTACTATTTTTCAATACCTCGAACTTTGTTCAAAGAACCGTATTCAACCGTTATTGAAAGTAAAGAAGGAGAACTTCTAGGCGCTAAAATTGCGCGCGACGGACAATGGCGTTTTCCGGCGCAGGACAGCGTTCCGGATAAATTCAAAAAGTGTATCGTTTATTTTGAAGATGAATACTTCTATAAACATCCTGGTTTCAATCCCGGTGCGATGATAAATGCTTTTAAGCAAAATAGAAAAGCAGGTAAGGTTGTTCGAGGCGGAAGTACACTGACGCAACAAGTAATCAGACTTTCTCGAAAAGGAAAAAATAGAACGTATTTTGAAAAACTAATAGAAATTATTCTCGCTACAAGATTAGAATTAGGTTATTCTAAGAATGAAATTCTCGAAATGTACGCTGCACACGCGCCATTTGGAGGAAATGTTGTAGGACTGGAAATGGCTTCATGGCGTTATTTTGGAGTACAATCGAATCAATTATCTTGGGCAGAAAATGCAGTTTTGGCTGTTTTACCCAATGCGCCAAGTTTAATTTATCCCGGAAAAAATCAGATAAAATTACTCAACAAACGAAATCGTCTTTTATTAAAACTGCATCAGGAAGGCATAATCGATAAACAGACGTATGAACTTTCTGTAGAAGAACCTTTGCCTCAAAAACCGTATGATCTGCCTCAAATCGCGCCTCATTTATTACAGAGAGTGGCAAAAAATGAAGAAGGAACGAGAGTAAAAACGACGATTGATTATGCTTTGCAAAATCGTGTCAATCAAATTGCTAGATATTATTACAATCAGTATAAGCAGAATGAAGTGCATAATCTGGCTATTTTGGTAATAGATGTTCAGAGTAGAAATGTAATGAGTTATGTTGGGAACTCTCCAACAGATAAAGACCATCAAAAAGATGTTGATATTATTGATGCGCCGCGAAGTACAGGCAGTATTTTGAAACCGCTTTTGTACGGAGCAATGTTAGATGACGGCGAATTATTGCCTAATACTTTAGTAGCCGATATTCCAACACAGATTTCAGGATATACTCCTCAGAATTTCAACCTAACTTTTGATGGGGCAGTTCCAGCTCATCGTGCATTGTCACGTTCGTTGAATATTCCTGCGGTTTTAATGCTTCAGGAATTTACGGTAAACAAGTTTTACGAGGAATTGCAAAAGTTCAAATTAAAGAATATTAATAAAACGCCGGATCATTATGGTTTGTCGCTTATTTTGGGTGGTGCAGAAAGTAATTTATGGGATTTATGCCGAACATACGCAAATCTTTCATCTACGGTCAATTATTATACTAAAAATAAAGGGAAATATAGAACCAACGAGTTCACAGAGCTGAATTACAAAAATGATTTTAAGCCCGATTTTGGGTCTGAAACCGACCAGAAGAATATCTTGGGTGCAGGATCAATTTGGTTAACCTACAACGCAATGGAAGAGGTTAATAGGCCGGAAGGAGATGAAGCCTGGAAGTTTTATGACAGTTCTTTAAAAATTGCATGGAAAACGGGAACAAGTTTTGGAAATCGAGATGCATGGGCTATTGGAACAAATTCAAGATATGTAGTTGGAATTTGGGTTGGAAATGCTACGGGTGAGGGAAGACCAACTTTGACAGGAGTAACTAGTGCTGCGCCAATTTTATTTGATGTTTTTAATTTACTGCCAAGACAACGATGGTTTGATACGCCGTATAATGATTTAGCCGAAGTTGAGGTTTGCCGTCTAAGCGGTTATTTGGCAAAAGACAACTGCCCGAAAATTAAACAATGGGTTACTAAAAAAGGTAAATCGACCAAGGTCTGCCCATATCACAGAACAATTCATTTAGATAAAACAGAGCAGTTTCAAGTAAACAGCAGCTGTGAGAGTATCGATAATATTGTTACTAAAAACTGGTTTGTACTGCCTCCTGTTATGGCTTGGTATTACAAAAGCCAGCATATCGAATATTTGCCGTTGCCACCATTTAAAGAAGGATGCGAAGGAACGCAAACCACTACAATGGATTTTATTTATCCCAAAGCGAATAGTAAAATCTATTTAACAAAGGACTTTAACAGCAACGTACAGCCCGTAATTTTAAAAGTAGCGTATTCTGAAAGAGATAAAGAATTATTCTGGTATGTTGACGATGTTTATAAAGCAACAACCAAAACCTTTCATGAACTGCCTATTACGCCAACAACTGGAATACATTATATCACGGTTGTAGATGCTTCTGGAAATGAAATTAGACGCAGAATCGAGATTGTAAGAGAATAAAATCTATTACATGACTTTGAGTTGGTTGTATGCTTTTTTATTATTTGTAATTCGAAAAGTAATTGAAGTTGTGAATCCTTGATAAGTTGGAATTTTTTCTTTGTTATATGGAAATGAATAACCTAAACCTAAATCCATTGCATTAAATAAAGTTATGCCTCCCATTGCATAAGCATTTTTGGTAGAACTTCCAGCTTTTAAAAATAGAAAATATTCTGAATTAACTGATAGGTGAACGTCTGGAAGACCATAATACCTGCCATTATAGCTGTTTGTAATTCCATATCCTGCACCCAAAAAGATTTTATTGCGAGTATGACAATCTAAACAAAATTCCAGACCAGCAGTTAACAGGCTTTTATCGGCAATAGAATAATTTAAATAGAGGATAGGCCAATCTGGAAATTTAAATTTTGGAGTATTGTAGTTTTCCTTATAGTCAAATTCTCTTGTATCAATTGTACCGTCATTTTCATTATACCATTTTGCTCTGCCAACTAAATAGTCGCCATTATAGTCTTGTGAATAACCTTGAAATTGTATTTTGTTATTATTTAAATAGTAATCCTTGATTACAAAAAGAGAGTCGGTATTCTTTATTTTGTATCCTATCGCGTCTTTTGTTTTTATTTTTAAAGGTTTAATTCTGTAATACAAAGCCGTTACTTTATTAGATATTTTCCAGTCTTTATCAAAAAAGATGGTATCATTTTGAGCGGATATTTTTGAAGTAAACAAAAAAAGGATTGATATATAAATGTATTTTTTCTTAAAAATAGAAGTTACAACAGCTTTCATGTATAGTTGTTTAAAATTATGCAAACGTACTTTAATTGTAAAAATTTTACTGGCAGTATGAGCTTTTTTTATGTCACTATAAGACATAAAGCACACTTTGTAAAAAGGCACAAAAAAACCGCCAGTCTTTCGAAAGGCGGTTTTTTGTTTTATTCTGTAATAACATTTCCTTTTTTGTCGTAGAAATGGTATTCTAAATACGTGTAAGCGTCACGAGGTATGATTTTCACCCATTTCTTATGTTCAAAAAACCATTTTGAACGTAATGATGGAAAACCTTTGCTGAGGTATGCAGCCACAAATGGGTGTGTATTAAGCACAACCTTATTGTGGGTTTTTAAAAGTCTTTCTAAGTCAGAGGTGATCTTGTCAATTATTAATATTGGCGCTTCAATTTCGCCATTAACTTTATTTGGATCTTCTTCTCTTGTTTTTATATTAACTTCTGGTCTTACTCGCTGTCTTGTAATCTGGACTAAACCAAATTTACTCGGCGGTAATATTTTATGCTTTGCTTTATCGTCGCTCATTTCTTCTCGCAAGAAGTCGAACAAAACTTTCCTGTTTTCTGGATTAGACATATCGATAAAATCAACTACGATTATACCGCCCATATCACGCAAGCGTAGTTGTCTTGCGATTTCTGCTGCGGCAATCATATTTACTTCCATGGCAGTATCTTCCTGATTGGTTGCTTTGTTAGAACGGTTTCCGCTGTTCACATCTATAACGTGAAGAGCCTCAGTGTGTTCTATGATAAGATAAGCACCTTTACTCATGGAGACAGTTCGGCCAAAAGAAGTTTTGATTTGTCTCTCTATATTGTATTTCTCAAAAATTGGAGTGTCATTTGATTGATAAAACTTAACAATCGATTGTTTTGAAGGTGCAATTTCCTGCAGATATTCCTTCGTTTGATGGTACAACTCTTCATCATCTATTTGAATACCGCTGAAGGTATCGTTGAATACATCTCTTAATATTGAAGAAGCTCTGTTAAGCTCTCCTAATACTTTTGATGGATGATGAGCAGTTGGTAATTTTTTACACATTGCAGACCATCTGCCAAGCAGGTTCTGCAAATCTTTTTCTAATTCGGCTACGTTTTTGCCTTCGGCTACTGTGCGAACAATAACACCAAATCCTTTAGGTTTGATCGATAGAACAAGTTTTTTTAGACGATCCTTTTCTTTTTTGTCTTCTATTTTTTGAGAAATAGAAACACGATCAGAAAAAGGAACTAGAACGATAAATCTTCCGGCAAGAGAAAGCTCAGCACTTATTCTTGGACCTTTGGTCGATATAGGTTCTTTAACTACTTGAACTAAGACAGATTGATTGGCACTTAAAATATCAGTAATGATGCCATCTTTGTCAATCTCTTTTTCAAACTGAAAGGTTTTTAGGGAGAAATCTTTTAATTTACCTGCGCTTACAAGTTTTATGAATTTCAGCTGAGAAGCTAGATTTGGACCTAAATCATGATAATGTAAAAAGGCATCTTTTTCGAAACCTACATTTACAAAAGCAGCATTAAGTCCGGCAACTGGTTTTCTGATTTTGGCAATAAAAATATCACCAACCTGAAAGTTGCTTTTTTCTTCTTCTTTGTGTAATTCAATTAGTTTTCCATCTTTTAATAAGGCAAAATCTACTGCTTCAGAACTAGATCTAATGATTAATTCTTTATTCACACTGTAAATTTTTATCCGTGAATTGGTTGTCGGTTGCTTGTTGATAGTTGTTGGTAAAGAAACCAAAAACCAAAAAACAAAAATCATCAACTTCTACAAGGATGGATTAAACAATATTTTTAACAGGTATTAACCCGGTGGAGTTAGTTCTCAGTTTTCAGCGGCAGTAAGCAGTTTTAAGCTGCAAACTGTAATCTGTGACTTAGACTATCAAACTCCAATTTCAATGAACGTTTAAAAAGAAAAAAGTAGTTTAAAACTACTTTTTCTTTTTGTGGCGGTTAGCTCTCGCTCTTTTCTTACGTTTGTGAGTAGCTACCTTATGTCTCTTTCTTTTTTTACCACTTGGCATATCGTGTCAGATTTTATGTTAATTAATATTATTTTGCTTCGTTGTTAGTTTTTACTCCTTCTACAAATACTTTTGCTGGTTTAAAAGCAGGGATGTTGTGTGCTGGAATTTTAATTGTAGTGTTTTTAGAGATATTTCTACCTGTTTTTTCAGCTCTGGTTTTTACAATAAAACTACCAAAACCTCTTAGGTATACGTTGTCTCCTGTTTCTAAAGAAGTTTTAACTTCTTCCATAAAAGTTTCTACTGTTGCTTGAACATCTCCTTTTTCAAGACCTAATTTCTCTGAAATTTTCGCTACGATATCTGCTTTCGTCATTTTCTTTCCTATTTTATTTTATAAATGGTGTACTATTTTTTTGAGTTTGCAAATATAGGAATTAAAAAAATAATTAATCAAGCTAATTCGTTAAATTTTAATTACATAAACATTTACTTTTGCATTTTAAGGATTTGACGATGAATTTTCATAACAGGTTGATAAAATGGTATTTACAAAACAAACGGGATCTTCCATGGCGAAAAACAGCCAATCCGTACCATATTTGGCTCTCAGAAATTATGCTGCAACAAACCAGAGTTGTGCAAGGAATGCCTTACTTTTTTGCTTTTACGCAAGAATTTCCAACTGTTTTTGACCTCGCAAATGCCTCTGAAGAACAAGTTTTAAAACTTTGGCAGGGACTGGGATATTACTCAAGAGCCAGAAATCTGCATAATACTGCTAAGTATGTTGCTTATGAGCTAAATGGAGTTTTTCCTGAAACTTATAAAGAGCTGCTTAATTTAAAAGGTGTTGGTGAATATACTGCGGCTGCAATTGCTTCATTTTCTTATAATGAAGCCGTTCCGGTCGTCGATGGCAATGTTTTTAGGGTGCTTTCCCGTTATTTTGATATAGAATCAGATATTGCACTCCCTGCGTCTAAAAAAGAATTTGCTGCGTTGGCTTATGAATTAATGCCCAAAAATGATCCGGCAACTTTTAATCAGGCAATTATGGAATTTGGCGCGCTGCAATGTGTGCCTAAAAGCCCCAATTGTACTATATGTATCTTTAATGAGAGCTGTCTGGCTTTACAAAAAAAGAAAGTCGACATTCTTCCTGTTAAATCCAAGAAAGTTAAAATTACCAATCGATTTTTTAATTATTTTGTTTTAGAAGATAGTTTGGGAAATACAGTTATACAAAAAAGAACAGCAAAAGGTATCTGGCATAATTTATACGAATTCCCGCTTTTAGAAACCAGTGAAATTGTAGATTTTGATTATATTTCTAATGCAGTACAAAATCAGGTGTTTCCTGTATATACTATATTAAGTGTTGAAGAATGCGCTGAAGCTGCGGTAATACATAAGCTTTCACACCAGCATCTGCATATTCAGTTTTGGAAAATTAAAATAAAGGAGAATATAAAGGAAGGAATTGAATTTGAAAAAATTAAAACGTTTCCTTTTCCTATTGTAATTTATAATTTTATAGAGAAGTTATAATAAAAAACCGACTGTCAAGTCGGTTTTTTATTTATACGCCTGCAGTCGCGTATTGAATTATTCTAACAACAATTCCAACAGCAAAACCAATTAAAGCCATATTACAGGCAGATTTTGCAGCTACAGGTTCGTCATTCTTTTTTACAAAGTAAATGATTGCTCCTGCCAGCGGAATACAAAAGGATAATACTTTTAATCCAGTACTTAGGTCCTGTTGCGATTTGTCGTTTTTCTTTTCGAATTCATCAAAATTTGAATTTCCTTCAGACATAATTATATAGTTTTTAGTTGTTAATTTATAAAGAGGTGTTTAAAGAAATAGACAATCCAATAGGCAATAAAATCAGAAAGTCCGGCAAGTCCGTAACCAGCCAGGATGCCTGTAGAAAAACGCAGGAAATTAGTGCTTTCTCTGTTGAAATAGGCTTGGGTTAAACCATCTATCATAGTTGGTGCAATAGCAAGCAAAGCCCAGTAAATATCGATTTTCATGAACCATAATAAAGGTATGAAAATGAAATAACCAACATAAATACCGGTACATCGGGCACAAAAAGGAAATTGTTTTCCTTTGTAAAAAAAAGATCTTTCGGGAAGTTTGTGACAACTTACAAATTCAATTTTTCTCATATCCAAAAATACATTATTTTTCTTTTTAACAAAATATTATTAAGACTTAATGCCTGTATTCATTTTTTAATGCTCAGAAAAAATTAAAATTTTCATTCATACTAAAAATAGTATTGTTTTGCTTAGGTTAAAGTATTTTCTTTGTCATCCTGCTTTACAATTTTTAGAAAAGCAGGAATTAATTTGCTAAAAAAATGTATCTTTGGTAGAAATACCGCTATTAATTATGAATGGAACATTAAATAAAGTCATGCTTATTGGTCATTTGGGCGATGATGTGAAAATGCATTATTTTGATGGAGGAAACTGTATCGGGCGTTTTCAGCTGGCAACTAATGAAGTTTATATTAATAAAACTACCAATGAGAAAATAACTTCTACAGAATGGCATAATTTGGTTGTGCGTAATAAAGCAGCTGAAATTTGCGAAAAATATCTTTCCAAAGGAGATAAAATATATGTTGAAGGACGTATAAAATCAAGGCAATGGCAGGCAGAAGATGGTACAACAAAATATACTACCGAAATTCAGGTGACTGAGTTTACTTTCCTGACTACTAAAAAAGAAACTGCAAATCATAAACCAAATCAAGATCAGGAATCAGCAAAAAACACTAACTTTGATGCACCCAGCGAAGGCTTGCCAATAAATGACCTGCCTTTTTGATTGTTTAACTAATCTTATGTAATTTGGACCCGGAGCCCAGTTTATTTTTTACTACAACTTTAGACATCAATTTAATTATTGGTTTTGTCGGAATATTTATTTTGCTGTTTTTGTCAGCAATTGTTTCAGGTGCCGAAGTTGCACTTTTTTCTTTATCTCAAAAAGATATCGATGATACTCTTCAGGAAAATGACTCAAAAGGGAAAATCATCTCTAACCTTTTAGACAGACCCAAAAAACTCTTAGCGACGTTATTAGTAGCCAATAATTTTTTAAATATTGGAGTTGTTATCCTGTTTTCTTTTATAGGAAGAAACATTTTTTCGGGCGTTGAGTCTCCTGTTTTAAAATTTATTTTAGAAGTAATCCTGGTTACTTTTTTTATTTTATTGTTTGGAGAAGTACTTCCAAAAGTATACGCCAGCCGAAACAATATTAAATTTGCCAAACGTTTTGCCTATTCCATTTCAATTTTAGATAAATTACTGTCGCCAATTAGCTTGCCTATGCGCAGGGTTACTTTATATTTGCACAATAAATTAGGAAAACAAAAAAATAATTTTTCGATTAACCAGCTTTCTCAGGCTTTAGAATTAACAGATTCTGAAGGAACATCAACAGAAGAACAAAAAATTCTGGAAGGAATTGTTTCTTTTGGAAATACAGATACAAAGCAGGTTATGAGTCCGAGGATTGATATATTTGCTCTGGAAATAACAGAACCATTTTCTGCAATCTGCCCTAAAATAATCGAAAAAGGATTTTCGAGAATTCCGGTTTATCGTGATAATATTGATCAGATAGAAGGCGTTTTATTCGTAAAAGATTTATTGCCTCATATCGACAAAGACGATTTTGACTGGGCTTCTTTAATGCGCGAACCATTTTTTGTTCCTGAGAATAAAAAACTGGATAATCTGCTAAAAGATTTTCAAAGCCTAAAAAGTCATCTTGCTATTGTGGTAGACGAATATGGCGGGACATCAGGATTGGTTTCTCTTGAAGATGTAATCGAAGAAATAGTAGGGGATATAAGCGATGAATTTGATGACGAGAATTTGAATTTCTCTCAAATTGACGAAAAGAATTTTCTTTTTGAAGGAAAAATAAATCTTAAAGATTTCTACAGAATTGTTGATGTTGATGAAGATGTATTTGAAGCCAGTAAAGGTGAAGCCGAAACTTTAGCCGGATTTATTCTGGAAATTCTGGGTAATTTCCCTAAAAAAGATCAAAAAATAGCTTTTGAGAATTGTGTTTTTACAATAGAAACCGTTGACAAAAAGCGTGTAAAACAAATAAAAGTAACAATAGAATAAATGTTTAAAAAAATCCTTTCAGTAACTGCAATTTTGCTGACATTAACAGTCGTAAGCTGTAAAGACGATGTGCTGCCAAAACCTGCAAGTTTCCTGAGATTAGATTATCCGGAAGCTAAATACGTTAATTTTGAAAATAACTGCCCGTTTGTTTTTCAGATGAATGAAGACGCTGTTATTAAAGGCGAAAAAGACTGCGGATTTGCGATTACTTATCCAAAAATGAAAGCGACTATATATTTAACTTACAAACCTGTAAACGGTAATATTGAAAAGCTTTTAAAGGATGCACAAAAACTTACTTATGAGCATGTTATTAAAGCCGATGATATTTTAGAACAGCCTTACATAAATCCTGAAAAAAAGGTTTACGGAATGTTTTATCAGGTTGATGGTAATGCGGCGACAAACTCTCAGTTTTATGTTACAGACAGTACAAAACATTTTATAGCGGGATCGGTTTATTTTTATGCAAAACCTAATTTCGATTCGATCATGCCGGCAGCGAGTTATATCAAAAATGACATGCAGCGTATAATGGAAACTTTAAAGTGGAAATAAAAATATAAAGAAAACAAAAACGGCGTTCAATTGAACGCCGTTTTTGTTTGGGTAAAGTTTAAACTTAAGATTTAAAGTCTGAAACTTTGTATGTTTTTCCGTCTCCGGTTTCCTGAACAGTTTTTGTTAAAGATTCTTGATTTTGAACCGTTTTATCAAAAGTAACCGTTGCTGTTTTTTTGTCGAAATCAACAGCTGCTTTTTCAACACCGTCAAGGTTCGATAATTCTTTCTCGATTGTTTTAGCGCATCCCATTGCACAAGTCATTCCTTCAATTTTAAAACTTGCGGTTTGTACATTTTCAGCAGCAATTGCTTTTTGTTCTTTAGCAGTTGTTTCTAATGGTTTTATATTAGCCAGATTTTTATCTTCTTCTTTTTTGCAGCTTACAAATACTAAACCTGCAATTGCTAATGAAGCAATGATCTTTGTAAATTTCATTATATATAATTTTAATTGAGTAATTGTGTTCTTTGCAAAATTAGTAAAAAACGAGAGGTCAGTTCATAAAAATAGTACAAATTTGCAGTAAAATAGTTTATATGGATGCAAAACAATTAAAGTGGGCTTACTTATTAGTCTTGTCCTTAATTTGGGGAAGTTCTTTTATCTTAATCAAAAGGGGATTGGTTGGATTAACAGCAATTCAGGTTGGTTCGTTTAGAATTATTTTTGCAGCTCTCTTTTTATTAATTGTCGGCTTTAAGAGTTTAGGAAAGATATCGCGCCGTCAATGGAAATTTGTTGCCGTAACATCTTTTTTTGGAACTTTTACTCCAGCCTTCTTATTTGCTATTGCCGAGACTGAAGTTGACAGTTCAATCGTGGCTATTTTGAATTCGCTTACGCCTTTAAATACTTTAGTACTGGGAATTCTTATTTTCGGAATCCAGTTTCAAAAGCGGCAGGTTTTAGGTGTTTTTATTGGACTTCTGGGATGTCTTCTTTTGGTTTTAAGCGGAGATTCTGCAGGAGGAACGCAAAATTACTTATATGTTCTATTGGTAGTTATTGCAACGCTGAGTTATGCCATAAACGTTAATTTGATCAAGAAATATTTATCTGATTTAAATTCGCTGAGTATCACAACAGGAAATTTTGCCATACTGCTTATTCCGGCTTTGATTATTTTGAGTACTACCGATTTTTCTCAGAGAATGCATATTCAGGAAGCGCAGCATTCTATTTTGTTTGTAATGATTTTGGGAGTTTTAGGAACCGGAATTGCGAATGTTTTATTCTTTAAATTAATTCAGATTTCATCTCCTGTATTTGCAACTTCAGTAACGTATTTAATCCCGATAGTTGCTTTCTTTTGGGGATTATTAGATAATGAAATGCTTACGCCGATTCAGTTTTTTGGTGCTTTTATTATTTTAATTGGAGTTTATTTATCGGCTAAGAAATAGATTTCTTGAGTTATGAATTATGAGTTATGAGTGCAATGGGCTTCGACTTCGCTCAGCCTGACAAAAAACTCGCCAAAAGTTTAAGATGCTCAGAATGACAAAACGAGAAATAAAAAAAGAGCTTTGTCAAAGTTTTAAACCTTGACAAAGCTCTTAAAAATCTTAGAACCTTAGCAGCTTAGCTTCTCAGCATCTTTTTTTATAAAAAATCTGCATCAGAAACGCCTTCGTTTATCTTAATATCAGTCATTTTAATATCTAATTCAAAACCAATGTTCTGTACTAAATTAAAAGGAACTTTTACGCCTTTTACAACTCTGTAATCGTTGAAATTTGTAATTTGGGTAACCGATTTTCCGTCTTGTTCACGAACTTTAGATTTAGCTACTTTCAATCCTGTTTTTATATCATAATAATGAGTTGTATTGCCGTCTTTTATAGCATAAGCATCACTTCCGTTGATTGGCTCAATACCCTGAACTTTTAAATCAGTTCTTTTTACTAATTGTAATTCCTCAAAAGGAGCAGCGTTTGCTTTCATTTCTTTAAGATCATTTCCTTCAAGATTTTTGCGTTTCCCCTGTTGTTCTATATAAGCGCCTTTTTCATTTACAACCTGTTTCATTAAATCCATGGTTCCCATAGAAAGAGAAACCATCATTTTTCCTTTAGAATCCAATTTAGAAACAAAAGTCAACGGACCCGGAGCCTGCGGTACTTTTGTTGTTCCGTTCATGTTAAGGGTTTTTACAGCTGTTACTGCTTTTTCTCCGCCAATTGCATTAATATAATTTTCGAAAACCGTTTTTGCTGTAATGTTTGTTGGAGCTTCTTTTTTAACAGCAGGTTTTTCAACCGGATTTCCGTATTTGTCAAAATAATAAATCGGAATTTGAAGTTTTTCTAAACCTGAAATTACGTCAGAGCCTTTTCCAACAATAACAATTCGCATATTGTCAAGTAAAAAATACTTGTTTGCTACGCGGAAAATATCATCGGCCGTTACATTGTTTATAGTCTGAATGTATTTTTCGTAGAAATCTGCCGGAAGTTTTTCTGTTTCAATGTTTAAAGCATATCGGGCAACAGCTTGTGGTTTTTCGACCTGCATTACAAAACGCCCAATGTATCCTGCTTTTACGTTTCTTAAAACTTCTGGATCAACTCTTTCAGTTCGTACTCTTTTTATTTCTTTTATAAACTGAACAACTGCACTGTCTGTAACGGTATTACGAACAGCAGATGAAGCTTTGAATTTAGTTACATATTTTCCGCTTCCAATGCTTGAATTTGCTCCGTAAGTCCACGCATGCTGTTCACGTAAATTCATATTTAGGTAGCTGTTAAAATCACCGCCCAGAATTTGATTGGCGATCACGGCAGGGAAAAAATCAGGATCACTCATTTTTAGGTTTACAGTATTTACCAAAGAAATTTCTGATTGAACCGCATTTGGAACATCAACAAAATCAATTTGAAGTGCTGAGGCATTTTCAGGATTTGGATAAGTATTTTTTGGCGCTGCCTGTTTTTTCCATCCGCTGAAAAGTTTTTCTACAGCTGCTTTGGTTTCTTTAAACTTAACATCGCCAATGATAACTAGGTATGCATTTTCTGGAACGAAATAAGTATTGTAGTTTTTTTGAACATCTTCCAGAGTAACATTTTTTACGGTTTCTTCAGAAAGGTATTCTCCAGAAGGATGATTTTTTCCAAAGGCCAAAACGTCAACTACACGATTTGAGATAGCTGGAACGCTTTTTTCATCGGCTTTAAGCCCTTCAAGTAATTTTGCTTTTTCTTTGTCGAATTCAGTTTGAGTAAAATTTGGCTGTAAAGCACCTTCTGCAAGAAGTTCTAAAACACGTCCTGAGTATTTAGATAATGCACTGGCAAAAGCTCCCTGAGATGTAAAATTGATATTGGCACCATAAAAGTCGATTTCTTCATTAAAAGTTTCTTTTGGAGTTTTTTTAGTTCCGTTGCCAATTAAACTTGTTGTTAATTCATCAACTCCTTTTTTATTTCCTTCTGTAAAGGGCGCGTTGTCTAGTGTAAGGTTAAAACTTACGCGGGGCAGTTTATGATTTTCAACAATTAATACCTTCATACCATTTGATAATACAAAGGTTTGAGGTTTTTTTATGTTTACTACCGGCGGGTTTCCGGGTTTTGGTTGTGGACGATCTTGTGCTTGCATAATTCCAGTTAGGAATAAAAGGATTAAAAAAGTATGTAAATTTTTCATGATTCGATATTCTTAGTTCTGAGATTTTGGGGAAGGAATGTAATCTAAAATTAAGCGTTGATTTGGGTTTAGATATTTCTTAGCCACTTCTCTAATTTCTTCTCTTGTAATAGAATGGTAAATATCAATTTCGGTATTAATTAAATTTACATCTCCATAAAGTAAATAGTACGAAGCCAGATTTTCTGCAATTCCTTCTACACTTGCATTTGCATTCACAAAATTATTATCGAATTTGTTTTGTAATTTTTGGTAATCTTTTTCAGAAATCAAATCGGTTTGGATTTTTACGATTTCTTCATCCATTTCTTTTAAAATATCGGCAGAAGTATTTGGAGCCATTGGCAGACCGTATAATATATAAGTTCCGTAATCTTCCTGACTAAAGCCTACAGCGCCAATTTGAAGCGCCATTTTTTTGTCGTCAACTATCTTTTTGTACAATTTAGAGCTTTTTCCATCACTTAAATAAGAGGATATCAAATCTAAAACTCTTGCGTCTCTCGTTTTCATTGACGGTGTTCTGTACGAAGCGACAATCATCGGAATCTGAATATTTGGATCTTCGTATGTTGATCTGATGGTCTGCGTGATAGGTTCTTCTGTAAAAGTTTGTTTTTTAACTTCTTCGCCTCTCGGAATTGGTCCAAAATATTTCTGAATCCATTCTTTTGCTTTTGTTTTGTCAAAATCTCCTGCAACAACTAAAACAGCATTGTTTGGAGTATAGAATTTTTTGTTAAATGCCTGAAACTCTTCAAGAGTTGCGGCATCTAAATCTTTCATAGATCCAATTGTTGTCCAGCGGTATGGATGATTTTTGAACATATTCTTTTTAACCTCCGGAAGAATATTTCCATAGGGCTGATTGTCGTAACGCATTCTTTTTTCTTCTTTTACAACTTCATTCTGCGTTTCAACTCCAATTTTATTGATAATAGGATGCATTAATCTTTCAGATTCCATCCATAAACCCAGTTCTAAATTATTAGACGGAAAAACTTCGTAGTAATACGTTCTGTCGTCTGATGTGTTGGCGTTATTCACACCGCCGTTTGCGGTAACGATTTTCATCCATTCGCCGCGTTTAATGTTTTGTGTTCCTTCAAATAACAAATGTTCGAAGAAATGTGCAAAACCAGTACGATCCGGACGTTCGTCTTTTGATCCTACATGATACATTACAGATGTAATGACCACTGGAGCCGATGGATCGTTATGTAGAATGACATGCATGCCGTTGTCTAAATTGTATTCTTCAAAAGCTACTTTTTGAGCATGAGCCACTCCGCCAAGCATTAGTGCAGCACTTAACATCATTATTGAATTTTTCATAAAGATTAATAAAATTTATACCTATAAAGATTGGTAGTAAAGATTTGTTTATAGTTACATCAAAAGTAACCTTTTTTATGGAGGTTTTCTAAATTTCAAAAGAATCGATTTTATTTTAACAGTAAATTACATATAATTAAACGCAGAATTTACTGTAAAAGTGCTTGAAAAACAGACTTTAAACGGAAATAAATATTTTTAGAATAAGAGATTGCACAGTAAATTATTAGTTGTATATTTGCAACCTTAAAAATCAATAAATCAATTTGGTATGTATGCAATCGTAGAGATAGCAGGGCAACAATTTAAAGTAAGCAAAGACTTAAAGGTTTATGTTCACCGTTTAGCTAACGAAGAAGGTTCAAAAGTTTCTTTTGATAAAGTTCTTTTGTTAGACGATAATGGAAATGTAACTTTAGGCGCCCCAGCTATAGAAGGTGCTTCAGTAGAAGCTAAAGTGTTACAACACTTAAAAGGAGATAAAGTTATCGTTTTCAAAAAGAAAAGAAGAAAAGGATACAAAAAAAGAAATGGTCACAGACAATATCTTACTCAAATTGTAATTGAAGGTATTACTGCAGCAGGAGGAACTAAAAAAGCAGCAGCTAAAAAAGCAGTTGTAGCAGAAGAAGCAGCAGCTACTGAAGAAGTAGAAGCAGCTCCAAAAGCAAAAAAAGCAGCTCCAAAAGCAAAGAAAGAAGCTACTAAAGAATAATAACAATATTTAAACTCATACGTCATGGCTCACAAGAAAGGTGTCGGTAGTTCGAAGAATGGTAGAGAATCAGAATCAAAACGTTTAGGCGTTAAGATTTATGGTGGTCAAGCTGCTATTGCTGGGAACATCATCGTTAGACAAAGAGGTTCAAAACACAATCCAGGTGAAAACGTTTACATCAGTAAAGATCACACACTACACGCAAGAGTAGCTGGAGTTGTTAAGTTCCAAAAGAAAAGAGATAACAAATCTTATGTATCTATTATTCCTTTTGAGGCATAATAATCAAAGATTTACTTTTTATAAAAAACCCGTTCTGAAAAGATCGGGTTTTTTTATTTTTATACTTTTTAAAACTTACATTTGCTAAGAAAGGTTTGTCTCTTTAAATTAAAAAAGTTGAAAAAAATAGTAGTATTTATACTCTTGTCCTGTTTTAGCGTGTACGGAAAAACAGTATCAGACAGTATTGCAAATCACATAAGTTTATTAAACGATAAACAAAAAAGTATTTTATACGAGTTTGAAGTTTTAAAAAAGAATGGTTTTGATGTCGCTCCGTTTTGGCTCAAAAATAAAAACCAGTTTCCTCAATTCAATGAAAATGTAAGAGACGAGTTAGCAAAGCAGATTTTTGCAAACTCTCATGTAATATATTCCCCGCCAAAAGATTCTGCAATTCAATTCTGGATGCAGACGCAGTTACTTACCAATTGGATGTTTTATTTATCGGCATTTATTGCTGTTTGCGCTCTTATCGCTTTATTTAAACGATATTGGGGTATGCTCATTCAGTTTTTAATTAATCGTCTGGCGCCTTTATTAAAATTTTTGTTTTCTCCGGTTTTGTTAACCTACGAACTACTGTTAATTGGTGCGGCCTGTGTATTTTATGGCTGTGTAATCGATGAGTTTGTAATGAGAACCGTAATTATTCATTTAGGACTGTTTTTATTATGGAGCCAGTCGACAGCTGTATTTACTAAAGAATACTGGGTTAAAAAGTATGTTTATGAAATAGAAAATAACTTTTGGGGATCTGATCCGTGGGAAACAGTAAAAACAATCAGTTTTCCTGCTGTTATTGTTACGCTTGCTCTTTTTTATGTATTGTATAAAGTTCCAGAAGATATTTTCTACAATTATGAAATAGTTCTTTCTGGCATTGCGGCGATTTATGCATTGCCTTTTTGGCGTTCTTTAGAGAAATATATTTATCCTGTTTTATTTCCGTTTGTCAAAGATGATAATAGAGGCCGAAGTATCAATTCATTAGGAGCTTGTACAGTTATAGCTCTTATTGCTTTCATTGCGCTTGCCTGGCAGTTTAACCCTGTTTTTAACAATATAATATCGGCATTGGTAAGTTTATTAATGTTGTCGTTCCTGATTTTATCTTGTAGAATAAATCATAAATACAGTTATAGAAATTATTACTATATGCAGTTTGTAACTGTTGTTTTTCTTCTGTCAGTTTTGATTTATAGTTATTCTTTCCGCTTAAATGAAATTATCTGGTTTTCATTAATAGGAGGCAGTATATTTATTATAATAAAATATATGGAGATCTTTTCGTTTTTCTCTGATTGGAAAAGAGGAAAAGCCTGGGCTTGGAAATTAATGGGTCTTGCCGGGTTATTATGGCTTTTGGGTAAAGGTATATTATATGCTTCTCAAATATTATTTATCGTAACTCCGGCATTCTAAAAAGAAAAAACCTTTGTCGAGGTTAAACTTCGACAAAGGTTTAGAAAGATTTTTTTTGTGCTAAAAATATCTAATTTTCAGTATCTTTTGTTTCTTCCAGATCTTCTGTTTTACGGCCTACTTTTACTTTAGGATTGTCCTGTGTTCCTGTAACAGTTAACGGAATTCCAAATATACCAAGCGGCGGAAGTCCTAAACGCATTTTTAAGTTCAGTTTTCCGTCTAAACTTGTTGTTCCTTCAATTCTGGGTCTAAAGCCTGCAAATTTAAATTTAAAGCGTTCTACAGTAATGATGTTGTTCTTAACCGTACTTTTGATATCTACTTTTGATACATCAGGATTTTTCATTGATTCAGAACTTGTTTGTTTGCTTACAGCATTAAACATTTTCAAACCGCGAACTTTTACATCTTTTACAGAAAGTACGCCGCCGCCAACAAGTGAAGGATAAACAGGTTCCATATTTCCGTTTAAACGGCCTTTTAATTTATAATCTAAAGAAACAATTCCCTGGGCTTTTTCTGCAGCGCTTGCCATTTTTCTAAAAACTTCAATTTCATTGTAAGCTCGTTTAATATCAAAATCTGATGCTTTTACAGCATAATCAAAATTTGCTTTTTGCGGTGTTACGGCCTGATAATTGGCATTCATGGCTACATTGCAGCCAATTAAGTTAAAACCTGTATTTTGCATCGTCAATTTACCTTTGTTCATAGTTAAATAACCGGTTGCATTTTGAAGGTTCAGCTTGTCAAAATTTACTTTTTGAGCATTAGCTAATAATTGCAGATTCAGGTTTGTTGGAATAATAATAACGCCAGTTTGCTCAGGTTCGGTTTTTGTTTCTGCTTTTGGAGCTGGAGCTTTTGTTGCCGAAGTATTTTCTGATGTCTGCGACATGAATTCATCTACATTGATGTATCGCGCCGAAACTTTAAAAGAGCCTTTTAAAACACCTGTATTTGTGGTTGCATAGTTAAAAACATTTTGTAAATAGCCATTCATTTTAAAATCAGATTGTCCGTATGCAGCCAGGAAATTATTAAAAGACATTTTATCCTGATTGATTTTGAAAATACCTTCTTTGATAATGAATTTTTTAGGAAGATATTCAGATGCTACGCCAATATTTCGCAGCTCAAGCGTTCCTTTATTGTATAATTTGCTGTAATTTCCTTTTTCGGCATCGCTTTGTTTTCCTTTTAAAACTAAATCGGCTTTAATGAAACCGTCTAAATCAAGTCCTTTTTGAGAGAAAACTTTATAAATTCGGTTAACGTCCAATTCTCCTTTTGCCTTAATATCGTATGCTAAATCATTAAAATCACTCAAATCAGCTTCTACAAAAACAGGTTTTCCTTCAAAAGTAAACTGAGCTGGTTTTAGTTTGATTTTTAAATCTTCAAAAGTTCCCTTTTGGTTATCGATTTTAGATTTAATAGTAATATTGGTAATAGGGTTTGGATAATATTTTGTTTTAAGATAACCGTTTTCTAAGTCAAAAACACCTTTGGTAACCGGGAAAAGTTTGTTTTTTTGGTCGAATTTTCCATTCGCCTGAATATCTCCGGCCAAAGATCCTTTTAATTCAACATCTGGAATACCTAATGCTTTTGTTAGTTTTTCGAGATTAATTTTGGCTTTAAAATCGGCATTGATTTCAGGTGTGTTTATGCCTTTTACAAAGAATTTAGATTTTAAATAATCCTGATTGATGTTTAAAGACAGGTTTTTAGCATCAACCGTTAAAAGGTCCGGATTTAAAGATGGAACTTTTGTTTTAATGTCTAAATTTAAATTAGAAACCGGGAATGGGCTTTTATTATAATTTACAAATCCATTATCAATTTTAACATCCAGATTCAAATCCGGAGCAATATTTTGAGATGTGATGTAATTTCCTTTTAGTGTTAAAAGAAGGTTTGTATTTCCTTTTAATTCTGTTTTAGAAAGCCATGTAATGTATTTTGGCGGAAAAGCGGTAAATACATCATACAAATCGCTGTTGTCAGATTTTATAACAAAATCCATATTATAACCATCTTTCAAAATGTCGAATTTCCCTTTAAAATCGACCAAAAGCTGATTGATTTTTAAGTTGTTTTGCTGGAAGAAGAAAGAAAGGGAGTTGATGTTGACTTTTGTAATTAAGTCAGCATCTACTTTTTTATTCATTAAATACGGTTCGTTTTCATAAACAATATTTAATTTTTCAATTTTAGCTTTTGAGTATAAATCGAAAACGGCTTTGTTTAAATCGCCTTTTCCTAAATAATTAAAACCAAACGCATCAAAATGCACTTTTGTTGACTGATCGTCGTAAATAATTTTACTGTTTAAAATCTCAATTCGCTCCAGTTTTAATGCGGTATCAGTACTGTCTTTGGTTTCTGCGGCTTTGGCTTGTGATTTATAAATATTGTAATTGGCTTGTCCGTTTGGATTCACTTTTACATTTATAAAAGAATCAGATAAATAAATCTGATCAATTTTTACCGATTTGCTGAAAATTAAACTCGCCACATTTATCCCAAAAGAAACCTCTTTTGCGGTAATGAATTTTTCGTTTTTGTATGGTGCAGAACCATTAAGGCTTAAATTATCTAAGGTTAAAGTCAGTGATGGAAAATGACGAAAAAACGAAACTGACACATCAGAATAATTAAGTTCTGCGCTCAGTCTTTCGTTAGCTGTTTTTTTGATCTGTTCTTTAATTTGATCTTCAAAAACAATTGGCGTTAAAAATAATAGTGCTAAAATAACAGCGAAAGTTATCCCTAAATACTTCGCAATTTTAAATACGATTGACCTGGATTTACTTTTTTGCATAGCAATTTGTGGTGTTTAAATAAAAAAATAGAGTAAAAAAGGGCGTAATTTATCCGTGAACGGTTTCTTTTTTACCATAATTGGTAATAATAGAACCTTCATATTCAATCCATTCTTTCCATCGTTTGTCGATGTCGATATTATCTTGGTATTTTCTGGCAAAACCTAAAAAAGTAGTATAATGTCCGGCCTCAGAAATCATTAAATCGCGGTAAAATTTAGCTAATTTTTCGTCTTTAATATTTTCTGAAAGTACTTTAAAACGCTCACAGCTTCTGGCTTCGATCATGGCAGAGAATAATAATCGGTCGCTGAGTGCATCACGTCGGCTTCCGTCTTTCTTCATGAATTTAAAAAGCTCATTTACATAATGGTCTTTTCGTTCGCGCCCTAAAGTAAGACCTCGTTCTTTTATAATATTATGAACCATTTGAAAATGTTCGAGTTCTTCTCTGGCGATAATAAGCATTTCGGTTACTAATTCTTCTATTTCAGAATTATAGGTTACAATGCTAATGGCGTTTGAAGCCGCTTTTTGTTCGCACCACGCATGATCTGTCAAAATTTCTTCAATATTCGACTCTACAATATTAACCCAGCGAGGGTCTGTAGCTAATTTTAATCCCAACATAATTTCCCAACATTTTATTCCTGCAAAATTAGTGTTTTTTATTACTAAAAATCAGGAAATGCCGCGGGATTGCGCCGAAAAAAGCATTATTTTGTAAGTTGAAATAAATTACAATGAATCAGATAAAAAAACTTCTCATAATTGGATTCGTCTGGCCTGAGCCAAATTCTTCTGCAGCAGGCGGAAGGATGATGCAGCTGATTTCTATTTTTAAAGAAAATGGTTTTGAAATTACGTTTGCAAGTGCAGCTCTAGACAGTGATTTTATGGTTGATTTATCTGAATTTGGAATAGCAAAGAAAAGTATTGAGCTCAATTCTGCCAGTTTCGATGATTTTATAGTTGCATTAAATCCTAATGTTGTATTGTTTGATCGTTTTATGATCGAAGAACAATTTGGCTGGAGAGTGACGGAAAGGTGCCCAAATGCAATCCGGATTTTAGATACAGAAGATTTGCATTGTCTGCGAACAGCAAGGCAGAAAGCTTTTAAAGAAAACAGAAAATTTGAAATACACGATTTGTTGTCTGAAGAAGTGGCAAAACGAGAAATTGCCAGTATTTTGAGGTGTGATTTATCTCTTATTATTTCTGAATTTGAAATGGATATTCTGGAAGATGTTTTTAGAATAAACAGAGATTTGCTTTTTTATCTTCCTTTTTTAGTTGATAAAATCTCTGATAATGATCTTTTAAAATTACCTTCATTTGAAGATCGGAAAAATTTTGTTTTCATTGGTAATTTTCTTCATGAACCAAATTGGAATACAGTTCAGTATTTAAAAGAAGCAATCTGGCCTTTAATCAAAAAAGATTTTTCGGAAGCTGTTTTGGAGGTTTACGGTGCTTATCCGTCGCAAAAAGTATTACAATTGCATCAGCCCAAAAACGGATTTTTTATTATGGGAAGGGCAGAAGATGCAAATAAAGTAGTGAAAAAGGCTCGGGTTGTTCTGGCGCCAATTCGTTTTGGGGCAGGTTTAAAAGGGAAATTGTTAGAAGCGATGCAGTGCGGAACTCCAAGTGTAACCACAACAATTGGTTCTGAAGCTATGCACGATGTTTTGCCTTGGAATGGAATTGTTGAAAATGATCCAGAGCAGTTTTCAAAAAAAGCAATTACACTTTATCAGGATGAAAATCTTTGGAAAGAATCTCAAAAAAATGGCGTTGTGATTATCAATGAATGTTATCAAAAAAGCCATTATTCAGGTAAATTAACTGCAATAGTAAATTCTCTGCTGACAGATTCTAAAAGCCACCGCCTTCATAATTTTATGGGCAATTTATTGCAGCATCATGCTTATAAAAGTACAATGTATATGTCTAAATGGATTGAAGCTAAAAACAAAAGCTAAAAAAAACCGATTACAAAGTAATCGGTTTTTTTTAGCTTTTGTTTTAGTCACAGTATTCAGTCACAGTGAACAGTTAGATGTGGTCTTAGGGCTGAGAACTGCGACTGAATACTGAGACTGGAAACTATTTCACAACGCTTTCAAAAGCCTGAATTGTTGTAGCGTGATATCCAGATTTTGCTTTGTCAAAAATTTGTTTTGCCCAAGTTTTTCCTTCTGGAGTTTTGGCCATTTCTTTATACAGCATCATTACAGATCCGGTTCTGCTGCTTCCAATTAAAAATTGTTCAATTGCTGGATTTGCAGCTTTGTATTGATGGCGGATTGCCTGAACAAACCACTGACGTTTAATGATGAAATTACCTCCGTTTGTAAAATTGAATTCTTTGTCAATCGCTTCCATTTCTTTTGCCGTAATATCATCAGGGAGATGATCAATAAAATGTTGTTTTTCGGCTGTTGTAGTGATTTTTTTGCTTAAACCTGCAACACCGGTTTCTCTCCAGCTTTTTTGGATAGTGTCAATAGCGTCAAAATCAGCAGAACTTACAGGAGTTATGTTTGATGGAATTCCTGGTTTGTAAATCCAGTCTTCCAGTTTTATTTTATCAGCCAGTGCTTTGTCGCCTTTGATAAGGTTTTCGTTGATGTATTTTACGAAATCTTCTGTTGTGATTGATTTGAAAGCGTGTGCATCAAAATAATTTTTAATGAAAACGTCAAATTTTTCACGGCCTACCGCATCTTCAATAACTCTTAAAAACGCATAACCTTTTACATAAGGGATCATGCTGATTCCGTCGTCAGGATTTCTTCCTGTCAGCGAAACTTTAAGTCTGGTGTCTGGATTTGTATCGCCATATTCGGCTACATTATCAACAAGTTCTTTGCGTGTGATAACGTTTTGCATTTCAAATTCTTTTTTGCCAAAAATAGCTTCTCCAATACGGTGTTCTACATAAGTTGTAAAACCTTCGTTTAACCAAATATCATCCCAAGTTGCATTTGTAACCAGGTTTCCGCTCCAGCTGTGGCCTAATTCGTGTGCTAATAAACTCGTTAGAGATCGATCTCCTGCAATTACTCCAGGAGTTAAGAATGTTAAGTTTGGGTTTTCCATACCGCCGTAAGGGAAACTTGGAGGTAAAACTAAAACATCGTAACGTCCCCAACGGTAAGGTCCGTATAATTTTTCGGCCGCAACCACCATTTTTCCAAGTTCGGCAAATTCCCATGCCGATTTTTTCAGCATTGATGGTTCTGCATAAACTCCGGTTCTGTTGTCGATTGCCTGAAATTCGATATCTCCAACTGCAATTGCCATTAAGTAAGATGGAATTGCTTTGTCTTGTTTAAAAGTATAAACTCCTGTGTCGTTTTTTTTCTGCGGATTTACAGCGCTCATTACAGCTAACAAATCTTTAGGAACGGTAACTTTTGCATTGTAGGTAAAACGAATTCCCGGTGAATCCTGACAAGGAATCCACGTTCTTGACCAAACGCTTTCTCCTTGTGAGAATAGAAAAGGTTTCTTTTTGTCTGCAGTTTGTGCAGGTGTTAACCATTGTAATGCAACAGCATCTTTAGTTGTGCTGTAATAGATATTTACTTTGGTTGTATTTGGTTCGATTGTAACATGAAGTGGTTTTCCGTGAAACTCAACATCTTTTCCAAGTTCGAATTTGGTTTCTTTTTCGTCGTCGCCTAAAGTTACTTTGGTAATGTTTAGTGTGTTTTCGTCGAAAATAATTTCATTTCCTTTACTGATATTGTCAATAGTCCAGGAAGCTTTTCCTGAAATTGTCTGTGTATCAAAATCAACTTTAATGTCAAGATCAAGATGCTTTACTACTGCAAGTTCTGGTTTAGAGTAGCTGTGTTCATCTGTAACAACTGTTGTTTTTTCTGTTTGTTCTTTTTTCTGGCAGGCAATTGCTGTAAGAAATAAGATTAGAAAGGTTAGTTTTTTCATTTTGTGAAGTTATTGGATTTGAAGAGGGAAATTAAATAAAAAATCCCGTCCCGAAAAACTTCGGGACGGGATTTAATTATAAAATTAACAAAGATTACGCCAGCATAGTAACCGGGCTTTCGATGTATTGTTTTAATGTTTGTAAGAACTGAGCTCCAGTTGCTCCGTCAATTGTTCTGTGGTCGCAAGCTAATGATAACATCATTGTGTTTCCAACTACGATTTGACCGTTTTTAACTACTGGTTTCTCAACAATTGCACCTACAGAAAGGATTGCAGAGTTTGGCTGGTTGATAATTGAATTAAATTCAGTAATACCAAACATACCAAGGTTAGATACTGTAAAAGTACTTCCTTCCATTTCTTGTGGTCCCAATTTTTTGTTTTTAGCTCTTCCGGCAAGATCTCTTACTGAACCGCCAATTTGAGATAAACTCATTGCGTCAGTAAATTTCAATACAGGAACTACTAATCCGTCTTCAACAGCTACAGCAACACCAATGTTTACATGGTGGTTGATGATGATAGCATCTTCTTTCCAAGTAGAGTTGATTTTTGGGTGTTTTTTCAATGCTAAAGCACAAGCTTTAATTACCATGTCGTTGAAAGATACTTTTGTATCCGGAACGCTGTTGATAGCAGCTCTTGCCTGCATTGCTTCGTCCATGCTTACTTCGATCACTAAGTTGTAGTGAGGCGCAGTGAATAAAGATTCTGAAAGACGTTTTGCAATGATTTTACGCATTTGAGAGTTTTTGATCTCTTCTGTGTAAACTTCTCCGGCAGGAACAAAAACTTTTGGTGCAGCAGGAGCAGATGCTTCTTGTTTAGCAGCAGGTGCAGAAGCAGCAGTTTGTGCTTGAGCAGATGGAGTAAAGTTCTCGATATCGCTTTTTACGATACGTCCGTTTTCTCCAGATCCTTTAACCTGGCTTAATTGGATTCCTTTGTCAGAAGCGATTTTCTTAGCTAAAGGTGAAGCTAAAATTCTTCCTCCGTTTGAAGTTTCAGCAGCAGCTTCTGGTGCTTTTTCAGCAGCAGGTGCAGCTTTTTCTTCTGCAGCAGGAGCACTTGCGGTTGCAGCGCCTCCGGCAGTATAATTTTCAGCAATTCCAGAGATGTCAGTTCCTGCAGGTCCAATGATAGCTAATAAGCTGTCAACTGGTGCAGTATTTCCTTCCTGAATTCCTATGTATAATAATGTTCCGGCATTGAAAGACTCAAACTCCATAGTAGCTTTGTCTGTTTCAATTTCTGCTAAAATATCTCCTTCAGCTACTGTATCACCAACTTTTTTCAACCAAGTTGCTACAGTACCTTCAGTCATTGTATCACTCAAACGAGGCATAGTTACAACTACAACTCCTTTTGGTAATTCAGCTGCTTTTGCAGGAGCAGCAGTTTCAGTTTTTGCTTCAGCAGCAGGAGCATCCGCTTTTGGAGCTTCGGCAGCTGGAGCGTCACCACCAGCTAAAAGGGCAGAAATATCTTCTCCTTCTTTACCAATGATTGCTAATAATGAGTCAACCGGAGCAGTTTCTCCAGCTTGAATTCCGATATGTAAAAGAGTTCCTTCGTTAAAAGATTCGAACTCCATTGTTGCTTTGTCTGTTTCGATTTCAGCTAAGATATCACCTTCGCTTACTTTGTCGCCTACTTTTTTAAGCCAAGTTGCTACCGTTCCTTCCGTCATTGTATCGCTCAAACGAGGCATAGTTACTTTAATTGCCATAATTCTTATAATTTATGAGGTGTAAATGGATAGTCTTCTTGTGCGTATACTACATCGTATAATTGTTGTAAGTCTGGGTATGGAGATTCTTCAGCGAATTTCGCACACTCTTCAACTAAGTCTTTAACTCTTTGGTCAATTACTTCAATTTCTTCTGCTGTAGCATATTTTTGATCCAAGATTACGTCAAGAACCTGCGTAATTGGGTCGATTTTTTTGTACTCTTCAACCTCTTCTTTAGAACGGTATAATTGTGCATCAGACATAGAGTGTCCTCTGTAACGGTACGTTTTCATTTCAAGGAAAGTTGGTCCGTCTCCGCGGCGAGCTCTTTCGATAGCTTCGTGCATTGCTTCGGCAACTTTTACAGGGTTCATTCCGTCAACAGGTCCGCAAGGCATTTCATAACCTAAACCTAATTTCCAGATGTCAGTGTGGTTTGCAGTTCTTTCTACAGAAGTTCCCATTGCATAACCATTGTTTTCAACGATAAATACAACTGGAAGTTTCCATAACATAGCCATGTTGAAAGCTTCGTGAAGAGAACCTTGTCTAGCAGCTCCGTCACCAAAGTAAGTCATGGTAACACCGCCAGTGTTGAAATATTTATCTGCAAAAGCAATACCAGCTCCTACAGGAATTTGAGCTCCTACGATTCCGTGTCCACCGTAAAAACCATGTTCTTTAGAGAAAATGTGCATTGAACCTCCCATGCCTTTAGAAGTTCCAGTTGCTTTTCCTAAAAGCTCAGCCATTACGTTTCTAGGATCAACTCCCATACCAATTGGCTGAACGTGGTTTCTGTAAGCAGTAATCATTTTGTCTTTAGTCAAGTCCATAGCGTGCAGTGCACCCGCTAATACAGCTTCCTGACCATTATATAAGTGTAGAAAACCTCTAACTTTTTGTTGAATGTATAATGCTGCAAGTTTGTCTTCAAACTTTCTCCAAAGCAGCATGTCCTCATACCACTTTAAATATACCTCTTTTGTAACTTCTTTCATCTGAATTCTTTCTTTTGCTAAAGTTGTTTGTGTTATCGATTATTGTTGCCTGTAACGCAAAATAGTTTCCTCCCACAAATTTGCGCCCGAAAGGTCGGGATGCAAAAATAAGACATTACATTTAAGAACTAAAATTAAAACGATACTTTTTGGCTTTTTTTTACAAGAACTTTTTATCAAACATAAAAGGCAGTAAATTTTTTAGGGATGCTGATTTATAAACTTCACCTATTTCGCCCATAAAATAAATTTCGATAGAGGTGTCTTGTTTGATTTCATATTCTGCAATTGACTGACGGCAAGAACCGCACGGCGGAATTGGAGCCTGAGTTTGATTTGTGTCTGAAGCTGCAGTAATTGCCATTTTTAAAATTTTAGCTTCGGGATAAATACTTCCGGCATAAAAAATGGCTGTCCTTTCTGCACATAAACCTGACGGATATGCGGCGTTTTCCTGATTAGATCCTAGAATTACTTTTCCATTATCGAGAAGTAAGGCGGCTCCAACTCTAAATTTTGAATAGGGAGCGTATGCTTTTTTACGAATTTCGATGGCTTGATTCATTAAATCCTGAACATCCTGAGAAAGCTCATTGATGGTGTCGTAAATAGTGAATGACGATGTAATGCTTATTTCTTTCATTTTATTTTGAGGAAAAAAAATCCAAATTTCTAAAATGCAGAAATTTGGATTGTTAGTTTTCTTTATGTTTTTTATTTAGTACGTTTCGTATTTGTCGCCAAAGTTAAAGGTTAAAGAGAAACGAAGTGTATTTTCTAAAGGATTTTTAACTTTTGATGCAGAGAATAAGTATGAAACATCAACTTTTATCATGCTGTATTTAAATCCTGCTCCCAGAGAGAAGAATTGTTTAGCTCCTTTCATAGGGCTTTCGTGGTAATATCCTAAACGCATTGCAAAAGCATCCTGATACATATATTCTGCAGCAGCGCTATAGGTGATTTCTTTTAATTCTTCGCTGAATCCGCCCGGAGCATCTCCAAAAGATTTGAAAATTCCGGATACCCAGCCAATATCTTTGTATTTTTTATAGTTTGCTTCGTCAGCCTGAGTCTGTGAAATATCACCCGGATCAGTAAAGTCACCGTCTCCGTTAGCATCGTAAGGTGTTCCAGGTCCCGGAGGAGTTGGTACTAAAAGTTTTGTAAGTTCAAGGCTTACTCCAAGTTTGTTGTAATCATCAAAAATAAAATCAAAACCTCCACCAATTCTTAAATTAGCCGGTAAAAAGTTGGCGCTTAAATCGTCATGGTCGTAGCTTATTTTTGGTCCTAAATTCTGGATATTGAAACCAGCTCTCCATCTACCATTAAAGTCAGAATAAGCGATTTCTTCTGATTGATAAAATCCGGCAACATCTACAGCAAAAGAACCTGCTGCTGATGCATCAATTTCTTCGGTTGCTACTTTTAAATTAGAGCGAATATATCTTGCTGCAACAGCCATAGAGAATGTTTCGCTTAATTTTAATGAATAAGATCCGTCAAGAGCAAATTCATTTGGATTTACTTCTCTTGTAGGTTCGTTAGGATCTCCGGTTTGTCTCAGTTCAATTCCTCCAAAACCAAAATAACGGAAACTACCAGCAAAGGCGCTTCGGTCATTAATTTTGTTGTAATACGTAACCTGACCAAGAGAAATATCATTGGCAAGATCTGTTAAATAAGGAGTGTAGCTGATAGAAAGTCCCTGCGCATCTTCTGCAAAAGCATATTTGGCAGGATTCCATTGTTGAGAAAAAACATCTGAAGAAGTTGCAACACCCTGGTCTCCTAAACCAGCTGCTCTCGCATCGGCTGCTACTAATAAAAATGGTACTCCAGTTGTGATAGGGCGCTCAATATCTTGGGCTTTTGCGAATGTGGTAATTAATAGGCAAATTAATAGAAGCGATATTTTTTTCATTTGTGGGCTTAATGGTATTTATGTTACAAATATATACAATATTATAGAATGACAAGTTTTTCGTATTTTTCTGCTTTTTTATTTGTTAAATTAGATTTAACAGTAAGTTTATAGATATAAACTCCTTTTCCAATCCGGTCGCCAAAATCATCCCTTCCGTCCCACGTAATTTCTCTCGATAAAAAGCCTTCTGTTGTTATAATTTGATTTTTAGTCCAGACAATTTTTCCTGTAATTGTCATGACCTGAACCTGAACATCTAAAGGTTCATACGGTCTGTTGTGTGAAAACCAAAATTGGGTGTAAGTTGAAAAAGGATTAGGATAATTAAGAACGTGTGATAATGTTAATTCTTCATCTCCTACAACCACAAATTGTATTTCACTTGTTACGGGATTGTTGTAAACATCCCATGCTGTAAAGGTTATAGTGTGCAGTCCTGCAGATAAATTTCGCAGCGGGAAACGTAAATTTCCGTTTGTGTAATCATCTAATTTTGTTTGATAATAATCGTTCAAAATATAAGGATTGCTGGTATCGCCATCTAATACAGCTACAATATCATGACCAATTCCGCTGGCAGTATTAATACCATTTTCGTCTTCCAAAAAGGCTAGAAGAAACGGTGATGCATTTGTAATGCCGCCAGACACAAATGTTTCATCGTTCATATATAACTTAACTTTCGGACTTATATTGTCCTGAGGTGCATTTTCATTTATTCCTCCAATTTTAATAACAGTATTATAACCCGACTGATTTTCTAAAGCCTGGTTTTTCTTTGAATAAAAGCTGATTCTGCCGTTGTCTACCGGTATGCGTATGTCTCTCGGAACTACAAAACTAAATTCGAACTGACCATTGGTTACTGTTGCGTTTCCTCTAAATATGGTTTCTCCCAAAGTTTTAAATGACATTGCAGGGCTATATCCATCATTATTTAAGGTAGAAGAAGTAATCATTTTGTCGAAAATTGCTGTTGCCAATTCGCCGTTATAATTGCTTAAAAGAACATTGTTTTCATCTGTAATTTCGCCTGAAATTTTAATTTTTGCCAATGATTTAAAGTCAGGAATTGGCTGCGAAATCACAATATCGTTTATTTTCGTTAAATTAATTCGGGGTTTTGGAATCGCCAGCATTAAAGCAGGATCTCCAAGATATACTACAACATTGCTTGATGAACTCGGACTTTCATTTTTAGATATTCTAAGAGATTCTGCAATGCTGTTGTATTGATTTGATCCGTACGAGAGCAGGTTTTTGTTTAGAATGTCATTAAAATTTTCTGCATTAGACTGACCAATTTCGCGAATCGTTGTCAGCATAGAAATAGCGCCTCCTTTTGGATTCCAAAATACATATTCTCCGGCAGTAGGTCTTGAAGGGTCGTCAAATCTTGAAAATTCGCAGGTAATGGTTATAAATAACGGATATTTATATTGATTGTTTAAGTTTTGACCATCTGCTTTTTCCCATATTCTTTCGCTTGCCAAACCGTCTTCACCGCCGTGTCCCAGATAATTAAAGATTAATGCACCTTTTTCGAATGCGTTGAAAAAATCAGTTCGGGCTTTTGGATAACGAGCGCCTCCGGCAGAAGCTTCCTGAGTATAAGAATCCAAAAGAATTTTATCGACATTTAAAAAAGGTTTTTCGGCTGAGATTTTATCAGCTAAATTATTTTGACGTGTTTGTAACGTGGCGTCTGAAGCTCTGTCAGAATCATCGCTTATTAAAACGACATTGTTTTTCCAGTTTCCGTATGATTTTGCGTCGTGATATTCTAAAACTTTATTGACTATTTCCTGAGCCTGTGTATTGTCTGAAACTAACATTCTTCCAACGGCAATGTCAATACCGCCAAAAGGGAAAGCTACAACACCTTCGTTAGAATCCATAAGACCAAAGAAATCATCAGAGGCAAATCCAGATTCGCCAACAGAGTTGCTTCTTAAGGCTTGATATATAGGTACAATATTATTGTTATTTGCAATTCGGTTTTTATAATCAAATGAAGCATCTCCAAAAAGGTTTAAATATTTTATTCTTTTGTCTGAAGAAGAAGCATTATTATATATGTATCGAATGCAGTTTCTAATAGCTGCAATATCCTGTTTTCCCGAAGAAAATTCCTGATAGATGTTTTCAAGCGAAATTACTTTTACATTTAAATTAGAATTTGTGCGGTGAAAATTTGCCAGTCTTTCAGCTTGAGAACTTAATGATCTTGGCGTTACAATTACATAATCAATATCCTGAAAGTTGTTTTGGCTGTTTCTAAAAATAGTTCCTTTTAAATTTTGATTGGTAACTTTAGATTGATTTTCTTTTAAAGGAGTATAATAGTCAGACGCATCAATGGCAATATATTTTCTAATTTCTCCTAAAGCAGCTTTAAAGCTAAAAGAGGCTTGATTTGTATTTTCTATTTTTGATACATTATATAGGTCTGTAATATCCCAAATTTGAGAAATTCCTGCAGCGTTTCCAAAACTATAATTTACGATTCCGGTAGTTGAGCCTGCAAGATTGTATTGAAACTTAAATTGTTTTCCTGTTCCCAGCAGTTTTCTTTTGGCAGTAAGATTAATATAATCCAGATAACCTTTTGAACCCGGAACACCATTATTATTATAGGTAAGTTTAATTTTTATGGTTTCTGCACCAGTAAAGGTTGTGTTGTTTGGAAGTTTTTCGGTTAAATATTTAATGTCAGAATTGGCTGTAATGCTTCCAATATTAATTGTTCCGATATTTTGCCCGTTTGCCGAAACTCCAAATGAAGTTGTAGTAAAAGCGGCAGAAGCTGCATTTAATTCGATTTTTACAGGTACTGTCGTATCAAGATTAGGAAAACTGAAGCTGAATTCCTGTTCTTGGTTGATGTCAAAAGATTCACCAAGCCATTGACGTCCCAGATGGGCGATATTGGTCTGGTCGATTTCGTGAAATTGATAGTCATCAAACGTGTTTAGCTCTAAAGTGCTGTTTCCTGCAGGTTGGTTTAAGTTAGAAATCCTTTTACCTTCATTTCCGCCTGAGGTTATATAATAATAGGATTTAGTATCGTATAAATTAAGATTGGTTTGGTTTTCAGAGTCCCAATTTTCAACTCCTTCACCATAAAATAAGATATAATCTTCATTGTTAAACACACCATCGCTTTCGCCTATGATCTGGATGGCATTTTCTTCTAAATCTTCCGGATAATAAACATTATTTGCCAGCGGGAGCATTCGTCCGCCGTTTCCGTAAATTTTAATTCTTTTGGGATCAGTTTTGCTTGGATCAAATCCCAGACTTTGTAAAAAAGATTTGGAAATTCTGTAAACGCCCGATTTCTCAATGTAAAAGCGATACCAATCACCGGAAGCCAAAACAGAATTTGAAATCGCAGCCGATTTTTGAAATGTAGAAGAGCTGCTGGTTCTGGCTGTTGTATTTTGAATTGAGTATGAAAATGACTTAACACGTTTAAAGCTGCTGCCTTCTTTAATTATAGGTGAAAGAAACAGAAAAGCCTGCTTTATATCTCTCGAATTTGTAATTTTTAACGTTTCATTAAGCTTATCGGGGATGTTTTCAAGTAGTAAATCGCCTAATTCTGCTCTTGAAACTGCTTCATAATTTACACTGGTCAACGTAGCTAAACTGCCGTTTGAAATGTTAGATTGGTTCAGATTAAGCAGTAATGTTATGCTTTTTTTTGTAATGTCGAAGCGGAAACCATCTCCTGAAAAGTATGGAATTGTGATTTTACTCTCGCCGTAATTTATCTCTTTTTTATTTTGCCAATCTATCGTGAAGCTCCCATTTATCTGAGAAAATGAGAGTATTGGCAGTAGTATAAAGTATGCGATCAGGGCTTGTTTCATTGGTTTCAAAAACGAAATTTAATCAAAAAAAAATTAGTAAGTAAAAATATAGTATTTCATGTTACAGTAAATAATAAAAAGTATATTTTTGCGTTCGTAACTATAGGTTATTTTCTGGTAAAAAACAGCTAAATAAAATTATTAGAACAGATGTTGCTAATTAAATGTTAATTATTATATTGCAGCACCTAAATTTATCACCTAAGAATGAGTATGAAAGTAAACAAAATTGTAGTCTTGCAATTAATGATGTCAATGGTATTGATGTTGGGCACGGCTAGTTGTAGCAAAAAATCGAGTTCGAGTCACGCTTCAAGAGCAACTGGCTGGGATGTAGATAGTCAGAATGGAACAGCTGCTAGAAATGCTGGGAAAAAACAACAGGCTGGACCTGGATTAGTTTTTGTTGAAGGAGGTACGTTTACTATGGGTAAAGTACAGGATGATGTTATGCACGATTGGAATAACACACCAACTCAACAACACGTTCAATCATTCTACATGGATGAAACCGAAGTTACTAATGGTATGTACTTAGAATACCTAGAGTGGTTAAAGAAAGTTTTCCCGCCAACAGAAGAAAATTACAAAAATATTTACGAAGGAGCATCTCCTGATACTTTAGTATGGAGAAATCGTTTAGGTTATAACGAAACGATGACTAACAACTATTTAAGACACCCATCTTATGCTAACTATCCTGTAGTTGGTGTTAACTGGATTCAAGCTGTTGAGTTTAGTAAATGGAGAACAGACCGTGTAAACGAGGCTGTTTTAGAGAAAAATGGTTATCTTAAAAAAGGTGCTAAAACAAATGATGTAACTGCTGAAAGTTTATTTAACACTGAAGCTTACGTTGCATCTCCATCTACAACTTATGGTGGAAATGAAGAGTTAGTATTAAAGAAAAACCCTAACGGAAGAAGACCAAAAGCTGGAAAAGACGGTGTTGTTCCTGAAGAGAAAAACGTATATGCACAACGTTCTTCTGGTATCATTTTACCAGAATACAGACTTCCTACTGAAGCAGAATGGGAATATGCAGCGGCAGCTGATGTTGGACAAAGAGAATACAATATCTACAAAGGACAAAAGAAATATCCTTGGTCTGGAGATTACACACGTTCTAACAAACGTAAAAACAGAGGTGATCAATTGGCTAACTTTAAACAAGGAAACGGTGATTACGGTGGAATTGCAGGTTGGTCTGATGACGGAGCTGATATCACAAATGCTGTGAAAAGTTATGCAGCTAATGATTTCGGTTTATACGACATGGCTGGTAACGTTGCAGAATGGGTTGCCGATGTTTACAGACCTATTATTGATAACGAAGCAAATGATTTCAACTACTACAGAGGTAACCAATATGCTAAAAACAAAATTGGTAAAGACGGTAAAATTGAAATCGTTTCTACAGCAACTATTAAGTATGACACTTTAAGTAATGGTAAAGTTGTTGCAAGAAACCTTCCTGGAGAAATTGCTCAGGTTCCGGTTGATGAACAAGAAACTTACTTAAGAACAAACTTCAGTACAAGTGATAATATCAACTACAGAGATGGTGACAAACAATCTTCAAGATATTTTGACTTTGGAGATTCTGAGTCAGGATCAAAAGCTGATCAGGCAATGTACAACTCTCCTAAGCACAATATCACTACTGATAGTTTAGGTAAAATGATTAGAAAATATGATAACTCTAGTAAACGTACAACTTTAATCGATGATAAAGTAAGAGTTTACAAAGGAGGTTCTTGGAGAGACAGAGCTTATTGGTTAGATCCAGCTCAAAGAAGATACTTCCCTCAGGATATGGCAACTGATTACATTGGTTTCAGATGTGCAATGTCTAGAGTAGGTGCTAAAACTGAAAGAAGAAAATCACCAAGAAATTAAGATAAAGAAAATTTCATAAAAAATTCCAAATTCCAAAGCTGCATTTTCAGTTCGGAATTTGGAATTTTTTTATTGCTTTTTTCTACTTTTATAGTCTATAAAAAAGATATTAAATGAATATTCAGGAAATTCATAACTTGTTTTTGAAATGCCAATCTCTTTCAATTGATACTAGAAAAATTGAAAAAGGTTCTATGTTTTTTGCCATAAAAGGCGAAAATTTTGATGCAAATACTTTTGCTAAAGAAGCAATGGATTTAGGTGCATTATACGTTGTTATAGATAACGAATCTTATTTTATTGACGACAGAACTATCTTAGTTAATAACAGTCTAGAAACACTGCAGGAACTGTCGAAATTTCATCGTAATTATTTAAAACTTCCAATTGTTGCGCTTACAGGAAGCAATGGAAAAACAACGACGAAAGAGCTTATTAATGTCGTTTTGTCTAAGAAGTTTAAAACAAAAGCCACTATTGGAAATCTGAATAATCACATAGGTGTTCCGTTAACGCTGCTTTCTTTTACAAAAGAAACTGAAATTGGAATTGTAGAAATGGGTGCTAATCATAAAAAAGAAATAGAATTTTTATGCGAAATTGCCCAACCTGATTATGGCTACATAACTAATTTCGGGAAAGCCCATTTAGAAGGTTTTGGCGGTGTGCAGGGGGTTATTGAAGGGAAAAGTGAAATGTATCAATATTTGTTAAAAAACAATAAAACTGTTTTTGTAAATCTTGAAGATCCGATTCAGATAGAAAAATCAACCGGAATTAAAAACTTTACTTTTGGTGTAAACAAAGAATCTGCCGATTTAAAGATTAAAAACATTCAGGCAAATCCTTTTGTGGTTATAGAATATGAAGATTTTAAAGTAGAATCGCATTTAATTGGACTATATAATGCGAATAACATCAACGCTGCAGTTTCGATAGGGAAATATTTCAATGTAGAAGATGCTTTAATAAAAGAAGCTATCGAGAATTATATTCCGGCAAATAACAGGTCTCAATTGCTAAAAAAAGGTTCAAATGAGATTATTTTAGATGCATATAATGCAAATCCAAGCAGTATGGCTGTGGCTATTACTAATTTTCTGCAATTAGAAAATCAAAATAAAATAATGATTCTGGGCGATATGTTTGAACTTGGAAATGAAAGCCATGAAGAGCATAAAGCTATTGTAGATTCTCTATCTAACCAGAATAAATCAAAATGTTATTTGATTGGAAAATCATTTTATGAAAATAAGATTTCGAATGAAAATATTCAATTTTATGAAACATTTGATGCTTTCGCAGCTTATCTAAAAACAATTGAATTTAAAGATCATACGATTTTGATAAAGGGCTCCAGAGGAATGGCTTTGGAACGCACTTTAGATTATATCTCATAAAAAAAAGATCCGACACTTCTGTCGGATCTTTTTTTTAAATACTCATCAAGAAACCAATTAAGTTTTCTTTCTTATTCAGCCCCAGTTTTTTTCTAAGTCGGTAACGGGCAAGCTCGACACCGCCGCCAGAAATATTCATAATTTCGGCAATTTCTTTTGTGGACATATTCATTAATAAATAAGTCGATAAATCGAGTTCTCTAGGTGATATTGTTGGATATTTCTCTTTTAAACGCTTTAAGAAATCAAAATGTACATTCTTAATGTGTTTTTCAAGATCTTTCCAGCTTTTGTCTGTATTTACTTCTTTTACAATGCTTTTGTGTAATTTGTTAAACTCAAATTTTGTCGAATCGTCTAGGATGTTGGTATCAATGTCTTTTAATTTGTGGATAATGCCATTTAGGACCTTGTTTTTCTTAACAACTTGTAATGAGTTATTGACTAATTCTTTATCCTTTGCCAGAATTTTTATTTGAAGTTTGTCGTTTTTAAGTTTTTCAATTTCTTTTTCAAGTTCGTGCTGTTCGTACCTGATTTTGGATTCTTTTTCCAGGTATAATCTTCTTTGTTCAATAGTTTCGTAATATTTATTTTTTCTAATCTTAGATTGAATTCTGTTAGATATAATATAAACTGCCCCAATAACCAAAAAGAAGTATAAAAGATACGCCAGAAAATGGCGGTACCAAGGAGGTGAAATCGTAAATTTTACTTCGCTGATATCAGAAATGATTCCGTAGCTGTTTTTAGCTCTTATTTTCATAATATAGCTGCCTTCTCTTAAGTTTGTATACTCTTTTATAGCCACGGTAGACCAATTTCTCCAGCTGTCATCAAATGGTTCTAATTTATAAGAATACATTAGATTTTCCTGATTTTCGTAAGTTGGAGACGAAAAAGTAAATTTAACATGATTTGAACTGTATGGCAGTCTGAATTCTTTAGAAACAGTTTTTAAATTTCCAATTAATATAGTGTCTTTTGGAAATGAAAAGCTTTCAATAAAAGCCTTTGGTTTAGTTATAAACGAATTAGGTATTTTTGAGTCATAATGTGTTAAGCCGTCTGTTAATCCAATAAATATATTGCTTGGATCGATTGTGTTTACTGAAATATAATTATTTACAAGGTTTCCGGTAAGATTTGAAAAAGGGGCTTGGTTTCGGGTAAAGCTGCCATTTTTGTTTTTTAATAAAACTCCCAGCGATTCGTTATATGAATACCAAAGATTTCCATTTGAGTCTTCGATCAGAGTATTAATTACTGGGATATTCTCGAATAAAGCGCTGAGTTTTTTGTCTTCAAAAAATGATTCTTGTTCCTGAGAATATCTATAGAAATGATTTTTTGCCTGAAAGTAAATTTTTCTATTTATATACTGTAAGCTTTCGATTCCTTTGTATTTATCTGAAATTTGAGTGTGTTTTTTGATATGATCAAATCTTTTTAAATCGCTGGAAAGCGTCATTTGATATAAATATGGATCTTTTTTCAGCCATAGATAATTTTCATCTAATTCAATTTCAAATGTGTTTGTCGTTTCATCAAAGCCTTCTACCTGATTAACATATTCAATTCCGTTTGGCCCGTTTTTAAATATCGAAAAGCCATTATAGCTTTCACCTATTATATAATTATCATGGCCGGGAATGGCTTTAAAACCAAAATATCCTTTTGTGTCTAAAATTTTTGACACCTTATTGTTGTTTATTACTAAGGCTCCGCTGTTACTGGCACATAATAAAGTATTGTTTATTACCTGAACATTCCAGGCCTGAGCAATTGTACCTTCTACTTTATTAAAAGGTTCGTCTTTAAATGATTTATTCCAAGGATGATAAAATAATCCCTGATTGGTTGCTACATATAAATTTTGATTAAAAATTACCGATGAATAAACAGTTCCTATATTATAGCTGTAATCGAAAAAAGTAAAAGGAGAGTTTTCATTGATAAATGTAATTCCATTATCAAGTCCAAGCCAGAGATTGTTTTTATTGTCTACAAATGAAGTTAAAATGGTATTATTTTGAAGGCCTTTTTGACGATTAAGATGCTGAATTATTTTTCCGTTTAAATCGCAGACGATAAATCCATTTAGAACTGAATTTAAAACTATAAATTTATTTTTAATTATACATCCGCCCAGTGATGTGTTTTTTTTGATGAAGTCATTTGCTTCCGTATTCCATGGCGTAACCGATTTCCCATCTGAAACAAAAAGTCCTTTTTCAAGTGTAGCCATTAATAGTTTGTTATTCGGAAGAGGAAATACAGACCATATTTCCTTATCATTAAAAACAGTTGAGCCTTCAATTGGTTTTAGTTTCTGGTTTTTGTATTCCAGAATTCCTAATACTTTATCCTGAAAGTAAAGTTTATTATTTACTAAAAATGAAAATTGAAATTTATTAGGAGCATTTATATGTCTTAATTTATTGTTTTTGTAGAAAAACACTTTTGTAAATGACTGAAAAATTACCTCTCCTTTATATATATGTATTCTCCATATTAAATTGATATTCTTGTTAGTACTTTTATCAATTAACTTCGAAAGAGAATGATACCTTAAAACACCATTTTGGTCGCTGTTAAAATATCCAAATTCATCATTTCCTCCCACAAAAATTTTTCCGTCTGAATCAATCTTAACACTTCTAATTGCAGTTCCGTTAGGTAAAGAATATTTATGCCAGGTTGATCCATCAAATTGAATCAAGCCGCTGTTGTTGGCAAAGTAAATATTTCCATTTTTATCCTGATCTATATTCCAGTTTTGAGTTCCTCCTTTATATTCTGTTCTTTTATAATTTTTTATTTGAGGTAATCCAATATTTTTTACCTGCCCAGACAGCATATTTGACAGATGTATAAGTACAAACGTTAAAAAAAATGATTTTATGAATTTCATAATTTTATGAGAGTATTTTTATAAGAAATGTTTTGTTTTTTGATTTAATCTTAAATAACGGTGTTGTTAATCAGTACTTTTTCTTGATTTTTTCCTAGAAAAGCTAAAATAATTGTTTTTCAATAAATGTAGTGTTTATTTTTGTAATTAACATTTTAATAACATTCAATATTTTTTATTTAAAATATTAAAAATCAGTTTTTTACAAAAAAAATGATGTGTTTTTGTAATGTATAAAAATTTAGTTTGATGTGTTTTTGTAATGAAATTTAATTACCAATAGTAAAAATTTAACTTTATTATTGCATCAAATTACTAATTAATTAACCAAAATTTTTAGAAAAATGAAATTAACAAAATTACTTATCTTTTGTGTTTCATCTCTATTGTTCTCAGTTATCGCAATGGCACAGGATGTTACGGTAACCGGAACTATTAATGATGAAAGTGGAATGCCCGTCCCGGGAGCAACAGTTTTAATTAAAGGAACAAATAAAGCTACAGCTTCTGACTTTGATGGAAAATTTCAGATCAATGTTCCTTCTAATGGAACTTTAACAATTAGTTTTGTTGGATACGTTACTGTACAGGAAGCAGTAAATGGAAGAAACAAAATAAGTGTAAAACTTCAGCCGGAATCTCAAAACTTAAATGAAGTTGTTGTTGTAGGATACGGAGTTCAAAAGAAAAGCGTTGTTACAGGAGCAATTTCTAGTGTAAAAGGAAAGGATTTAGAAAATCTTCCAATTACCAGAATTGAGCAGTCTTTACAAGGTAGAGTTTCTGGGGTTTCTATTGCAGCAAATGCTGGTCAGCCAGGTTCTGCTTCTACAATTAGAATTCGTGGATTTACTACATTAAACAATAATGATCCTCTATGGGTTGTTGATGGTGTTGTGGTAGACAACGGTGGTATTGGTTACTTGAATCAATCAGATATTGAATCTATCGAGGTTTTAAAAGACGGTGCTTCTGGAGCTATTTATGGTTCTCGTGCAGCAGCAGGGGTTATCATTGTTACTACTAAAAAAGGTAAAGCAGGAAAAATTTCTGTAAACTATACTGGATTTGCAGGTACATCTCAGGCAGCAAAGAAGATCGATTTATTAGATGCTTCTCAATATGTAACAATCATGAACGAAGCGTATACTAATGGAGGTAAAGCACCATTGTTTCCAACTGTTAATGGAAGCGGCCAGCCTATAAACTATGGAAAAGGTACAAATTGGCAGGATGCTATTTTTAACAATCATGCACAGCGTTATTCTCACGAATTAAGCTTCAGCGGAGGTAATGATGTTTCTACATTCTATATGTCTTTTGGTATTACAGATCAGGAAGGTATTGTGACTACAGATATTTCTAATTATACAAGAAAAAATATCCGATTAAACTCTAATCATAAAATTGGAAAATTCATTAAAGTTGGTCAGACTTTAGGATATTCTAATGAAAAAACGATTGGAATTGGTAATACAAATGACGAATTTGGAGGACCGTTAGCATCTGCAATCAACTTAGATCCGTTGACTCCAGTTATTGAAACTGATCCTTCTAAAACAGGTCCAGGTTCAATTTATGCTAATCCAAATACTCTAAAAGATGCAAATGGTCATTACTATGGTATTTCTACTATTGTAACACAGGAAAACACAAACCCATTAGCATACACGCAGACAAGATTAGGAAATAATGATTTTGCAGAAAATTTTGTTGGTAATGTTTTTATTGAAGCAGAGTTATTGCCAGGTTTAAAATTTAAATCTTCTGCAGGTGCAAAATTAGCTTATTATGGTTCTGACAATTTTACTCCAGTGTTCTACTTAAACGGAGCTACAAAAAGAGATAAAAATGAATTGTTCAGATCATACAAAAAATCATTCAGCTGGAACTGGGAAAACACTTTAAATTATACTAAAAAATTTGGTGATCACAATTTCAGTATCTTAATTGGTAAAGGTACTTATGTAGATGGTATTACATCAGGTAACGATGCTACTTACCAAGGAATTCCAGCAACTACTCATGATGAAGCGTCTTTCAACGTAGATATTCCATTGGCTGATAAATTTGTTAATGCTTATAATTCAACAGCAGTTGAGCACAGAGTAGAGTCTTTATTCTCAAGATTAAATTACGACTATAAAGAAAAATATATTTTTACAGGTATTATTCGTCGTGATGGTTCTACACGATTTGGACCAAACCACAAATACGGAACTTTCCCTTCAGTATCACTTGGATGGGTACCATCTAAAGAAGGATTCTGGAAAGAAAATAACGTTGTAACTAGTTTAAAAATTAGAGGAGGTTATGGTGTAACAGGAAATGACTCTTCTCCTGATTTCTTATACCTTTCAACTATTGGTAACAAAAGAAATTATACTATTGGAGGAACACCAGTTCCAGGACAAAGCCCTAACGCTATTCCAAACCCTGATTTGAAATGGGAAGAAACTAAACAAGCAAACATTGGTTTTGAAAGTACACTTTTCCACGACTTCAATTTAAGTGTTGACTTATTTAACAAAAAAACATCAGGTATCTTAATGAAAGTGCCAATTCCTGGATATGTTGGAGCAAGTGGTGATACTTATGCCAACTTAGCAGATATGGAAAATAGAGGTGTTGATATTGAATTAGGATATCGTAAAAAAATTGGTGCATTGAATCTTTCTGTAAACGGAAACTTCTCTTACATCAAAAATGAAATCACTTATATTGATAAAGGAGTGAATTTTATTGCAGGAGATGAAACAGTACAATCAACTTCTTATGAAATCAACAGAACTCAGGTTGGTCAGGCTTATAACTCATTTTACGGATTTAAAACAAACGGTATTTTCCAGACTCAGGCAGATATCGATAATTACAAAAATGCAGCAGGTGTAGTAATCCAGCCAAATGCTAAACCAGGAGATTTCCGTTGGCAGGATTTAAACGGAGATGGTAAAATTGACGGTAACGATAGAGATTTCTTAGGAACTTCATTACCTAAATTTACTTACGGTTTAACTTTAAACTTAGACTATAAAGGATTTGATTTATTAGTTTTTGGTCAGGGAGCTGGCGGAAACATGATTTATCAGGGATTACGAAGATTAGATATTACAAATGCGAACTACCAGACAGAAGTTTTAGGTCGTTGGACAGGACCAGGATCAACAAATTCTTATCCTAGAGTTACTGTTGACGATACAAACAAAAACTTTAGTAATCCATCTGATTTTAATTTACAAAAAGGTGATTTCTTCAGATTCAAAACAATTCAGTTTGGATATTCATTCCCACAAGAATGGATAAACAGTATTTCATTAACAAAAGTAAGACTGTACTTAACTGGAGAAAACTTGTTTACGATTACAAAATACACTGGTTTTGATCCAGAAATTGGAGGACCTACTACAGCTGGAATGAACAATGTACAAGGTGTTGACAGAGGATACTATCCTCAGGCAAAATCGTACATGTTAGGAGTTAATTTGCAATTTTAATTAAAAAAATAAAATATTATGAAACTTATAAGTTTTAAACAATCATTTATCGCTTTTGGAGTGTTATTGGCACTTGCATCGTGCGATACAGATGAAAAGTTGGAAGTAAAAGGTGATGGAGTTGTACTCGAACAAGATTTTTACAGAAATGAAACAGAAGCTTATTCTGGTTTAGTAGCTGCATATGATAAATTAGGTAAATACGCTGGAGCTATGGAAAACGCACCTTTGTTATTCTTAAATTCTGCATCAGATGATTTTTATGCAGGAGGTGGAGGAGCAGGTGATCAGCCAGGACTTCAGGTAGCATCAAATTATTCTATTACTCCAACTAATATACCGCCAAATATTTGGGCAGATTATTATAAAGGGGTTGCAAGATGTAATATCATGGTGGTAAAATTGCCAGGTATTTCTATGGATGAAACTAAAAAAGCAAGATTCATGGCAGAAGTAAAAGCTTTACGTGCTTATTACTACTTAGACCTTGTAAGAATGTTTAAAAATGTTCCATTGATTTTGACGCCATTAACAAAAGAAGAAATTCCTTTGGTTATGCAGGCTGCACCAGCAGATGTTTATGCTCAAATTGAAAAAGATTTAATTGAAGCAATTCCAAACTTACCAATAACATTACCAGCTAATGAATTAGGACGTTTGACAAAAGGAGCTGCAACAGCACTTTTAGGAAAAGCTTATTTATATGACAATAAAAAACCTGAAGCAGCGGCACAGTTCGCTTTAGTAAATGGTACTCCAGGAGGAACTAGCAGCTACGGTTATAAATTGATGGATAATTTTGCTCAATTATGGGATAAATTACATGAGTTTAATAGTGAGTCAATTCTTGAAATCAGCTACTCTGATAAATCAAATGCTGATTGGGGTAACTTTGAAAGAGGTGATGATGAAGGTAACGTAGCAGCTCAGTTAATGGGTATTAGAGATTATTCAAGAAAAGCAGCAGGTGTTACTGCGGGATTACCAGATTACATTAATGGATGGGGATTCATGGTAGTTACAAAAGATTTACAAACTGCTATGCAGGGAGATCCTCGTTATGCTTCTACAATTTTTGATGCAGGAACTTACAGAGGTACTGGAAATGATGATCCAAACGGACTTTTAAAGTATACTGACAGTTATAACGAAACAGGATATCACTTTATAAAATATGCACCAGTTAATGAAGATATTAAAGCTGCAAACCCTTTCCTAAACTTTGGAATTAACACTTATGTTATTCGTTTAGCTGATACATATTTAATGGAAGCTGAAGCTTTAGGAGGAACAGGAGCAAGAGCACAAGCATTACTTGATGCTGTAAGAGCTAGAGTTGGACTTGGATCTGTACCAGTTTCTTTAAACGCAATTTATGCAGAAAGAAGATTAGAACTTGCAGGAGAAGGACACCGTTGGTTTGACTTAGTTAGAACAGGTCAGGCAGCAGCAAAACTTGCTTTTAAAGGATTTACTGCTAATAAAAACGAAGCATTCCCAATTCCTTATAGTGAGTTTAACAACACTAAAATGGTTCAAAACCAAAATTATTAAAAAATACATATGTTAATGTTTGAGCCGAATGATAGATTAATCGGAATAATCTACTCTTCAAACAAGTTCATTTATTAATATATTTTGAGTTAAGTTAAGTTTAAGTTTGGTTGTCAGAATAGCCCATATTCTTTATTGATTATGGGCTATTTTTTAAATCAGTCTGTGCTTAATTTCCAAGAAAAATAAATCAAAAGCCTATAGACTAACAAACATATACAATGAAAAAAATGAAATTTATTATCACAACTTGTTTATGTTTCTCTTTATCTGTTTTTTCACAAACAAACCCAAAAAAGCAGGTACAGAAATTTACAACAGCCAACAAAAAAATAACCGTTTATACTACTGCAGCAGATACCAATCTTAAACTAACTGCGACAGACAACTTAAGTTTTACAGCTTCGAAACAACCTGTTGAAACAGAAATATCAGTTTTTGTAGAGCCTTCAAAAAAGTTTCAAACCTTTATGGGAATTGGTGGTGCTGTAACAGATGCCAGTGCTGAGATCTTTGCTAAATTATCAAAAGAAAAACAAACCGAATTTTTAAATGCTTATTACGATGCTCAAAAGGGAATTGGGTATTCATTGCTAAGAACAACGATTCAAAGCTCTGATTTTAGCAGTGGAAGCTATTCTTATATCGAAGAAGGAGATAAAGATTTAAAAACGTTTTCAATTGATCATGATAGAAAATACAGAATCCCATTAATTAAAGATGTTATAAAAACTGCAGGAGGAAAATTACTGACTTACGCTACGCCCTGGTCACCAAATGCATTCATGAAAAGTAATAAAAGCGTACTAAAAGGCGGAAAATTACTTTCAGAATATTTTCAGCCATGGGCAAATTTTTACGCAAAATTTATAAAAGCATATAATAAAGAAGGTATTCCAATCTGGGGGACATCGGTACAAAATGAACCAATGGCAACACAAACTTGGGAATCTTGTTTATATACAGCAGAAGAAGAAAGAGATTATATAAAAAACTACTTAGGGCCAACACTTAAAAAAGAAGGGCTTGGAGATGTAAAAATTATTGCATGGGATCATAACAGAGATTTAATGGTACAGAGAGCCAATGTTATTTTCTCAGATCCGGAAGCTTCAAAATATGTATGGGGATTAGGCTTTCATTGGTATGAAACCTGGACAGGAGCACAGCCAATGTTTGAAAACGTTGCCAGAGTGCACGAAGCTTATCCTGATAAAAAACTAATGTTTACCGAAGGATGTGTAGAAAGATTTGATGCGGCAAAATACCAATTTTGGCCAAATGCAGAACGATACGGAACTTCTATGATAAATGATTTTAATAATGGAACTGTTGCATGGACTGACTGGAATATCCTTTTAGATCAGTTTGGCGGGCCAAATCACGTTGGTAATTTCTGTTTTGCTCCAATTCATGCTGATACAGTTACAGGAGAATTAATTTACACACCATCTTATTATTACATTGGACATTTTTCAAAATTCATTCGTCCAAATGCTGTTCGCGTAAGTTCTTCAGTAAGCAGAAGCTATTTATTGAGCACGTCATTTTTAAATACCGATGGCAAAATGGCAACTATTGTTATGAATCATACCGATAATGAGATTACATACAATTTTATTATTGCTGAGGAAAAAGCAATTGTAAAAATTCCTGCTCATGCAATCCAGACACTAGTATATTAATTTATATAAAACAGTTTTTCTATTCATAAAAACATGATATCAACAAAAAGTATAGTACTGACATCGATACTAATTTTACAGCTGAGTTGTTCTCCGTCAAAACATGCTGATTCTTCTAAGATTGATTTATCTGTTTCAGGTAAAAAGTTAGATGTGTATACAACTGCAGAGAACTCAAATTTAAGATTGTCACTCTCAAATGATCTTATTTCAAAAGAATCTTCGGCAAATACAGCAGTTTCGATAGAAGTAGATCCGGCTAAAACCTTTCAGACTTTCTTAGGAATCGGAGGTGCTATAACAGATGCAAGTGCCGAAGTTTTCGCAAAATTACCAGCAGATAAACAACAAGAGTTTTTAACGGCGTATTATGATAAGGATAAAGGAATTGGATATTCGCTTGCAAGAACAAATATTCATAGCTGTGATTTTAGCAGTGAAAGCTATACTTATATCAGTGAAGGAGACAAAGATTTAAAAACTTTTAATATCGATCACGATAGAAAATATAGAATACCATTACTTAAAAAAGCAATTGAAAATGCCGGCGGAAAATTAACTTTATTTGTTAGTCCCTGGAGTCCCCCAGCTTTCATGAAAGACAATAATGATATTTTACACGGCGGCGTTCTATTGCCTGAATTTGCACAATCATGGGCAAAGTATTATGCCAGATTTATAAAGGAATATGAAAAAGAAGGTATTCCAATTTGGGGATTAACTATCCAGAATGAGCCTATGGCAAAACAGCGATGGGAATCCTGTATCTACACTCCTGAAGCCGAAAGAGATTTTCTAAAAAATTTCTTAGGACCGACTCTTGAAAATGAAGGACTTGGTTCGAAAAAGATAATAATCTGGGATCACAACCGTGGAGACATGTTAGAAAAAAGAGCACAGCTTGTTTTTTCTGATCCTGAAGTTTCAAAATATGCATGGGGAATTGGTTTTCACTGGTATGAAACATGGAATGGAGGCACGCCAAAATTCGAATCAGTAGCTAAAGTTCACGAAGCTTTTCCAAACAAAAATTTACTTTTTACAGAAGGATGTATTGAAAAATTTGATGCTTCAAAATACCAGTTTTGGGGTAATGCAGAACGTTATGGACTTAATATGATTAACGATTTCAATAATGGAACGGTAGGCTGGACAGACTGGAATATTCTTTTGGATCAAAACGGAGGGCCAAATCATGTAGGTAATTTTTGTTTTGCTCCAATTCATGCCGATACCAATTCAGGACAGCTTATTTATACACCAATGTATTATTATATAGGGCATTTTTCAAAATTCATTCGTCCTGATGCAAAAAGAATAAATGAAACGGTAAGTAACAAGTCACTTCTAAGTACTTCATTTAAAAATACTGATGGAAAGATTGCCACAATAATCATGAATCAGGAAAACAAAAGTGTGGTTTACAACCTAACAATTAATTCTCAAAAATATACCATTACCATACCGGCACATGCAATGCAGACACTGGTATACTAAGACATTATTTGATATTAATATTAAAAGTATAAAATGAAAAACAGTATTTTTTGTGCGCTTATGTTCCTTTTTTGCGGAGCAGTCTGGAGCCAGCAGGTTAAAAATAATAAAGCAGAAATTGATGCTAAAGTTTCTGAATTATTATCAAAAATGACGCTTGAAGAAAAAGTGGGACAAATGACCCAAATTACAGTAACAATTTTTGGAGATGCCAAAAAACCGGGATATTTTGATGCTGCAAAATTAAAGCAGGGAATTCAGGATTATCATATTGGTTCTATATTAAATGTACCCAATCCGGGAGCTCCAACTTTAAAAAGATGGCAGGAAACTATGCAGGCCATTACAAATGAGGCAAATAAAACAAGGCTAAAAATTCCTGTGCTATACGGTATCGATGCTATTCACGGAGCAAGTTATACAGCTGGTGCAACATTATTTCCTCAGCAAATAGGTTTGGCAGCAACTTTTAATACCGATTTAGTAAAACGAGGAGCAGCTATTTCAGCTTATGAAACAAGAGCTTCTTCAATTCCGTGGGTTTTCTCGCCAGATTTAGATTTTCCAAGAAATCCAGCCTGGTCAAGAATGTGGGAATCATTTGGAGAAGACGCCTATTTATCATCAAAAATGGCAGTAGCTTTAGTTGATGGATTTGAAGGAAATAACAATGTAGGTTCTAAATACAGCGTAGCTTCCTGCATTAAACATTACATAGGCTACGGAAGTACTACGACAGGAAAAGACAGAACACCAAGCATTATTCCGGAAAGACTTTTAAGACAATATGACTTAACGATTTATCAGGCAGCTATTAATGCCGGTGCAAAAAGCGTAATGGTAAGCTCAGGAGAAATCAACGGAACTCCAGTTCATGCTAGCAAACACTTAATTACTGATATCCTTAAAAAAGAATTAGGTTTCTCTGGCGTTGTAGTTACTGACTGGAAAGATATCATTTATCTATACACAAGACACAAAGTTGCCGAATCGAAACGTGATGCTGTTCGAATTGCTGTTATGGCCGGAATCGATATGAGTATGGTTCCTGAAGAATTTTCTTTTTATACTGATTTATTAGATTTAGTAAAAAAAGGAGAAGTACCGGTTTCAAGAATCGATGATGCCGTTTCGAGAATCTTAAAGATGAAATTTGAACTGAATTTGTTTCAAAATACGGTAGCAGATTTAAAAGATTACCCAAAATTTGGATCAGCAGAGCATATCGAAGAAGCTTATAATACTGCCGCAGAATCGATTACTTTATTAAAAAACAATGCATCAGTTCTGCCATTAAGTAAAAACGAAAAAGTTTTGGTTACAGGTGCAACGGCCAATAGTATGAAATACCTTAACGGAGGCTGGTCATATACCTGGCAGGGCGAAAACTCAGATACATATGCAGCTGATAAATTCACCATTCTTGAAGCTTTTCAAAATAAATTAGGCAAAGAAAATGTACTTTATACAGCCGGAACAGATCTTGAAAAAGAAGACGATGCAGAAATTCAGAAAGCAGTAGAATTGGCAAAAAACGCTTCTAAAATCGTTTTATGCTTAGGAGAAAAAAACTATACAGAAACTCCGGGCGATATCAGCGATCTTTATATGAGTGCTTCTCAAATAAAACTAGCTTTAGCTTTAGCAAAAGTAAATAAGCCGATTATTTTAGTTTTAAATGAAGGAAGACCAAGATTAATAAGCAATTTTGAAGACAAAATGAGCGCTGTTGTTCAATGTTATCTTCCAGGAAATGAAGGAGCAAGAGCCTTAGTTGATATTTTATACGGAGACGTAAATCCAAGTGGAAGACTGCCTTATAATTATCCTAGATATCCCAACTCTTTAGAAAAATACAATAGAAAATATACTGAAAGTATTTCTGAAGGAGAACAGAATAATGATGCCAAATACGAGAAAAGTTATTCTCCTCAGTTTGAATTTGGAACCGGATTATCGTATACCACTTTTGTTTATTCAAATCTAAAAATTGATAAAACAGAAATCAATAATACAGATGAAGTAAATGTTTCGGTAGACGTTACAAATTCAGGAACAAAAGCAGGAAAAGAATCCGTTTTATTGTATTTGTCTGATAACGTTGCAAGTATTACACCTGAATTTAAATCTTTAAAAAGATTTGAAAAGATAAGTTTAAAACCAAATGAAACTCAAACAGTAAAATTTACTTTAAAACAAAAAGATCTTCAATTTGTAAACGAAGATTTAAAATGGATTTCTGAAAAAGGATCTTTTACTGTTCAGATAGGAAATCAAAAAAAGGATTTTCTGTTGAAATAAATTACTAAACCTGTAAAGTCTTATGGTTTTACAGGTTTAAACAGAATAGCAAAAATCATAGTTATGACATATTTGATACTAATGATAGTAACAACTTTAATTAACATAACTTTTAAATAAGTTTTTTTCTTTAAGGCTTCGGAAACATTAGCTTTACAGATTAAAATTTTTTAAAGATGAAAAAGATAAATTCAATTGTTTTTGTAGTAATGCTCCTTTTGGTAAGCAGTACATTTTACGGTCAGAATCTAAAAATTATGACCTACAATATTCGTTTAGATGTTGCATCAGATGGAGAAAATGCATGGCCAAACCGAAAGGATTATTTTACTTCTCAAATACAATTTTATAGTCCGGATATTTTTGGAGTTCAGGAAGCAACACCGGGTCAGGTTGATTACATAGCTTCAGCTTTACCAAATTACAGCAAATTTGGAGTAGGGCGTGAAGAAGGAGGATTAGGAGAAGCTTGTACGATTTATTATAAAAAAGATCGTTTTAAAGTCTTAGATTCCAATACATTTTGGCTGTCAGAAACACCAAATGTAGTTTCAAGAGGCTGGGATGCTGCCTGTAATCGTGTTTGTACTTACGGACTTTTTAAAGATCTTAAAACAAAAAAAACATTTTACGTTTTTAATCTGCATTTGGATCACATGGGCGAAGTGGCAAGGATAAAAGGTGTTCAGCTTGCTCTTTCAAAAATGAAAGAATTAAACACAAAAAATTACCCGGCTTTTTTAATGGGTGATTTTAACTCAGAGCCAGAAACAGCTCAAATTGCAGAAATTAAAAAAGTAATGGATGATACCAAAGATGTTTCAAAAGAAAAGCCATTTGGACCATCAGGAACATTCAATGATTTTAAACACAATGAACCTGTTACATTATTGCTGGATTATATTTTTATTTCAAAAAACAGCGGACTAACAGTTCAAAAACATGCAGTGCTGAGTGATTCGAAAGATTTAAAATATCCGTCGGACCATTTACCTGTTTTTATAGAAATAGATTTAAAACAATGATATGCACGAACAATGAGATAATTTAAATTAAAATTAGTTAAGCATAATAAAATCATGATTTAATAACTCAAAAAAGAAAATTATGAAAATAGAAGATGTTATTAAATAATAGAAGCGTAAAATTTATAACCCCAAGAAATTAGTATAAAGACTTCTAATATTTTAATGTTTTATAAGATTTTGAATAAGTAATGAACCATATTAATTAACAATTAACTATTATTAAATTATGAAAAGAATTTTACAATTATTCGCATTATTATTTAGCGTCACTGTATTCAGTCAAATTACAGTTTCAATACAAAATTTACAGTATACTAATTATGGAGAGCCTACAGTTAATGTTGCAAGCTGCGGAACAATTGATTTAGCTTCAAGTAATGATACGAATATAAATTTTGGGGTTAGATTAACAAAACCATATGATATGGCAATTGGTAATGGTAACGTTTTTGTTTATACTCAAAAAAATTCCATTTCTGAAAAAAAACAAAAACAAGTAATTTCAGTTCCATCAGGCAGTTGGTCCACAGGGGGACCTGGTAATCCTTCAGTTAAAGAACTAGCAACAACAGTAAGTGTTAATGTTAATGAATTTGATACATCAGGAGGGACATTTTTTGTTGAATATTCCGACGGTATTGCCAGAAGATCTTGTACGTATGCAGTAGTAAGAAATGTGATTCCGGAGTTTAAAGTATCACCAACATCAGTTAGTATACCGTGTAATTCTACAGCACCAATAACTTTTACAGAATCAAATGTACACAATTCTCCAGGTTCGGTTACTTATTCATGGACAATTGGTACAGGATGGAATCTTAGTGCAGGGACTTATCAAACAACAACTAATACTTTTACCCTGACACCAACAAGTTATCCTCCGTCAAATATTTCAGTTGTTGCTAAATTAGGAGGAGTTAATTATAGTGGAGGTAGTTCAATAATGAGTTTAGCACCATTTACAAGTACAGCAGCAATTTCAGGAATAGATTCATATTGTACTTATCAAACCGCTTCCAATTTTTCTATTAATGCAGGAGCAGGAAACACCGTTGCCTGGAGTATCTCTAATACTTCAGTAGGAACACTTAGTTCACCAACAAATTCGCAGGTAACTGTAACTTCTAAAGCACAAGGTATTTTTACGTTAACAGCAGTTATTACAAATTCATGCGGACAGACGGTTACAAAAACAAAAACAGTTACAGTTGGATCTCCAATGCCTCTTATTGATAATTATTACTGTCCTACAGAAAGTGCACCTTGTTCATTAAGTAATCCTGCAAATAATAACTATTTAATTTATAGTTTAAATGCCCCTCTTGGCAGTTATATCCCTGTAAACGCTGATTGGGAGTGGGAAAAAATTTCAGGAAACTTTTATTTTCTAAACAATGGATTATATAATAGTGCTACAGCAGTAGGGCAACAGGCTAATATTTATATAAATGGTGCCAATCCTACAAATGAGCCGGCGAAATTTAAAGTTAGAGTAAGAAATGCATGTGGATGGGGGAATTGGAGAACCTACCATTGGAATGATGGTACAACAACAACCCCAACAACCCCGACAACTCCTCCTACAAAATATTTTAAAGTATCACCAAATCCAGTCACAACTTATTTTGATATAAGTTTATTAGATCCAAACATTCCACCACCAACATCAAGCGCAAGACTGATAAGTATTTACTCTCAATATGGGCAGCTTTTACAGAATAACACATCGTTTTTTGGTGTTGGATACAATGGTTTCAGTATGACTTCTTATACAGCTGGTATATATTATGTTAACATTACTTTTGACAGCCATTCAGAATCACATACTATATATAAAAACTAGAGTTTAATTTTAACACCTGCCTTAATAGTATAAAAATAAAAACGAATATATGTTTGTACTATTCAGGCAGGCTTTAAAAACAAAGAATGACCTCGATTACATCGAATTAATTAAACAAGAATGAAAAAAGTAACCACAATTACTCTGTTTATGCTTTCGCTTTTTGCGTCGGCACAGCAGCAAACAATAGATCAAAAAGTAAATGATCTGTTGAAAAAAATGACTATTGAAGAAAAAATCGGCCAGCTAAACCAATACACTGGAGACAATCAGGCGACAGGGCCAATTACTATTAACCCAAACAAACAATCTGAAATCAAAGCCGGATTAATAGGCTCGATGCTTAATATCATCGGAACAAAATATACCAGACAATATCAGGAATTGGCAATGCAGTCAAGATTAAAAATTCCGTTGTTATTTGGTCAGGATGTTATTCACGGATACAAAACTACTTTTCCCCTTCCTTTAGCCGAAGCTGCCAGCTGGGATTTACAGGCAATTGAATTAGCGGCAAGAGTGGCTGCAACAGAAGCTTCTGCAAGCGGTATTCACTGGACATTTGCTCCAATGGTCGACATCAGCCGTGATCCAAGATGGGGTCGTGTAATGGAAGGCGCAGGAGAAGATACTTATTTAGGTTCTAAAATTGCCTACGCAAGAGTAAAAGGTTTCCAGGGAAATAAATTGGGAGATCTAAATTCTGTAATGGCATGCGTAAAACACTTCGCAGCGTATGGAGCTGGAGTTGGCGGAAGAGATTACAATTCTGTTGATATGAGCGAAAGAATGCTTTGGGAAACTTATTTACCGCCTTTTAAAGCAGCTTTAGACGCTGGTGCAGCAACATTCATGAATTCATTTAATGATATTAACGGAATTCCTGCAACTGGAAATGCACATTTACAACGTGATATTTTAAAAGGAAAATGGAACTTTCAGGGATTCGTAGTTTCTGACTGGGGTTCTATTGGCGAAATGGTAGCACACGGTTATTCAAAAAACCTAAAAGAAGCCGCATACTCAGCTATTACAGCCGGAAGCGATATGGATATGGAAAGTAATGCTTACCGTTATAATCTGGCACAATTAGTTAAAGAAGGAAGAGTTTCTGTTGATTTAATTGATGATGCTGTAAAACGTATTCTTCGCAAGAAATTTGAATTAGGCTTGTTCGATGATCCTTACAGATATTCTGATGAGAAGAGAGCAGAAAAAGCTTTAAACAATCCGGAACACAGAAAGGCAGCTCTTGATGTAGCTCAAAAAAGTATTGTATTATTAAAGAATGAAAACCAGACTTTACCAATATCTAAAAGTGTAAAAACGATTGCTTTCATTGGACCTATGGTAAAAGAATACAAAGAAAACATGGGATTCTGGTCTGTAGAACTTCCAGAAGTTGACTACAATAAGTGGATTGTTTCTCAATGGGATGGTTTACAAAATAAAGTAGGCAAAAACACGAAGTTATTGTATGCAAAAGGATGTGAAATAGAAGGGACAAATAAAGATGGTTTTGCTGAAGCTGTTGAAACTGCAAAACAAGCCGATGTTGTAATTTTAAGTATTGGAGAAAGACGCGACATGAGCGGTGAGGCAAAAAGCCGAAGCGATATTCATTTACCAGGCGTTCAGGAAGATTTAGTAAAAGCAATTCAGGCAACAGGAAAACCGGTTGTAGTTTTAATTAATGCTGGAAGACCACTTGTTTTTAACTGGACTGCAGATAATGTTCCGGCAGTGGTATACACTTGGTGGTTAGGAACCGAAGCAGGGAATGCAATTGCTAATGTTTTGTTTGGAGATTATAATCCGTCAGGAAAATTACCAATGACTTTTCCTAGAGAAGTAGGACAAATTCCTATTTACTACAATCATTTTAGTACTGGAAGACCAGCTAAAACAGAAAACGAAACCAATTATGTTTCAGCGTATATCGATTTAAAAAACTCACCTAAATTTCCTTTTGGATACGGTTTGAGTTATACACAATTTAGTTATTCTGATTTAAAACTTTCTTCAACAAAAATAAAAAACAATGAAAATATTAAAGTTTCATTTAAACTTTCAAATGTTGGAAAAGTGGCAGGAGAAGAAGTAGCACAATTGTATTTAAAAGACAAATTTGGATCAGTAGTGCGTCCGGTTTTAGAATTAAGAGATTTCGAAAAAGTGAAATTAAATGCGGGTGAATCTAAAACTATTGAATTTACAATCGACAAAGAAAAACTTTCATTCTATAACGATAAACTAGAATGGACAACAGAACCTGGAGATTTTGAACTTATGATTGGTTCTTCATCTGCAGATATTAAATTAAGATCAGATTTTGAATTACTTGCAAAGTAATGAAATGAAAACGGGGCCTTTGAAAGCCCCGTTTTTTTATATGTTATTATTTTAAACGTTTCTTGAAGCTGTATTTCAGCATATTCAATAATCCTTGCTCAATAATATCAATTCCAATTCCAAAATTACTGTCGGCAACTGTATGGTGTGCATTTCTAAATTCTTCAAAATCTTTCTGCGGAATTTCAAGATTTACCAATGGTTTGTAATCAATATAAATCGATGCACCGTTTTTGGTTACTTTTTTACGGCTGGTATAATCAAAATAAGGATTGTTGATAGTACTTTCCTGAATAGTATACTTTTCCTGAGTATCTATTTTTTGATCAGTCAATAAATTAACTTCATATTTTTCGTTATCAAAATTATGCCAGAAAGGAATATCGGTATGCATAAAATCGCGGGCGCCGTTTTTAACCATATTTCGGTCAAAATACATTAAAAAACGATTTTGCTGCTGATCTGTAAAATATGGATTTTCGATCTCGGCATTATATTGAATAGTAAACTCGTTCAGCTTTTTATCATCGCTTACAATTTCAATAACAGCATCTTTAAAAATAGTTCTAATATCAGTTCCGTTTCTGTCATTTGAATAATTCAAAGTATAAAACAAGAAATTATTCCAGCTGTCTACGATCTCTCTTTTATTGGTATTCTTAAAATATTTACGCATGTAATTGGCACGATTTCCTTTATAAGTCGTAACCAGTTTTAATTTTCCTATACTATTTTGAGCGCTGAAATCAACTTTTTCATTAATGCCATAATAAGAAAATTTGTGAGGTTCTCTAATTTGTAATCCCTGATTTTGTTTTACTTCCAGATAATGCAGGAAATAAATAAAACCGCGATTTTCAATTAACCCAAATTCGTCTCTTGATGTTGCATCAATAAAATACGTTTCGCCTTTGTAATTGATTTTTAAGATTACATGATTAAAAGTCAATAACGACGGCAGGTAATGTGTAATGTAATGATCAGTATTAAAGTTAACCAATACTACAGAAGAATCAACATTAATATAATCTAAAACCACCTTTAATAAAACCGACTTTGCTTTGCAGTCACCTTGTTTATTTTCATAAGTTACAGATGGTTCCTGCGGTTTGTGGCCGTTCATTTCATCGGCATTAAAAATATAATAAACGTGATTCTGCACATAATCTATTGCAAACTGTAATTGTTCATCTTTATCAGCAATAGCATCTAATTTCTCGACAAGTTTTGGAGCAAATTCTTTTAAAGAAGCTTTACTGTAGATTTCTTCGTAAAGAGGTGCAATATAATTAGCAAGATCAACCCAACTGCTGTCTGTTGCAAAATCGATAAAAGGCGCAATTTCTCTGTTGGTATCAAAAAAGTTGATGTAGTCCTGTTTTTCAATTACAAATCTTTCACCTTTTTTGAGATGTTTAATTTCAGGTTCTAAAACATTTCCTTCATCGTCTCTAAAAAATGCTTTTTTGTAAGCAATAGGATCTTTACGATCGTTAATAAAAGTAAATTTATAATTTCCGTATGCCCAGTAAGTACTTGGGGTAACGTAAACATATTTTAGAAATTCTTTTCGCATAAAATCACGATCTGTAAAAACTTTTACGCGTGAATCTTCTGTAATTAAAACATCATAAAGACGTAAATCTTTAATCGTAATATTTACTTTTTTATTACTGCTTAAAATACCGCCTTCACTTTGATTTTCGCTGTCAAGAACTTTTATTTTAGTATCTGCAATTTTATCAATCAGGACACCTTCTCTTAAAACGCTTATTCTATGAATAATATACGTTTCGTTTTCTTCTACTACAACATCTTTTACCGAAGCACTTTCAAGATTTGAAGGTTCATTAAGAGTATAAGCAACACAGGCATACTCACTGTTTTCGTTATCACTTGTATAATAAACTTTATCTAAAAGGTAGCAGAAATCTCTTCCTTCTTCAACTTGTTTGTTTGAGAAATCAGATTCTTTTATAGATTCAATCAGCTGATTGTCATCAATTTTTGGAGCCCAGTTTTCAGGTTTTTGAATTTTATAATTTTCTTGTTCTACTGTGTTTTCCATGCTTATAAATTTTACAATTTTTATCGGTGTATATTCTTACTGCGAAAAGCAAAAGTATATAATAATAGTACATTTTGTTGAGTTATTTTAGAAAACTTAAAAGAGATAAAAAAAGCCCCACTAAAAAGTGAGGCAGCGTATAAAAACTAAAATAATTAATACAATTATTTCAGGACAGTGTTAATGAAATCCATAGCGCCAATTCCTTTATAAGATTCGAGTAAAGCTTTATCAAGAGCTTCGCGCTTTGTTTTTTTATTTTTAACTTCTCGTTCAATAACCTGATTAAAAATTCTTTCTTGTTCTTCACTGTATTTTAATGAAGCTTCAAGAAGATAAGTCTTAGAAACAAATCCAAAAGAAGACCAGATTTTGGTTCTAATTTTCTCACTGATATTTTTTAACGGATTAATATTCATAATTCTGTAATTAACTTCTATATAAATTCTTTTTATAACGAAAATCCTATTTCATAAGTTTTTTCTTGTTTTAAAACAGAATTTTAACAATTTGCACACGTAATGTGTTATTATGACGCAATGTACTTCTTTTTTCGATTAGTTTTGTAATTTTAACTAAAATTGTGATTCGCACACTTTTAAATTTATGTTAACTTAGTTTATTTTTATAAGACTTATTCTCTAAAAAAACGTTACACTTTTTAAAATAAAGTAAATTGCATGCTTAATTAAATCTAAAGCGAGTTAATTAAAAAATAAAAATGTTGAAATCTATACTAGAAAATAATGAAAATTACCAGCCGGGACTTTCTATAGATTGTGTCATTTTTGGGTTTCATGATAATCAGTTAAAAGTATTGCTTATTAATACGCCTCACAGTGAACGATGGTCCCTTCCGGGCGGATTTATTCCAATTGATCAGGATATTGATACTGCTGCAGTAACAGTTTTAAACGAACGAACCGGTGTAGAAGGTGTATTTTTGAGGCAATTTTCGACATTTGGAAAAATTAAACGAAATGAAAATCATTTTGATAATGAGGCTTTAAAACATTTAGATATCAGTCCTGAATTAGGAAAATGGCTGACCAGACGTTTTGTTACAATTGGATATTATGCATTAGTAGATTTTTCAAAGATTCTTCCTAATCCAATAAACAGAAATGAAATTGTAGAATGGATTGACCACAAAGAAGTTCCGGAACTTATTTTAGATCATCGTGAAATTTTGGATAAAGCTCTCGATACTTTAAGAGTCGAATTGAATTTAATGCCAATAGGTTATAACTTGTTACCTGAAAAATTTACAATTCCGGAATTGCAGAAATTATACGAAACAATTTTAGACAAAAAATTAGACCGCCGAAATTTTTTACGCAAAATCACCAATATTGGAATTCTTACCAAATTAGACGAAAAGAAAAGCAACGTTGCGCACAAAGCCCCAAACTTATATTCTTTTGATAAAGAAAAATACGATGAGGTTTTAAAAGATGGATTATATCAAGGCTGGTAAAAAGTAAGCTTTAATCTTTAAAAATGATAGTATGGTTTCAATTGACGAATTTCGAAAATTAGCAATGTCATTTCCAGATGCGACTGAAGAACCTCATTTTGAGAAAATCTCTTTTCGAATTAAAAAGAAGATTTTTGCTACTTTTGATGAAAAAAATAATCAGGCTGTTTTAAAATTAAACGAAATAGACCAGTCCGTTTTTTGTGCGTCAAGCGAAAAGATTTTCTATGAAATTCCAAATAAATGGGGAAAACAAGGCTGGACGATTGTAGAACTTTCGAGAGTAAGACCCGAAATGTTTGAAGATGCTTTAATTCGTTCGTATGAAAACGTTGCTGCAAAAAAGAAGTAGCATTTCTATCTTACAATAGTTCTAAAAGTTAAATTAACTCTGGGTTTTTGAGTGCTTTTTGTTGGAGGAAGCCGATGCAGCCAATGTGTCTGCGTTTCATCTTTCATAACCAATAAACTTCCGTGTTCCAGAATCATAGAAACAGTTTCTTTAGACTCCTTATGTTTAAAAGCAAATTTACGTTCGGCGCCAAAACTTATTGATCCAATTGCGCCGTTTTTCTTTAAATCTTTTTCAGCATCGCTGTGCCATGCCATTCCTTCTTCGCCGGAATGATATAAATTAAGCAGACAAGAATTAAAAGTTTCTCCTGTTTTTTCTTCAATAAAAGTTTTCAATTTTAGTAATTCAGGAGTCCACGGAAGCGCTTTTTTAGTAGTATTCGAATACGTGTATTCAAATTCCTTATCGCCATACCAAGCCACTTTTCTTTTAGTCAAAATTAATTTTCCAAAAATAATGGCTTCATCATTTTTCCATTCGATTGTGTTTAAAAGAGTATCGCGATAAAAATCTGCTTCTGTTCTCGAAAACAATTTACCGTAATAATTCACAGTTCCGTCTTTTGGAAGCAGATTAGTGGTTTCGTCTATTTGAGGATTAAATAAGTCCATTTTTCCATTTTAGATAATCAATTTTCATACAATGCCCGCAAGGTCTGAAACCATTTTGTTTTGCATTTTCTTCAGAAGAAAAGAAAACCCGGTTCTCTCGTTTCATTCTCTTTCCGGAAGCACATTTTAAAGTTCCGTAGATTTTTAGCTTTTGGTTACCGCCAAAGCAAATTTCGCCTTTTTTAATTTTACTTCGAAGTTCTGAATCTGAAATTTCAATATGTTTTACCATTTATTTTTTAGTTGCAGAGGTTCAAAGTAACAAAGAGACAAAGGTTCTGAATCTTTGTACCTTTGAACCTTTGTCTCTTTGTCACTTAATTTAACGCATCATGAAAAATAATTCCCAATGTAAAACGTTCACCAGAATGAATTTCACTTACTCCATGTTTCATATTAACACGATAATATCCTTTTGTACCTTTTACAGGTCTAAAATTTGTCGTGAAAACCAGAATATCACCTTTTTTTGGTTTCAAAACAATAGCTTTGGACTGTGCTCTTGGAGTTTGCTGTGTCAATACAAATTCGCCTCCGGTAAAATCTTCATCAGGTTCATTTAAGAAAAGCACAATTTGAATGGGGAAATAAACATCTCCATATAAATCCTGATGCAGTGTGTTGAATCCGCCTTTGCCATATTTTAAAATTAAAACTGTCGCTTTCAGCTGATTATTATCATGACATTGCTGCAACAATTCTGAATGAGTTTGAGGAAAAACAGTATTAATATTTAAAGCTTTCATCCACGCATTGGCAATTGGGGCTAGTTTAGGATAAATTGAAGAACGAAGATTCTGGATTAAATCCGGCAGCGGATAATTAAAATATTTGTATTCGCCCAAACCAAATCTATAGCGTTCCATAACAACAGTTTTTCGATATAAACCATGATTCCCATACTCACCTTTTAAAGCTTCACATTCTTCATTATTAAGAATGTTGGAAAGAACTGCAAAACCATTTTCATGCATTGTTTCTGTTATGTTTTCCCAATTTTGAGAAGCGATTTTAGATTGTATATTTTGCATAAGAGTTTTAGTTTGAGATTTTTTTTCCGCCACGAATTACTCGAATTACACAAATTTTTCTGTTTTTTGATAAAAAATAATTCGTGCACATTCGTGTAATTAGTGGCAAAAATAATACGTTAGATAAAGTAGTTTTTGCAAATACTGGGCGTAAATTATAATTGAGAATTTACCTGCGCACCTTCCCAGCCAATAATTGCTGTTTTTCGGGTATTTCCCCACATATAACCGCCAAATGTTCCTGAAGACTGAATTACACGATGACACGGAATTAGGAACGCAACAGGATTACTGCCAATTGCAGTTCCAACGGCGCGTGATGCATTTGGTTTTTGAATTTGATGTGCAATAGAACCGTAAGTAGAAAGTTGTCCCATTGGGATTTTTAATAAAGTTTCCCAAACTTTCAATTGAAAATCGGTTCCTTTTAAATGTAGTTTTATTTCAGATAATCTGCTCCAGTCATTTTGGAAAATAAATAAAGCATTTTGCTGTGATAGATCTAGTTTTTTTGAAAATTGAGCATTTGGAAATTTATCTTTCAAAGCAATAAATCCGGTTATTTCATCTTCGGCGAAAGCCATAAAACAAACGCCCTTTTGTGTAGAAGCAACAATAATATTTCCAAACGGACTTTCTGCAAAACTGTAATTTATTTCAAGATTTTTTCCGCCGTTTTTATATTCGGCCGGAGTCATTCCTTCGATATTTACAAATAAATCGTGAAGTCGGCTTGTTCCTGAAAGTCCAGTCTCGAAAGCGGTTTCAGAAATGGTTGCCTGATGTTCTTTTAATAATTTCTTTGCGTGTTCCAGACTTGTATATTGTAAAAACTTCTTCGGACTTGTTCCTGCCCAATCGCTGAAAAGTCTTTGAAAATGAAACGGACTCAAATGCACTTTCTCAGCCACTTCATCAAGATTTGGCTGCTCTTTAAAATTGGCTTTGATATAATCGATTGCTTCTGCAATGCGATTATAATTTATGGTTTCCTGTGTGTTCATCTTTATTCAATTTTATAAGACAAAGATCGATTGGTTTTTGCTGGAATAAAATCTGAAACTTGCGGAGTTTTTTATGTTTTAAGTTGTGTTCGAACGTGATACATAAACTTGAAACAAAAAACTAATGCGCTGTGGTTTTAGAAAAAACATTAATTACAACTACGCCAAGGATAATTAAACTCAATCCGATTATAGCAGGTAAATCTGGTATTTCTTTGAAAAAAATAGCACCAATTGCTGTAATTAAAACAATTCCAACTCCGGACCAGATTGCGTAAGCAAAACCAACAGGAATGGTTCTAATGGCAAAACTTAGAAAATAAAATGCACCGCAATATCCAATTACGGTAATGATACTTGGAATTAATTTGGTAAATTCTTCGGACTTTTTTAATGCCGAAGTTGCAATGATTTCGAAGATTATAGCGATGAATAAAAACAAAAAATTCTTCATGGTTTACTTTTTTACAAAGTTAACTTTTATAATAGATTTTCTATTTCAAATTTTATAGGCGTATTGTATCTCTGACTATATAAATTTGCACGAAAAGATTTTTTTGGTTTTAAAATAATTTCTTTACCAACGACTGATATTGTATCCACTAAAGAATATATATCTTCATAAAAATTAATGTCAAAATAGCCTTGTTTAGTGCTGCTGTCTTTTTTATTTATGTATTCGACTACTATTCTTGATGGATTATTATTTGGTTTAATTTGATAAAAGAGATTAATTTTATAAGCAGTTGTTTCTTTTGTTTTATAAAATATTGTGATTTCTGTGCCAAATTTTGAAATTAATTCTTCTGTTTCATTTACTTTTTTTAAATTCTCATCTCCACTTATATGTTTAAGAATTTTGAAAGTTAACTGTTGAATGAAACTATTTTTAGCATGGTCTGATAACGAATTAAATTTTACGGCATTTACACCATAATCAAAATATCTAATCCTTTCATCAATTTTTCTTTCAGAAATAACAATTTGATTTTCGTTTAAAACCGTAGTTAAATTTATATAAATGTGATCAACTTCACCATAAACCAACTTTAGCTCATTTAATTTTCGAGCAATTCGCTGCCCAATATAGGTTGGTTCTTTTTTTGTATTAAAAAGTGTCCCTAAATTTCCAGGCAGTTTTTTGCCAACAATATTTTCTTCATTACTTTCGTAATAACGAATATCTTTTATAATTCTTTCAGGCATTTTTATTTTATTTAAGGTTATCTTTTTTAGAAGAAACGCTTATTAATTTATATCCATTTTCTGTTCGTAGAAACTGAATGTGATCCTGTTCAAGATCATTCTTGTTTTTTGGGTTGATAATGATACTTTTTACGGGATAAATCCATTCTTTAGATTCATTGCAATTATTGAAATACACTTCGTATTCGCTGGATTCAAAAATAAACTGATTTAGTCCGTCTGTAGTAACAAAATAATCCGTTTTTGGATTTTTTAATTCCTGAAGTTTTAATTTTAAAAAAGTATAATTTTGATAGATAAATTTGGCTTTAGGGGAGTTTATCCAGCCGTCTGGTTCTTTCCAATATACAATTTTGTCAAAAGAATGTTTTTCCAGATTAGCTTTAGATAAATCGGAAAGGATTGTGTTTTGCAGCCAATATTTAAATTCTTTGTCGAAATTTATAAAAGAATAATATTGACCGTCGATTCCAAGAAAATTTTCTCTAATAGGATCTTTGCTAGGCTCTTTGGATTTTTCTAATGAATAAAAATCAAGATCGTCGTTGTAAGCAAAATTTTCAATCAGGACTTTGTTATTGATGTCAATTAAGTACTCTTTTCCTCCCGTCCAGTAAAAGTGCTCACCATCTTGTTTTTTTTCGGCATCTTTTAAAACGATGATCATTCCGTTTCTGGCTTTGGTTAAATTGCTGTAAACAGCAGGAATAACGATTTTTCCTTCACTGTTAAACATTCCCATTTTATCGGTTTTGTGATCTGTAAATCTTATGAAGCCTTCATTTTCACAGTCGGGACCGTTATCAAAAACATATAAACTATCTAGACCAACTGTTTTTCCTGTTTTGGTTAAATAATAGCTTTTCCATTTTTGATCTTTTTCTTCAGTTACGGCTATAATGTTTTCGAATTTACGTGCGATTGTAAAACCTGAAAATTTGGGTTCTATTTTAATTACTCCGTTTTTGTCTTTAAATCCAATTAAGGTGGTGTCTTTGTTTGGAAATGAATTCCAAGCATCATTATTTTGTGCAAAGACAGATAAATTTAGAAATAGAAAAGTATAGAGAAGAAAAATCTTTTTCATGGCGAATATTAAGTTGTAACAGTTTCTAATTGCATTTTTTTAGCTTCATCAAAGCAGTCGGCGCATAACATTTTAAAATCGGCCTGAGTTTCAAAAGCGTCATTCCATTCTTCACCATTATCCAAAAGCCATTGTTCGCATGCATTGCACCATGCAATCTGCGGAAGATCTTCTTCGGCTTCGGAATAGAAAAAACCTGATTTTTCTTTTGAGTCTATTGCCATTGCAATGTGAATGCAGGTAAAAGACATTTCTTTTGAACCGTGTACTTCACATAAAACATTTTCAATCATTTTTTATATTTTAAAAACCAAATTTAAAGTTATCTGGTAAAAACGTTGTAAATGTCTTGTTAAATTAATTCGCTTTTTGATAACTAGAAACTCAAATAAAAAAAGAAACCCGACAGGTTTTAAAAACCTGTCGGGTTTGATATATGATTTTAAGAAAATCTAAAATCAGAAATCTTCAATCTAAAATTAATTAGTATCTGTAGTATTCTGGTTTGAATGGACCTTGAACTTCAACACCAATATAAGCAGCTTGATCTTCTCTTAGAACTTCAAGTTCAACACCTAATTTAGCTAAGTGTAAAGCAGCAACTTTCTCATCTAAATGTTTTGGTAACATGTAAACTTCATTTTTGTAAGCTGCACTGTTGTTCCATAATTCGATTTGAGCTAAAGTCTGGTTTGTAAATGAGTTACTCATTACAAAACTTGGGTGACCTGTAGCACAACCAAGGTTTACTAAACGACCTTCAGCCAAGATAATGATATCTTTTCCGTTGATGTTGTATTTGTCAACCTGAGGTTTGATTTCGATTTTAGATGCACCGTGGTTTTTGTTTAACCAAGCCATATCAATTTCGTTATCGAAGTGACCAATGTTACAAACAACAGTTTTGTCTTTCATTTGCTCGAAGTGCTCTCCAAGAACGATATCTTTGTTTCCTGTAGTTGTAATGATAATATCAGCATTAGCAATTACAGTGTTTAATTTTTTAACTTCATAACCGTCCATTGCAGCTTGTAAAGCACAAATTGGATCGATTTCAGTAACAGTTACAATAGAACCAGCACCTCTGAAAGAAGCAGCAGTTCCTTTTCCAACATCACCGTATCCGCAAACTACTACTCTTTTTCCTGCTAACATTAAGTCAGTTGCACGACGTACAGCATCTACAGCAGATTCTTTACATCCGTATTTGTTATCAAATTTAGATTTAGTAACTGAGTCGTTAATGTTGATTGCAGGCATTGGAAGAGTTCCAGCTTTTACTCTTTCGTAAAGTCTGTGAACACCTGTTGTAGTTTCTTCAGAAAGACCTTTAATTCCAGCAACTAATTCTGGGTAACGATCAATAACCATGTTAGTTAAATCTCCACCGTCATCAAGAATCATGTTCAATGGTTTTCTTTCTTCACCAAAGAATAAAGTCTGCTCAATACACCAGTCAAATGATTCTTCGTCAAGACCTTTCCAAGCATAAACTGAAATTCCAGCAGCAGCAATAGCAGCAGCAGCCTGATCCTGAGTAGAGAAAATGTTACAAGAAGACCAAGTAACCTCTGCGCCAAGAGCGATTAAAGTTTCGATTAAAACAGCAGTTTGAATCGTCATGTGTAAACATCCAGCAATACGAGCTCCTTTTAATGGCTGCTCATCTTTGTATTCAGCGCGAAGTGCCATTAAACCTGGCATTTCAGCTTCAGCTAGTTCAATTTCTTTTCTTCCCCAAGCCGCTAGAGAAATGTCTTTTACTTTGAAAGCCACATATGGCGTAGTCGTTGTACTCATTTATGTTATATTTGTAGAATTGTAATTTTTTTGCAAATTTAAGGAATAGCTTTTGAATTTTACTAATTTCTCTCAGATTTGTGAAATCTTTAATTTCTTAATCTTTAGAACATTAGTTTATAAAACGATTTAAACCATATAAGTGATATAAGTTCATTTAAAAAAGGATTCTTTCGTAATGCGCTTTGTTTTGAATTGCTTAAATTTACTTATTGCATTTTTTGAACCAACAGTTATATTTTCTCAAATGACTTATATGGTTTAAAAACTCATAATTCACAACTCATAATTCATAATTTAAAAAATGCCTCTATTTCAAACCATACAGTTTAACGAAACAACTAAAATCTTAATTTGGGAAATAACAGAATCTCTTGAAGAATTATTAAGTAAAGTTGTGTTGAAGGAAAAAACACAAAAAAGACTCGACGGGATGAAATCGCAAATGCATCAGCGTGCTTTTTTAAGTGTTCGAATGCTGATTCAGGAAATGGGTTTTACTGATAAAGATTTGCATTATGACGAATTCGGAAAACCGTATTTTGATTGTCATAACTACATTTCAATAACGCATTCCTATCATTTTGCAGCGATAATTATAAGCCACGAAACAGTTGGAATTGATATGGAATTGCAACGAGAAAAAATCCAAAGAATCGCAGATAAATTTACAGATTATGAATGCGGTTATTTAGATTCATCTTTTACAGAAGATTATATAAAAAAACTTACCGTTATCTGGGGAGCCAAAGAAGCAATCTTTAAAATCAGAAATGAAAAAGGAATCAGTTTTAAAGATCATATAAATGTGAGCAACTTTTCTTTAGATGAAACCCAAACACAGGCAAGTCTTCATTTTGATAATTTGGTTAAGGATTTTGATGTGCATTATAAAGAAATCAAATCTAATAACTTTGAAGGGACTTTTACTTTGGTTTATGCTTTTGAGAAATAATCGCAATGACTTTACAGGGCGATTAAACTTCACTTTCTTTTTGTCTGTGCTGAAACATACTCATGTACAAAAAGGTGCTCATTTTTCGGGCACGTCTTTTTAAAGTTTCTACATTTTCGCCTTCAAAATGCTCGTCTAATGTTTGAGCCCAGTGATTAAGCCAGATACCAAATTCGTTTGGAGTAATTTTTTCGTCAAAATGAGCATCTACCTCGTTATGAACAGTATGAGGATTTCCTTTGTATTTGCGGACACCAAATAAATTGGTTTCCCAAAAATCAGTCAGCTTTTCGAGATGTGCATCCCAGTCAGAAATCACTTCATTAAAATAAAAGCCGATTTCTTCATCGGCTCTTATTTTATCATAGAATTGATGTACCAGAAAAGAAACGTCAGCTCTATTTTCTATTTGTTTTTTCACAGAACAAGAGTATTTAGCAGAATAAATAATACGCTTAAAATTGAACTCAGAATTAAAAGGTTAAAAACCACTTTATGTTTCATTTGAGCCAAAATTGAAGTGTTTACAAAGATACAAGCTAAAACGATAACTGCCAGCTGAACCATTTGAAGAATTGAAGTTCCGTTAGATAAAACATACATTGCAGCAGCGCCTCCTAAACAGCTTTGTCCAATTACTGCCATTGCAGCAGAACCCATATAATTTTTATTGAAAATGTCGAATGTGGTTTGATATAGTGTCATGATATTCAGATTTTTATATGACAAAGATACGTCCGCAATACAACTGCATTTTATGATTAAAATCATAAAACAAGAACTTTTTTATCTGTATACTTTTCGATTAATAATCCTCAATTCACCTTTCTTTTCCAATGCTTTTATGGCTCTAATAACAGTTTCTACCCGCAAACCGGTTAAATCTCCAATCTGCTGTCTGGTGAAATTAATAAGATAACCGTTTTTGTCTTTTTGGAAATTAAAATAAGCGATTCCATGATCGATTAATTTTAAAACACGATGTTCCGGTTCATGTGTCGAAATTTCGGCCGCCATAACTGATTTATAATATAATCGTTGTGCGAGGTTTTCTATTATTTTAATGCTGATTACCGGGTTTTCTTCCAGCAGTTTCATAAAATTAGATTTTGGAAGAAGCAGAATTTCACTATCCTCAACAGCAATTGAATTGGCGGGATATTTTTGATTTAAAAATAATGGAGGTTCGCCAAAAGATTGATTTTTATAGAATATTCCCTGAATAAATTCGCGGCCGTCATCATTATAATTGCACATTTTAATTTCTCCCGAAATAATCTGATAATAATGAGCAGGCAGATTTCCTTCTTCAAAAATAATTTCATTTTTGCCAAAAGACTTTTTTATTGCACCATATTTCTCTAACAATTCAGCCGTGATCATAATTGTTTTCTTTGATAGTTAACAGAGACTTTACAAATATAATTGATTCATAATAGTTCTTCTACGTTAAAAACTTTTTACTTTTACGGCCATTATGGAGCAAAAAATACTTACCACAATCCATCAACAAATTTTAGAAGCCAAGAAAAATGGTCAAAAATTATTAGCCATACTTTTGGATCCTGATAAAATTGTCTGGGAAAATTTAGATCATTTATTACTTAAAATAAATCAATCTCCGGCGACTCATATTTTTGTTGGAGGCAGTATTGTCGAAAGTACAATTATCGAAGATCTTATCGCACAGTTAAAACAAAAAACAAAGCTGCCGGTTGTAATATTTCCGGGAGATCCGTCTCAGATTTCACCAAAGGCCGATGCGATTTTGTTTTTATCATTATTGTCTGGCCGAAATCCGGATTATTTAATCGAATATCAGGTTCAGGCAGCACCAATATTGAAAAAAACAAATCTTGAAGTAATTTCAACAGGATATATTTTAATTGAAAGCGGCAATGAAACTGCTGTTGCCCGCGTTAGTAAAACAGAACCGCTTAATCGCGAAAATTTTGATTTAGCTTTAGCAACAGCTCAGGCTGGCGAAATGCTGGGAAGTAAATTAATTTATTTAGAAGCCGGAAGCGGAGCAAAGAAGCCAGTGCCATTAGAGATGATTTCAGTAATTTCTCAAAACGTAGAAATTCCTATAATTGTTGGCGGAGGAATTGTAGATTTGCACGGAATTAAAAAAGCATACAATGCCGGTGCGGATTTAGTAGTTATAGGAACAGCTTTTGAAAATGACAACCATTTTTTCGATTCATAAATAACAGCTTTTAAAAACCACAAAATGATTGATTTTTTTCTTGAAAGTTATAAAAATGCACCATTATGGCATATCATTCTGGAATTTTTGGTATTCGTTTGCGGGATCTTAAGCGTATGGTTTGCTAAGAAAGAAAATATTTGGGTTTATCCAACAGGATTAATTGCCACTGTAATTTCGGTTTACCTTTTATATGTTGCCGGTTATATTGGAGACATGATTATTAATGCTTATTTTTCAATTATGAGTATTTATGGCTGGTATATGTGGGCCAAAGGAACAGCAGTTGAAGATAATCTGCCAATTACTCGTACAACTTTTAATGAAAAAATAATCGGAATCTTACTGTTTATTGTAACGGTTTTTGTAGTTTTCGGCATTTATAAATATTTCGATTACGAAATACATAAAGATAATTATGTCGATATGATATCGTCAGGTATATTTTTCGCAGGAATGTGGTATATGGCAAGGAAGAAAATTGAAAACTGGACACTCTGGATTATCGGCGATATTATTGTAGTGCCTCTTTATGCCTATCGCGGCTTGGGGATGTTGTCGCTTCAATATTTAATTTTTACAATTTTAGCTATTTCAGCTTATTTAGAATGGAGAAAAATCTTAGACAGCAAAAAACAAATATCATAAAAATTGCTTTGTTTGGCCCTGAAAGTACAGGTAAAACTACATTAGCAAAACAACTCGCAGACCACTACAAAACAGAATGGGTTCCAGAGTTTGCACGCGATTATCTGCAGGAAAGATGGGAAGAAAATCAGCATATATGTACGGTTGATGATATGATGCCTATTGCTTACGGACAAGTTCTGTTAGAGAATGAAAAGCTTACTGAGGCGAATAAATATTTGTTTTGCGATACTAATTTAATGGTAACTAAAGTCTTCTCTGAAGTGTATTACGGTTTTTGTGATCCACTTTTAAATGAAGCTGCTTTAGAACATGATTACGATTTGTTTTTCCTCACGGATATTGATGTTCCATGGGAAAAAGATGATATTAGAGATACTCCGGAAGGAAGAGAAACCGTTTTTTCTGTATTCAAACAAACTTTAATTGATAATAAAAAGCCTTTTATAACCTTATCAGGTAATAAAGAAAGTCGTTTGGCAAAAGCCATAATGATTATAGATGCTTTAGGTGCTTTAAAAGAAAAAGGATTTTCTTCTCAGGATTTTGTTGAAATTTATAATCATGGAATTCCTTTCGAAAATATTTTAAAGCAGCTGGATATATTCAAAAACGGAATAGCAAAGAGCAGCTTGATTCGTCCAGCGACAATCAATAATGGCATTCTTAGTTTATCAGAAGTTGATTTTAAAGAAAAAGCTTCTTTTTTTGATAAACATAAGGAAGAATTTAAAATTAAAAAATTTGTTCCGGCTTCTGGTGCCGCTACCAGAATGTATAAGTTTTTAACGGCCTTTTTAAATGATTTTAATATTGAAAAAGAAACCATAAATGCTTATATCAATAGGAAAAAAGATAAAGAACTAGCCATTTTTATTATTGGGATGGATAAGTTTCCTTTTTTTGAAGATGTTGACAAAAAACTGAGAGAACTTTATCCTGATTTTGAAAACCTGGAAAGAGATTATAAAAACTATTATTTTATAAAACTGTTATTATCTCCTGAACATTTTAACTCGGCAAACAAGCCAAAAGCAGTTTTACCATTTCATTTATATAAAACTCATATAGCAACACCTATAGAAGAACATTTAAATGAATGTGTGCATTATGCAACAGCAAAGCGTATTTCGAATTTACATTTTACAGTTTCAGAAATACATCAGGATTTGTTTGAAAAAACAGTTGATGCGGTTAAAAACAAAGTAGAGGAACATTCTAATGTTAAAATCAATATTAGATATTCTTATCAAAATAAAGGTACAGATTCAATTAATGTAGATGGGAATAATAAACTGGTAAGAAGTTCAAATGGAAGTCTGGTTTTTAGACCTGGCGGACATGGTGCTTTAATTGAAAACCTGAATAATCTGGATTCAGACATTATTTTTATTAAAAATATTGATAATGTAATTCAAAATCATATTGATAAAATTGCTTTATATAAAAAGGCTTTAGGAGGAATTTTGATTGAAGTACAGCAAAAAGTATTTGGATATTTAAAAGCAATTGAAAAAAATGAAGTGAAAGAAGAGGATCTTAAAGAAATTGTGGATGTTTTAATGCAAAAACTAAACATTCAGATGACTGAAGATTTCAATAAATTTACTTTTGAGAATAAAATTACTAAAATAAAAGAACTGTTAGATCGTCCAATACGAGTTTGCGGAATGGTTCGAAATGAGGGAGAACCTGGCGGAGGACCGTTTTGGGTAATGAACGATAAAGGCGAGGTTTCTTTGCAGATCGTAGAAACATCACAGGTAGATTTAGCAAATAAAAAACAGCTTGAAGTTCTAGAAGAAGCTACGCATTTTAACCCGGTAGATTTGGTTTGCGGAATCAAAAATTATAAAGGAGAAAAATTTGACCTGAAAAAATTTGTTGACGAAAAATCGGGATTTATAGTTGAAAAAAGTGTTGAAGGGAAAGCCGTAAAAAGTTATGAACTTCCGGGATTATGGAATGGTTCGATGGCAAATTGGCTGACAGTTTTTGTTGCTGTGCCTTTAATTACTTTTAATCCGGTAAAAACGGTAAACGATTTATTAAAACCGGCACATCAGCCACAATAATGGATAACGAGAAAATCATATCAGAATTAAACTTTAAAGCCGTTCGAAGCAGTGGTGCGGGCGGGCAGAACGTAAACAAAGTTTCTTCAAAAGTTGTTTTGTCTTTTGATTTAGAAGCTTCTCAAGCCTTGTCTGATGATGAAAAAACACTTCTAAAAGAGAATTTATCAACTCGTTTGACTTCTGAAAATATCTTAATATTAAATTGCGACGAAGATAGAAGCCAGCTTAAGAATAAAGAAATTGTTGTAAAGCGATTTCTGGAATTAGTTAAAAAAGGATTATATGTTCCAAAAGTTCGAAAAGCAACAAAAGTTCCCAAAGCAGTAATCAAAAAAAGAATTAAAGACAAAAAGAACATTTCTGATTTAAAACAGTCCCGAAGAAAACCTGATTTTTAGTATTAAGACTACAGAATTAAGTATTAAGAAATCCAAAAGTGAAAAATCGTAATACCTAATACATTTATCTTAATACTTTTCTATATTTGCATTGTCTCAAAGGGGTGCTCTAAATAACGAGCTGAGATCATACCCAAAGAACCTGAGCGAGTAATGTTGCTAAGGGAAAAACGACAAATCACAGCGTGCACACTATGTTTTGTCGTGAAACACATTTATTAATTTAACAAAAGAATAATTCCCCCTTTTATTCGTAATTCTTTACGAATGAAAACTTTTTTTTTAAGTGCTAAGGCACAGAGGTACAAAGGTTCTAAGTTGAGCCAAAAGTTTATTTTCTTTATTATATTCTCTATTTTCTTTACTCTATTCTCTTTTGGACAAGAACAAGACTCAACCAAAGTAAATCAGCTTGATAATGTTTTGGTTTCTGCAGTTCGTGTTACGGCCAAAACACCGGTTACGTTTAGTAATATGGATAAAAAAGAAATCAAATACCGAAATCTTGGTCAGGATATACCTGTTTTAATGAATTATCTGCCATCGGTAGTAACAACATCAGATGCCGGAGGAGGAATAGGTTATACCGGAATCAGAGTCCGCGGAAGCGATGCAACAAGAGTAAACGTAACCATAAACGGAATTCCATACAACGATGCCGAAAGTCAGGGGACTTTTTGGGTTAATATGCCCGATTTTGCTTCATCTGTAGAAAGTCTGCAATTACAGCGAGGAGTTGGAACTTCTACCAATGGTTCATCTGCTTTTGGAGCGAGTTTAAATATGCTTACAGACAGTTATGCATCTAAACCAACAGGAGAAATTTCAAGCTCTTACGGAAGTTTCAATTCAAATAAAAACACAGTAAAATTCAGTACAGGTTTGTTGAATGACCATTTTGAACTTGCCGGACGTTTGTCTACAGTTAAATCTGATGGTTATGTAGATCGTGCAAGTTCTGATTTGAAATCTTATTTTTTACAAGGAACCTACGTTGGCAAAACTACATTAATTAAAGCTTTGGTTTTTGGCGGAACAGAAAAAACATACCAATCATGGAACGGAATTGATGCCGAAACATTAAATTCAAACCGAACTTTCAATTCTGCCGGAATGTATACGGATGAATCTGGAAATACTCGTTTTTACGATAACGAAACCGATAATTACAAACAGAATCATTATCAATTGCATTGGAGTGAATCTTTCTCTGATAAATGGAGTACTAACTTCGCTTTGCATTATACAAAAGGGCAGGGGTATTATGATAATTATAAAGAAGATGCTGATATGGCCGACTATGGTTTACAGCCAGTTGGAACCGTAACAACAACCGATTTAGTGCGTCAGAAATGGTTAGACAATGATTTTTACGGAACTACTTTTTCTGTAAAATATAAAGAAGAAAAATTAGATGTTATTCTTGGGGGAGGCTGGAATAAATACGAAGGAGATCATTTTGGAAAAGTAATCTGGGCAAGATATGCTTCAACTTCAGAATTGGGAGATCATTACTATGACGACTATTCTGTAAAAACAGATGGGAATGTTTTTGCAAAAGCAAATTATCAGCTGACTGAAAAATTAAGCTTATATGGAGATTTACAATACCGTAGAGTACATTATAAAGCGAATAGTGCCGAAACTGGTTTAGTAAATGATACATTCAATTTCTTTAATCCAAAAGCAGGTTTAAACTACGAAATCAATCAAAAAAACACACTTTATTTCTCTTATGCACGTGCTAATCGTGAGCCAAACAGAACAGATTACGAAGGTGGAAATGTAAAACCTGAGAAATTGAATGATTTTGAATTAGGATGGAGATTTAATTCAGAGAAAATCCAATTAAATTCGAACTTCTATTATATGGGATATAAAGATCAATTGATTTTAACTGGAAGATTAGACGATGTTGGTGCGCCAATTCGTGCTAATACTGAAAAAAGCTATCGCTTAGGATTTGAGTTTGATGCGACAATTTCACTTTCAGAAAAATTTATTATCAGACCTAACTTTACTTTAAGCAGTAATAAAAATCTAGACTTAGCTGTTGAAGGACAATACTACGGAACAACTAAAATTGCTTACTCTCCAGAAGTTATAGCCGGAAATATTATTGTATACAAACCAATTGAAAACTTATATGTTTCGTTATTGCAAAAATACGTTGGAGAACAGTATATGAATAATATTGAGCTTCCAGAAGCCAAACTGGCAGACTATTTTGTGAACGATTTGAATATTTCTTATGAAATAAAACCAAAATCAATTTTCAAATCAATTACAATAACAGGGTTGGTAAACAATATTCTGGATAAAAAATATGTTTCAAACGGAGCAATGTGGGATATTTATCCATACTATTATCCGCAGGCAGGAATTAATTTCTTAGCCGGATTAACTTTGAAATTCTAAAAAAATAAAAAAGCCTGAAAGTAAATTTCAGGCTTTTTTTTATTTTTAATTGTAAACGTGAATTACAGTTCCCGTTACCTGAACTTTATATTGTTTTAGAGGATATTCTTTTCCTCCAAGTCCTGTAAACAAACTGTAAGAAGTTTTATCGCAGGAACAAACAGCATTAATACCGTCAATTGTCATGGCAGCGCATGAATTTATCTCCTGATTAGGACATGCAGCATCAAAAGCATTATAACCGCTTCCGGCATTAAAAATAATAATTCCTTTTGCACCGTAATTGGGAACTATAACAGCATTGCTGACATATTTGAGATTTGAATAAGAAGGCAGATTCATATCTACGGATAAATTAACAGAATAACTCGGTATATATGGGTTTTTGTTACTGCGATCGCTGTCACTGCACGAAAAAAGCACAGAAACGAAAAGAATTAAGAGCCAGATTTTTTTCATTATTTTAATAAGAATTAGTGAAACAAAAATAATTTATTTAGATTTGAATTTTATATGATTAACATATAATTATGTACTATTAAAAATAATAGTATATTTGTAATACAAAATCCCGTCCCGATGGGATTTTTTCTATTTATATAAACGATGAAGTTATGAGTAAAGTATCTTATTATACCGCTGATGGGTTAAAAAAGTTAAAAGATGAATTGGAGCATTTAAAGAGTGTAATGCGTCCTAAAGCATCTCAAGATATAGCAGACGCAAGAGACAAAGGCGATTTATCTGAAAATGCCGAGTACGATGCTGCAAAAGAAGCGCAGGGTTTATTAGAAATGAGAATTGCTAAACTTGAAGAAGTATATGCAAATGCAAGATTAATTGATGAATCTCAATTAGATGTTTCTAAAGTTTTGGTTCTTTCTAATGTGAAAATTAAAAACCAAAGCAACGGAATGGAAATGAAATATACGCTTGTTGCAGAAAGTGAAGCTGATTTAAAAACAGGAAAAATATCTGTAACTTCTCCTATTGGAAAAGGACTGCTGGGAAAATCTGTTGGTGAAATTGCCGAAATTACAGTACCAAACGGAACTTTGAAATTCGAAATTCTTGAAATTACAAGAGAATAAATTTTTTATAGTTTAACCGTTAAATCGTTAAATCGGTTAAGCGGTTAACCAGTTAAACGAATAAACTATGAGTTCAATATTCACTAAAATAGTAAACGGAGAAATTCCTGCCTATAAAATTGCCGAAGATGATAACTATCTGGCTTTTTTAGATGTAAATCCAAACGCAAAAGGCCATACACTTTGTATTCCGAAACAAGAAATCGATAAGATTTTCGATATGGATGAAGAATTGTATTTAGGATTAATGAAATTCTCTAAAAAAATTGCAGCAGCATTAGAAAAAACAGTTCCTTGTAAAAGAATCGGAATTGCGGTTGTAGGTTTAGAAGTTCCTCACGCACACGTACATTTAATTCCATTAAATCATATGGATGAAATGCGTTTTCAGGACAAAGTTTCGCTTTCAAAAGAAGAATTTGAAACTTTAGCAAAAGATATTCAGTCTAATCTTTAAGATTAAACCCAAAATAAAAAACACCAATTCAGTTTTGAGTTGGTGTTTTTTTTATGTCTAATTTTTAAGCCGGATTGGTAGTTTCATAAGTAATCTGAAACGTAGTTCCTTTACCAATTTCAGAATTAAGAACTTTAATCTTTCCGTTGTGATATTCCTCAACAATTCTTTTGGTTAAAGAAAGACCTAATCCCCAGCCGCGTTTTTTTGTTGTAAAACCGGGTTCAAAAATAGTTTTGAATTGGTTTTTTGCAATACCGCTTCCAGAATCTTTCACGTTAATTTTTATATGATGAGCATCTTTTTCAATATAAAGATCTAAAGTTCCTTTTCCTTTCATGGCATCAATAGCATTTTTAACAAGGTTTTCGATCGTCCAGCTGTGAAGTGTTGGATTGATTAAAGCAAAAATTGGTTTTTCGGGAACCTGATAAGAAAAAGTAACCTGTTTAGAAAAACGTGATTGTAAATATTCGTACGTATTTAAAGTTTCGGCAACAATATCGTGCGGTTCTAAAACAGGAACAGAACCAATTTTAGAAAAACGATCCGTTATCGTCTGCAGGCGTTCCACATCTTTTTCAATTTCAATAGTTATGGATTGATCAATCGCTTCGGTTTTTAAAATCTCAACCCAGCCGATTAAAGATGATAAAGGTGTTCCAATTTGATGAGCTGTTTCTTTTGCCATTCCCGCCAGCAGTTTATTTTGCGTTGCCATTTTTGTGCTTTTGTAAAAATTGTAAATCAAAGCGGCACACAAAAAGATAATCAGTAATAAAGCTACAGGATAATATTTGAGTTTATTAAGTAAAGCTGAATTTCCATAATAAAGCGTTTGATATTTTCCCGGAGCATATTCAAAAGTAATAGGTTCATTTTCATTACCTAATTTTCTCAAATAATTGGCTCTTTTTTTCTTGTTCGTCAAGATCTCTTCTGGGACATTTGTGGCACTTACCACTTTATCATACAATATTACTATACCAGGAATAGAGGTATTATTGTTAATAATTTGAAGAGGAAGTTCAATGTCTGTATTTTCGTCAGCATTTACAATTGTAATTTGGGCATTTACAAAAAGCTTCATTTTTAAACGTTCTTCATTCTTAAAAATTTGGAAAAATGTATAAGTATTCCAGAGAATCAGCGAAATGATTAAAAAGGATATGAAAATTATAACCCAACGAGTTGTATTTCTACTTTCAGAAAAGCGCATAAACTAAATTTTGAGGTATAAATATAACGAAATAAACACATTTTATATTTTGCAGGGGCTTAAAAGATTTTTGTTTTAATCTTCAAAACTATTTCTTTGAATTGAACGATTTCAATACTTTTGTATGACCGAAATGAGGTTCGGTTAAACAGAAAAATTATGATTAGCATCAATCCAAAAGAGATACCTACGGCACAGCTGCAGGGATATTTACAAAGTGCAGTAGGGCCAAGGCCAATTGCTTTTGCAAGTACAATAAGCGAAAAAGGAATTCCTAATTTGTCTCCCTTTAGTTTCTTTAATGTATTTAGTGCTAATCCACCCATTTTGGTTTTTTCGCCTTCAAGACGTGTTCGGGACAATACCGTAAAGCATACTTTGATTAATGCCGAAGCCACGAAAGAAGTCGTAATAAATGTTGTCAATTATGATATTGTACAACAGACTTCGCTGGCAAGTACAGAATATGGAGACGACGTAAACGAATTTATAAAAGCCGGTTTAACGCAGATTCCTTCAGATTTTGTAAAACCTTATCGTGTAAAAGAATCTCCAGTTCAGTTTGAATGCAAGATTACACAGATTATTCCGTTAGGAACAGAAGGAGGAGCTGGAAACCTGATTTTGTGTGAAGTAGTAAAAATTCACATTCACGAATCAATTTTGGATAAAAACGGAGCAATAGACCAGCATAAAATAGATTTAGTTTCAAGACTTGGCGGAAATTGGTATTCAAGATCCAATCAGGGGCTTTTTGAAGTCGCAAAACCACTAACAACTTTGGGCGTAGGAGTAGATGCAATTCCTAATTTTATTAGAGAAAGTCCTGTGTTTGATGGCAATGACCTCGGAAAATTAGGCAACGTAGAAACCTTGCCTACAAAAGAAGAAGTTAGTATATTTGTGAAAGAAAATTTTTCTGTAAAAGGGGTTTTAAGCTCAGATGATCAGGAAAAAGTTCATTTAGAAGCCAAAAAATATCTCAATAATGATGACGTTGAGTCAGCCTGGAAAGTGCTTTTAGCTAAAAAATAAGAAAAGAAATAATAATTAATTATAGACGAAGATGGAAGTTATAGGAAAAGTAAAAGTGGTTAATCCTGAGCAGCAAGTTAGTGCTTCATTCAAAAAAAGAGAACTAGTAGTTACTACAGATGAGCAGTATCCACAGCACATTTTAATCGAATTTACACAAGATAAATGCGATTTATTAAGCAGCTATAAACAAGGAGAGGCAGTAAAAGTTTCTATCAATTTAAGAGGAAGAGAATGGGTTAATCCACAAGGAGAAACTAGATATTTCAATAGTATTCAAGGTTGGAGAATCGAAAGAATGGCACCAGAAGGACCTGCACAAACACCTTCAGTTCCTGCAGCAGAAGCTTTCGCTCCAGCGACAAATTTAAACGAAGACGAACCAGACGATTTACCGTTCTAAGAGTTTAAAATTCAATTTATTAAATTCCAAATTCCAATTCATTTCCGTGAATTTGGGATTTGGAATTTTATTTTTGAGTTCATTTCATCAAATGACAATTTTTTAGGATTTGGAATTTAAAAGTTGACGATTTAAAATGTATTATTTATTTAAAGATTTGTTTTTTCCGCCGGTTTCAGAAGCTGATGAAGAAGGTGTTTTGGCTATTGGAGGCGATTTAGATCCAGAGCGGTTAAAACTGGCCTATAAAAGCGGTATTTTTCCTTGGTTTAATGAAGGTGAACCTATTCTTTGGTGGGCGCCGGATCCAAGAATGGTACTGTTTTTCGATGAATTGGTAATATCCAAAAGCATGCGGAAAATCCTCAATAAAAAAATATTTAAGGTTACTTATAATAAAAACTTCAAAGAAGTAATTTCTAATTGCCAGCAGATAAAACGTGAAGGACAGAACGGAACATGGATTTCTAACGAAATGATCGAAGCCTATTGCGAACTTCATAAACAAGGAATTGCAAAATCTGTTGAGGTTTGGCAGGATGAAGTTTTGGTTGGCGGTTTATACGGAATAGATTTAGGTCATGTTTTTTGCGGAGAAAGTATGTTTTCTAAAGTTTCAAATGCTTCAAAAACAGCTTTTATCGCTTTAGCGTTATATTTGAAGAAAGAAAATTATAAACTGCTGGATTGCCAGGTTTATAACTCGCACTTAGAGAGTTTAGGCTGCCGAGAAATAGATCGCGAAGAGTTTATGTCTATTTTAAAAAGCAAATAGAAATGAGTGCAATTTATATTGTAAAGGAAATTTACATTTATCCAATAAAAAGCTTGGCAGGAATAAGCTGTAAATCTGCTTTAGCTGAAGAAATGGGATTCGAAAACGATCGCAGATGGATGTTAATTGATGCTGAAAATCAAATGTTGACGCAGAGAGAACATCGTATTATGAGTCAGTTTTATCCAAATATTTCAGATGGAAAAGTCAGTATAACTTTTCAGGATCAGGAACATGAATTTTTTATTGATGAACATTTAGAGAGCACAATAAAAGTAAATGTCTGGGATGATAAAAGCGAAGTTGTTGAGGTAAATCATAAAACATCAAAATGGTTTAGCCAGCACTTAGGTTTTGATTGTAAATTAGTCAAAATATTAAAAAACGGAGCTCGTAAACACGAAAGCTCCAGATTAAAAGAAACTTTCAATGTGAGTCTGGCTGATGGTTATCCGTATTTACTAATAGGATCAAAAAGTCTGGATTTTTTGAATGATAAGCTTGATGAGAAAATTACAATAAAAAGATTTCGCCCAAACATTGTAGTAAGCACCGAAAATGCTCACGAAGAAGACGATTTTAAGACTTTTACTATTGGAGAAGTCCAGTTTAAAAACATAAAACCGTGCGGAAGATGCATTATGGTTAATAACGATCCTGAAAACGGACGTTTAAAAAAAGAACCTCTTAAAACATTAAGCACATATAGAAATTTTGATAATTCTGTTTTATTTGGGACTAATATTGTAAGCTTAAACTCTGGTAATATTACAGTTGGCGATGCGCTTGTTTTCTAAAAATTCAGTTTAGTAAAATTCCAGTTTAATGTATTAAAAATTATTAATTCGTTCTTTAAAGCTGGTAATTCCAGAATTAATTTAAGTGTTTCGTGTGCCATCATATTTCCAATAATTCCAGGTAAAGTTCCTAAAACGCCATTTAAATTGCAGTTTGGTACATCTTTAGGATCTGGCATTTCAGGAAATAAATCTCTTAGGTTTTTACTTCCGTTATGATTAAAAACTGCAATTTGCCCTTCAAACTTTAAAATACTTCCATAAACTAAGGGTTTATTTAATTCAACACAAGTGTCATTGACTAAATAACGAGTAGAAAAATTATCAGAACCGTCCACAACAATATCATATTGCTGAATGATTTTTGCAGCATTTTCAACAGTTAATTTTTCATTAATTGCAATAGCTTCAATCAACGGATTGAGTTTTGAAACCACATCTTTTGCAATTATTGATTTGTGCTTTCCAATTTCATTTTCGGTGTATAAAATTTGTCGATGAAGATTGTGAATTTCAATCGTATCAAAATCCATAATTCCAATAAAACCTACTCCTGCAGTGGCAATGTATTGTAAAATTGGGCAGCCTAAACCGCCGGCACCAATTACCAAAACCCGTGCTTTTTTTAGTTTTTCCTGACCTTCGTCGCCAATTTCAGGAAGAATAGTTTGTCTGTTGTAACGAAGGAATTCTTGAATAATGCTCATTTTAATCTAGTCTTAAAGTTTGAAAGTCAAAAGTCGAAAGCCAAAAGTTGTAAATGAAAGGTTTAAGTGAAGTTTGGGACTTTATGACTTTAGGCTTTCCAACTTTCGACTATAGGCTTTATCCCAGTCTTTCCAGACAGGTTCGTAACCCGCATTTTTTATAATTTTTGAGATTTCTTCTGCAGAACGTTCATCGCTGATTTCGAATTGTTCTAAAGACTGCGGATCAACAACATAACCACCCGGATTTGTTTTAGAGCCGGCACTCATACTTGTAACACCAATTGGAATTATATTATTTCTGAATTTTTCGTTTTCGCGGGTTGAAATCGAAATTTCTAAATCTTCATTCCATAAACGATAAGCACAGATCAATTGCGTCAAATCTTTATCATCCATAATAAAATTAGGTTCGATAATTCCTTCGGCAGGGCGGAGGCGGGGAAAAGAAACAGAATATTTGGTCTGCCAGTATTTCTTTTGAAGATAATCTAAATGCAAAGCATTAAAAAAGCTGTCCGTTCGCCAGTCTTCTAAACCTAATAAAACGCCTAAACCTATTTTATGAATTCCTGCAGTTCCAATTCTATCAGGAGTTTCAAGTCGATAATCAAAATTTGATTTTTTGCCTTTAGTATGATACTTTTTATAAACCTCCTGATGATAGGTTTCCTGATAGACCAAAACCGAATATACTCCTGCAGCATGCAAACGCTCATAATCTTCTTGAGAAAGCGGTTGTACTTCAACAGAAATAATCGAAAAATCGTTTTTAATTAAATTAATTGCATTTAGAAAATAATTGATGTTTACAGTATAATTTGCTTCGCCTGTAACTAATAAAACATGATCAAAACCAGTCTTTTTTAAGGCTTCAACTTCTAGTTTTATTTCTGTATCCGTCAATGTTTTTCTTTTGATTTTATTGTCTAAACTAAATCCACAATAGGTACAAATATTTTGGCATTCGTTACTTAAATATAATGGCGCATACATTTGAATCGTTTTGCCAAAACGTTTCTTGGTAATTTCATGGCATTTCTGAGCCATCTCTTCCAGATAATTTTGGGCAATAGGTGAAATCAAAATCAAAAAATCATCGAGATTGTATTTGGTTTTAGCCAAAGTTCGTTCGACATCTTTAGATGTGGTTTGGTATATTCTGGATTGGATTTCATCCCAATTGTATTGCTCAAAAATAGATTTGAATGTGTTCATAGTTTTTGTTTTTTAACCGCAAGGCACGCTAAGAATTACGCAAGGTTCGCAAAGCTTTGCGTTCTTAGCGCTTTTCTTTGCGAACTTTGCGGTTAAATTTATTCATAAAGAAAAGAAGTCAAAGGGCTGGAAGCAGAAGCATAGTTCTGCTGATTGGCAGCTCTGGCTTCAAAAGCCTTTCTCCCTGCAATAACAGCCTCTTTAAAAGCTTCAGCCATTAATTTGGGATTCCCGGCAACGGCAATTGCAGTGTTTACCAAAACGGCGTCAGCACCAATTTCCATTGCTTTCGCAGCATCAGAAGGTACGCCAATTCCAGCATCAACTATTACAGGGACATTACTCTGCTCGATTATAATTTCTAAAAAATCAATAGTTTTTAAACCCTTGTTGCTTCCAATTGGTGAACCCAAAGGCATTACAGCAGTTGTTCCGGCGCTTTCTAAATGTTTGCATAAAACAGGATCTGCATGAATGTAAGGGAGAACAAAAAAACCAAGTTTTGCAAGTTCTTCTGTGGCTTTTAAAGTTTCAATTGGATCCGGCATTAAATATTTTGGATCAGGATGAATTTCCAGCTTAACCCAATTGGTTTCTAAAGCCTCACGAGCCAATTGAGCTGCAAAAACAGCTTCTTTTGCATTTCTTGCACCAGATGTATTAGGAAGCAAATTAATATTAGGATGTTTTAAATGAGATAAAATAGCATCAGTATCTGTTTCCAGATCAATGCGTTTTAATGCAACCGTAACTAATTCGCTTTCTGAAGCTAAAACAGCCTCTTCCATTTCCTGATTTGATCCAAATTTTCCTGTTCCTAAAAACAAACGAGACTTGAAGCTTTTGTCTCCAATATTAAACAATGACGTTTGCATATAATTTTTCGTTTAATTGTTGAATTAGTATTTTCTTTTCGTCGCTTTCTGTTATGATTCCGGAAACTGCAATTCCGTGAATTCCTGTTTCCATTAAAGGATTTATATCTTTTAAAGTAATTCCGCCAATAGCATAAACCGGAACTTCAATTTTATTTTTCTTCATTTTTTGAAGAATCTCAAAATAACCGGATAGACCTAAAATTGGACTTAGTTTTTCTTTTGTGTTTGTAAATCTAAAAGGACCCAATCCGATATAATTGCATCCATTTTTTACGTGATTCTGAATATCTTCAAAAGTGTTTGCTGTTCCTCCAATAATTTTTTCAGCTCCTAAAATGGTTCGGGCTTCGTCGATTTTCATGTCTGATAAACCAAGATGCACACCATCTGCATTAATCTGCTGTGCGAGATAAAGATTATCGTTTATAATAAAGCTGGCCAGATATTTTTCGCACAAAAGCTTTATTTCTTCAGCTAAGATGAAAGAGTCTTTTTCGGTTTGGTTTTTAAATCGCATTTGTATCCAATCGCATCCTGAGTCTAAAGCCTGATGAATATTGCGGACTTGGTCTTCGATTGTGTTTCCCTGTGAAATGTATTGCAGTTTATTGTACATAATGATATCCAATTAATGTTGATGTTGAACTCAGGTATTTTTCGATATATTTTTTAGCATTTTTGCAGGCTTCTTTTATAGTTTGATTGCAAGCCAGATTAGAAGCAATAGCTGATGAAAGAACACACCCTGAACCATGTTTTTCAGAACATTCTTTTTCTGTTGGAAACAAATCATAAATCTCATTTTTAAGAAACAAACGATCAGTTCCAATTTCAGTTTCATTGTGTCCGCCTTTCAATAAAATATTGACAGGGATCTTAATTTCTTTACAAAGCATTTTTGAAATAAACCCTGGAAATAAAATTTCGATTTCATGATAATTAGGGGTAATCAAATCAATTTTTGACAATATTTTATATAAATGAGAATAATCTTCAATTGTCATAAACTCAAATTTTGTTGTTGATTTTAAAACCGGATCCCAGACAATTTTAGTTGTGGGAGACAAATTTTTTATCGTCGAAATAATTTGATTCAAGTCATTTAAAGAAGAAACAATACCGATTTTAACAGTGCTGATTTTATAACTGTTAAACAGCGTTTCTATCGAACGAATAATAAAATCTGAATTAGTCCATTGAATTTCATGAAATACATTTTCTGTCTGAATTGTATTGGCTGTTGAAATACCAAAACCTGTTACTTTGTGCTGTTCAAATGTTTTGATATCAGCCAAAATACCAGCACCTCCAGACGGATCTAAGCCTGCGATTGTAAGTACGAAAGGACGGTTTGCTGACATATTTTAAATTGTTTTACAGGGTTTTCATTGTTCCAAATAGTTCCTAAAAGTGCCACATCATCAAAACCATTTTTAAGCGTTTTTGAAATGTTATCAGAGCATATTCCTCCTAATGCAATAGCTTTTGTCCTATAGTTTTTTCTCAATTTTAATGCTTCAAAAAGATCTGTTTCCGGCTGATAATTCTCTTTTGAAATACTTTTAAAAACGGGGCTTAGAAATGCATAATCAAAATCACTTTCTAAAGAATTAAAATCTTCAATTGAATGTGTTGATGTTGATTTAGACCTGCAGGGTTTTAAAAACCTTGCAGGAAAATCATTTAGATCTTTTCTTTCTTTTTCAGGAAAATGAATTCTGGTAATTCCAAAATCTTCTGCTAAATCGTGATGACTATGCAAAACCAAATTAGCGTGAAATTCCAATTTGATTTGAAGAATAAAATGTGCCATTTCTATTCTTGAAAAATCAGGTTTCCGAATGTGAAGCAAAGACAATCCTTCTTCTAATAAAAAATGAAGAATTTCAATTTCATTTTTAATGGAAAAAGGGGTTGTAATTACAATCATTTCAAAAAAGTATTAAGTAAGATGGAAGTATTAAGACTTTGAAGATGTTGAATCTTAATACTTAATACTGTCATCTTAATACATTACTAAATATAAATCTCTTTTCCCTGTTCAATAAATTCCTCTGATTTCTCCTGCATTCCTTTTTCTGCAGCAGCGACATCTCTAATTTCCTGAGATATTTTCATAGAGCAGAATTTTGGTCCGCACATCGAACAGAAATGCGCCACTTTTGCACCATCTGCCGGAAGTGTTTCATCATGAAATTCTCTTGCAGTGTCAGGATCTAATGCTAAATTAAACTGGTCTTCCCAGCGGAATTCAAAACGAGCTTTACTCAAAGCATTATCGCGATATTGTGCTCCTGGATGACCTTTTGCCAAGTCGGCGGCATGTGCCGAAATTTTATAGGTAATCACGCCGTCTTTTACATCTTTTTTGTTGGGTAAACCCAGATGTTCTTTTGGTGTTACATAACACAGCATTGCACAGCCATACCAGCCAATCATTGCAGCGCCAATTGCAGATGTAATATGATCATAACCCGGTGCAATATCTGTAGTTAATGGGCCTAAAGTATAAAATGGTGCTTCATGACAATGTTCTAATTGTTTCTCCATATTTTCTTTGATCATGTGCATCGGAACGTGTCCCGGACCTTCAATGAAAACCTGTACATCATGTTTCCAGGCAATTTTTGTCAATTCTCCTAAAGTTTCTAATTCTGCAAATTGAGCAGCATCATTTGCATCTGCAATCGAACCCGGACGTAAACCGTCTCCCAAAGAAAAAGCGACATCGTATTGTTTCATGATTTCACAGATTTCTTCAAAATGTGTATAAAGGAAATTTTCTTTATGATGAAACAAACACCATTTCGCCATAATTGAACCGCCGCGAGAAACAATTCCAGTAACACGATTTGCGGTTAGATGAATGTATCGAAGCAAAACTCCGGCGTGAATTGTAAAGTATGAAACGCCTTGTTCTGCTTGTTCAATCAAGGTGTCACGGAAAATCTCCCAAGTTAAATCTTCAGCAATTCCTTTTACTTTTTCTAATGCCTGATAAATTGGAACGGTGCCAATTGGAACAGGTGAATTTCTAATAATCCATTCTCTGGTTTCATGAATGTTTTTTCCCGTAGATAAATCCATAATCGTATCAGCTCCCCAGCGGCAAGCCCAAACAGCTTTTTCAACTTCTTCTTCAATACTCGAAGTCACAGCGCTGTTTCCAATATTAGCATTAATTTTTACCAGGAAATTGCGTCCCACAATCATAGGTTCGCTTTCTGGATGATTGATGTTATTTGGAATAATTGCTCTCCCGCAGGCAACTTCTGAACGGACAAATTCTGGGGTAATTTTGCTTTTTGGTGTATTAGCTCCAAAACTCTCTCCGCTGTGCTGGCATTGCATTGCTTTAGTCTGCTCGTTTAAAAGTTCGATACGCTGGTTTTCACGAATCGCGATATATTCCATTTCCGGCGTAATAATACCTTGCTTAGCGTAATACAATTGTGTTACGTTTGCACCTTTTTTAGCACGTTTTGGCTGATGTAAATATTCAAATCGAAGATGATTCAGACTTTCATCTTTCAATCGGCTTTGTCCGTAATCTGATGTGATTTCACTTAAAATTTCAACATCATTTCTGTCAAGAATCCATTTTTCGCGTAAGCGTGGTAATCCTTTTCTAATATCAATTTCTACATTTGGATCAGTATATGGTCCGGAAGTATCGTAAACGGTTACAGGTGGATTTTTTTCAATTCCTCCGTTTGAAAGTTTGGTATCATTTAAAGTAATTTCGCGCATGGCTACTTTTATTGGGTGAATTTCTCCGTCGATATAGACTTTTTTAGAGTTTGGAAATGGGGTTCTGGATATTTGTTCTTCTGTAGTCATAGGAAAAGAAGTTATGAGTTATGAATTATGAGTTGTTGCAGCGACACACCAGAGTGCGTCTACGTCAAGTTTGTAATTAGAATTTTTAAATTGAAATTTTAGTCTTTATCCTCCTTGCGTAGCAGAAATAATTAAAATTTCGTCGGTTTCTTGTACAAGGAATTCGTTCCATTTGATTTTTGGAACAACGGTATTGTTTACAGCAACGGCGATTCCGTTTTGCTTGTGCGGAATTTCGAGATCGAGCAATGATTGAACGCTTAGCGATTCAGCATTGAATTTTTTGGTTTGTTGATTGATTTTTAGTTCCATTCCTTTTTGAGTTTAGTGTATAGATACACAATAGGAATGGCTGCAATAACGCACAGAAATGCGTTTAAGAAGTCATCTTACTTTTCCCTACGCTAGTATGAACTAGATCAGGTTCAGAGGGTAAAATCTCAGCCTGCGTGATGCAGACACCCCTAAAGTGTGAAGCAAATGTAATGATTTTTTTTAAGTTTTCACTCGCGGTCTCAGTTTTGAGCCTTTTAATTTTTGTTTTGATTTTTTTTTAAACTTAAAAAACGACTAAAAACTGAGACTGTGACTGAAAACTATTTAACTCTGGTAAAGCAGTCCTCGATATGATCATTTACCATTCCAGTCGCCTGCATATGAGCGTAAATAACGGTTGATCCTACGAATTTAAAACCGCGTTTTTTTAGGTCTTTACTAATTGCATCCGAAATTGGTGTGGTTGCCGGAACATCTTTTAAAGTTTTGGGTTTGTTGTCGATAGGTTTTCCATCAGTAAATTTCCAAATGTAACTTGAGAAACTTCCAAATTCTTCCTGGATTTTCATAAATGCCTGTGCGTTTGTAACGGCAGATTTAATTTTAAGTTTGTTGCGGATGATTCCAGTATTCTGCATCAATTCTTCGATTTTATCATCAGAATAATTGGCAATTTTTTTATAATCGAAGTTGTCAAAAGCAGTTTTAAAGTTTTCTCTTTTATTCAAAATGGTTATCCAGCTTAAACCTGCCTGAAAGGTTTCCAGAATTAAAAACTCAAAGAGAGTCGGATCGTCATAAACAGGAGTTCCCCATTCTTCGTCATGGTATTTTTTATATAAATCACTTGCTGAACACCAGCCGCATCTTATTGGTTCCATTTTTTTATTTCAAATGTATTAAAAAACCTCAAATCAATTAAGATTTGAGGTTTTATGAAACTTTGTGAGTTATTATTTTCTTTCAAAAAGTGTTATAGTAATCATGCTGTTTGTGTCATCGATTTTTTCAACATATTTTAGTTTTAATGTTGATTTCGTTAATTCTAAAACTTCAAAAGCATTTGACTCAGTATCTCCATCATAAATAGTAGTTAAAGTTTTGTCTTTTAATGACCAAGTTCCTTTATCAGTTGAAGATTCACACTTGTTATTGTTAAATTCATAAGTGATATCTGTAAATTTAGCATCAGAAGTAAATTCTATAATATCACTATCACATTTACCTTCATTTGGAATATTAACCAAGATTTCTTGTCCATTTACTACGCTTCCCATTTTTACAGGAGCCCATTTTCCTTCTATTGAACCGTTGTTATCATCATCGCTGCTGCAAGATGTTACTGCTAATCCTAAAGTTAAAACTGATACGAAAAGAATGCTTAATTTTTTCATTTTGGTTGATTTTATTTGTTAAATTTTTTGGCAAAAATAGAATCTTTTTTAACAAATAAACTTTTGTTCCATAAGTTTTTTCGTGTGTTTTTAACATTTTATTATAAGTTGTTGATTTTCAATACCAGGTATTTATACCTGTTTTTCAAATGATAATCTTCTTCTTAAATAATTTCTGTTATTTATATTATTTTTCTTCTTTTTCTTCGTCCAAATATCTTTTAATTAAATGATGGCCTAAATAGATTGCTGGTGTAAGTAAAATGGCGATTGCTAACTTAAAAGTGTAACCAATTAATCCTGAGGAAATAAAAGTGTCAAAATCTATTTTTCCCGGAAGCCAAAATGCAATTCCAAGAACAATAAAAGAGTCAAATAATTGAGAAATTACAGTTGATCCTGTAGTTCTTAACCATATTTTTTTATGTCCTGTTCGTTTTCTAAAGAACCAAAAAACACTTACATCGATTAACTGAGAAACCATAAAAGCGATTATACTTCCAAAAATAATCCACATACTTTGACCAAAAACGGCTTCAAACTGCTGATCATTAACTGGGCTTATTCCTTTTGCAGCCGGAATTACAATTGCCATAAATAAAATTAGAAATGCATATGCAATAAGACAGGCGGTTATAAAAGAAAGTTTTTTTACGCCCTTTTCGCCAAAATACTCATTAATTAAATCAGTTGTTAAAAATACAATTGGCCAGGGCAGAATTCCAATACTCATTACAAAAGGGCCAATCTGGATTAATTTTCCTCCTATAAGTTCTGCTACAACAGCATTTGTTATAAATATTCCTGCCAGAATTACAAAGACAATTTCTTTTCGGGTTTTAAACATGTTATTTTGGTTATGATGTTTCAAATTTAAGCTATTTCTTTAAATCATTGAAACGGATTAGGCAGTTCGTTTGAAGTTTGCTTTCGATTGGTTAATTTTGAGACTCTATCTTTAATTCCTGAAAAGGAATAAAGGAATTAATCTATGTACTTAAATTATGGAAAAACAACCCAATTTAAATAATCCGCTGCTTCAGGAATGGTCAGGTCCGTATGGAGGAGTGCCGGATTTCACAAAATATAAAATTTCAGATTTTAAACCGACAATTGAATTTGCTATTCAGGAAAAGCTGGAGGAAATTGATGCAATTGCAAATAGTTCGGAAAAACCAACTTTTGAAAATACTGTTCAAGCTTTAGAACTTTCGGGCGAAAAACTAGATCGTATTCATGCAGTTTACGGAATTTACAGATCAAATTTGAGTACTCCGGAATTTAATGCGGTAGATACAGAAATGTCGCCAAAACTGGCAGAAATCAGCGATAAACTCTATCAAAATGAAAAATTATTTTTAAGAATAGAAGAGTTATACAAATCTGAAGAAAGTAAAAAATTAACTTCTGAACAGCAGCGCCTTCTTTGGCTTTATTATACCGATTTTGTTCGTGAAGGAGCAGAGCTGAATAAGGAAGACAAAGAGAAGGTTGCGAAAATTAACCAAGAATTAGCAGGACTTTTTACGCTTTTCAGCCAAAAATTGCTGGCAGAAGAAAACGATCAGTATTTAGAATTAAATTCAGAAAGTGATTTAGAAGGTCTTCCAGAAGAATTTAAAAATGCCGCAATTGCAGAGGCAAAAGAAAGAAATCTGAATGTTTTGGCTTGTATAGGAAACACAAGATCTTCAATTGAGCCATTTTTGACTTTTTCAAATCGAAGAAGTTTAAGAGAAAAAGCTTTTGATATTTTTGTAAAAAGAGGCGATAATCTGAACGAAAATAATACAAACGAAACGCTGGTGTCTATTTTAAGATTACGAGCTGAAAAGGCTAAAATATTAGGGTTTAAGAATTTTGCAGAATGGAGTTTGTCTAATAAAATGGCAAAAGACCCGCAGAAAACTTTAGATTTAATGAATTCTGTCTGGAAACCAGCTGTCGAGAAAGTAAAAAATGATGTTTTGGCTATGCAGAAAATGGTTGATGAAGAAGGAGGAGATTTTAAAATCCAACCTTGGGATTATCGTTTTTATGCAGAAAAAGTTCGTAAAGCAAAATACGATTTAGATCAGAATGAAATTAAACAGTACCTGCAATTAGAAAATTTAAGAGAGGGTATGTTTTGGACAGCGGGAGAGTTGTTTGATTTAGGTTTTAAACAATTATTCGATGTTCCTGTTTATCATCCAGATGTTCGTGTTTGGGAAGTAAATAATAAGAATACAGGAAAAGTAATTGGCCTATGGTATTTTGATCCTTACGCCCGTACAGGAAAACGTTCAGGAGCTTGGATGAACTCGCATAGAGACCAGCAGAAAATAAAAGAAAACGTACTTCCAATAGTATCTAATAATTGCAATTTTATAAAAGGAAATGCAGATGAACCTGTTTTGATTTCGTGGGATGATGCGACGACTTTATTTCATGAATTTGGGCATGCTTTACACGGATTATGCTCGAATGTTACCTATCCAAGTCTTTCGGGAACTTCGGTTGCAAGAGATTATGTAGAATTTCCTTCTCAATTATTAGAACATTGGCTGGCAACTCCGGAAGTCCTTAATAAGTTCGCACTTCATTATAAAACGAATGAACCATTGTCGCAGTCTTTAGTAGAAAGAATTGCAAAAGCGGCTAATTTTAATGAAGGTTTTGCCACTGTAGAAACAATTTCAAGTTCTTTTGTGGATATGAAACTGCATTTAACTACAGAAAAAGTCGATCCTCATCAATTTGAAAAAGATATTTTGTCAGAAATTAATATGCCTTCAGAAATTGTAATGAGACACAGAATTCCGCAGTTTGCGCATATTTTTTCGAGTGATGGATATGCGGCAGGTTATTACAGTTATTTATGGGCTGATGTTATAAATGCAGATGCTTATGAAGCCTTTTTAGAAGGAAAAGGACCTTTTGATAAACAAGTTGCAAAACGTCTTTATGATATTGTTTTAACGGCAGGAAACACAATTGATAACGAGACGATGTATGAAAACTTTAGGGGACACGCTCCAAAATCGGATGCTTTAATGCGTGCAAGAAATTTTCCAGTCGAAAGTTAATTGATATAAAAAAGCCCGAATAAGTAAATATTCGGGCTTTTTAAATATTGAAATAATATATTAACCTAAAGTAACTCTTTTGAAACCTGTGATTTCAACGTTGAATCCTTTAACGTAATCACCAACTTTTTTACTGTCATCTTTGATGAAGTTTTGATCTAATAAAGCTTTTTCTTGATCTAAAGTAGTGTTGTCAGAAATGAAACGTTGTACTTTTCCTGGAAGAATTTTATCCCAGATTTGCTCTGGTTTACCTTCAGCTTTTAATTCAGCTTTAGCATCTTCTTCAGCTTGTTTGATAACTTCAGGAGTTAATTGAGAGAAAGAGATGTATTTAGGAACATTTTTTAAAGTTTTTCCTAAACGTTTTGCTTCTTCATTGTCTTTTTCGATTACAGCAATACGAGCAGCAAGTTCAGATTCAACGAAAGCTGGATCAAAATCTTTGTAAGATAATGTGTCAGCTCCCATAGAAGCAACTTGCATAGATACGTCTTTTGTTAAAGTCTCAGCATTAGCAATTGGAGCAGAAATAGCTGTTAAAGCAGCAATTTTGTTCACGTGAACGTAAGATCCAACGAAAGCGCCTTCTAAAATTTCGAAACCACCGATTTCGATTTTCTCACCGATAACTCCAGTTTGCTCGATTAATTTTTCAGCAACAGTAATTCCGTTGAAGTCAGAAGCTAAGAATTCTTCTTTATTAGAGAAGTTGATAGCTCTTTCAACTAAATCTTTAGCTAAAGTTACGAAAGCTTCGTTTTTACCTACGAAGTCAGTTTCACAGTTTAAAGTGATGATAGCTCCTTTAGTGTTGTCTGCATTGATAAAAGAAACAGCAGCTCCTTCAGAAGACTCACGGTCAGAACGGTTAGCAGCAACTTTCTGTCCTTTTTCTCTAAGGATTTGGATAGCTTTATCGAAATCTCCTTCAGCTTCAACTAAAGCTTTTTTACAGTCCATCATTCCGGCACCTGTAGATTGTCTTAATTTATTTACGTCTGCAGCAGTAATTGTTGACATGATATTTTGAATTTTTAATGTTAAAAGTAAAAAATTCCAGCTTTTAAATCCCAAACTCCAATTTTAATAAATTATCAACATAACGTTTTTAATTTTGTATTTGGATTTTGGAATTTAAAATTTGGAATTTAAAATTTGATTTATTCTTCAGTTGCAGGAGCAGCTTCAGCTTCAGCAGCAGGAGCTTCTTCAGCAGCTTCAACTTCTTTTTCTGCACCTCTGTCTGAAAGACCTTCGATTACAGCAGTAGTTACTAAAGATAAAATTTTGTCAATTGATTTAGAAGCGTCATCATTTGCAGGAATCACGTAATCAACCTCTCTTGGGTCAGAATTCGTATCAACCATTGCGAAAACTGGAATGTTTAATTTTTGAGCTTCTTTTATTGCGATGTGTTCAGCTTTGATATCTACTACGAACAATGCTGCAGGTAGTCTAGACATATCAGCAATTGAACCTAAGTTTTTCTCTAATTTAGCACGTAGACGATCAACTTGTAAACGCTCTTTTTTAGATAAAGTGTTGAAAGTACCATCTTTCTTCATTTTATCGATAGAAGACATTTTTTTAACTGCCTTTCTGATAGTTACGAAGTTAGTCAACATACCACCTGGCCATCTTTCAGTGATGTAAGGCATGTTTGCAGCTTTTGCTTTATCAGCAACGATGTCTTTTGCTTGTTTTTTGGTAGCTACGAATAAGATTTTTCTACCTGATGCAGCGATTTTTTTCAAAGCTTCGTTAGCTTCTTCAATTTTAGCTGCAGTTTTATATAGATTGATAATGTGAATACCATTACGCTCCATATAAATGTAAGGAGCCATATTTGGATCCCATTTTCTAGTCATGTGTCCAAAGTGAACACCTGCTTCTAGTAATTCTTTTACTTCTATTTTGTTTGCCATTTTTGTACTAGTTTACGTTCTGTTGATTAGCAATGTGTTTTGGCTTTAGGCACTAAGCTTTAAGCTTTAGGCTTCAAACATTTGACTTTAAGACTTTCGACTTTAAGACTCAACCCATTTAGATGCTAAACTATATCCTACCTCGATAGGAGAGCAACAATAACTGTGTTTTTTAATTTCAATAAATAATTGATAATGTCTTGTCCCATTTGAACAAGACAGGTAATATTAACGTTTAGAGAACTGGAATCTCTTACGAGCTTTCTTCTGACCGAATTTCTTACGTTCAACCATTCTAGGGTCTCTTGTTAATAAACCTTCTGGTTTAAGGATTCCTCTGTTTTCAGCGTTAACTTCACACATTACGCGTGCTAATGCCATTCTTACAGCTTCTGCCTGACCAGTTGTACCACCTCCGTAAACGTTTACTTTTACGTCAAAGTTGTTTACATTTTCTGTCATAGACAATGGTTGTAAAACTTTGTACTGTAAAGTTGCAGTTGGAAAGTAAGTTGCGAATTCTTTTTTGTTTACAGTGATGTTTCCAGTTCCTTCAGAAACGTATACACGTGCAACAGCGGTTTTTCTTCTACCGATTTTGTGAATAACTCCCATTACTTAAGATCATTTAGGTTAACAGTTCTAGGTTTTTGAGCTCCGTGAGTGTGCTCAGATCCTACAACAACATTTAGATTTCTAAAAAGTTCAGCTCCTAATTTGTTTTTAGGTAACATACCTTTTACAGCTTTTTCTACTAATAATGCAGGGTTTTTAGATTGCAATACTTTAGCAGTTAAAGTTCTTTGTCCTCCTGGGTAACCTGTATGACGCATGTAAATTTTGTCATTCAATTTTGTACCTGTAAGGTTAATTTTTTCTGAGTTGATAACAATTACGTTATCTCCACAGTCAACGTGCGGTGTGTAACTTGGTTTGTACTTACCTCTTAAGATCATTGCAACCTTTGAAGCAAGACGTCCTAAGTTATGACCTTCAGCATCAACAACGATCCACTCTTTAGTTACAGTGGCTTTGCTTGCTGAAATTGTCTTGTAGCTTAATGCGTCCATAATATTATTTTAATTAAACATTCCATCCCCAATAAAGGGGATGCAAAAGTACAATTAATTATTTTAAAACCAAATACCTGAAAAGAATATTTTATATCCTGAAAATCAGGGGTTCAGTTTTTTATTTAAAACTATAAAAAAAGCACCTCTGCATTTTGCTGCAAAGGTGCTCTATTATTTTGAATTATTTTTTAGTTACACTATAAATATATTAGCAATATCGACTACTTGTTGTGTTGTAAGCGGCTCATCATAAGCTTCTGATCCTGCGGCAGCACCAAATGCTGTCGAAGTATTGAACCCTGCCTGTATCGTAACGCCTTCGCCGTCGTATACTGCTTGTGTAGCAGCCGGCATCCCTGCACCTCTTTCAGCATTAGAAATCCAGCCTTTCAGTCCGCGCAGACGTCTCACTTCTGAAGCGTGACGTGCTTCTACAGAATGAATTTGTAATGCCGCTGTCAGTAAATCTGGAGTAGACATTAAATTTGCTGCCTGACCTTTATACGCTCTAACACCTGTATCTTCAAAAGCTTGTGCTAATGCCAAAAAGGTTGGATAGTCTCCAAAAGGGTCAAATGCGCCGCCAACAGTAAAGTCAAAAGTGGGTTTTGGAACAAAGTTAGCGCTCATAGAGCCGCCTAATCCTGCGATTAAAAAAGATACGTGGTCTGATTCGTGAGCTGCTATCTGCTGAAAAACTTTTAAATCGCGTCCGCCATTTTCAGAAGCAGGAATTACTCCAGAGTCTAATGCCATTGCATAAAATTCATTTTCAAGGTATTCTAAGGTCAGCGCAAACTGCAAAGCGCCAATAGGTGTTGCAGGTGTTGCTGTGATATCTTTTGCAAATGCTTTGCCGGTTAAGGCTGATAAACCAAAAGGTATGGATGCCAAGGCCAGGTTTTTTCCAATATTTCCAAACTGAGTGAAACTGTCTCTTCTTGAACCAGTACTTTTCATTAAGTTGTCATCAGTAAAGGTTTCTATAAATTTTAAAATATTCATAATTTCTAATTTTTAGCTGGTTAATTAAGGTAAATATTTGGCCGTGAATTTTGTTGTAATAAATCCTGCTGCAACTGGGAGGATTTTTGAAGGATCCTTCGCAGCATCTAATCCGGTAGAGGCGCTTACAATATCATCGCCTGCAAAATCTTTTGAATTTGGATTGATTAAGCTTCGAATTGCAGCAGCATGTCTGGCTTCAACAGAAACAATTTTTCCTGCTAATAATAAATAATCAGCGGTTTTAATAAGTCGGCCGGCACCATTATAAGCGGCTACACCAGTATCTTCTAATGCTTTTGCAGTAGCTAAAACTTCGGTACGGCTGTTAAAATTTAAAGAACCATAACTAAAGGCTAAAGAAGGAAGTAATTGAGAACTTGGATCTGGAAGTGCTCCGGTTAAAGCCGCTTTAAAAAAATCTCTGTGAATTACTTCATGGTGATATAAATCAGTTAGAACTTGGCGTTCAGTATCATTAAATACAGTATTGAAGTTTGAGGCGTTTACAACTTTAGTGTAAAAATCTGCTTCTAACTGCTCTAAGGCGTAAGCATAAGTAAGAACACCAAAGTCTCCTGAGCCCAAGTCAAAAACACCATTTCTGACTCCCGGCAAGGAAGTATCCTCCATATTGTCTTCATTATCATTGTCGCTGCAACCAGCTAAAACCAAACCTGCGGTAACTAATGTTAGTCCACTGAGCTTAAGAAAGCTCCTTCTGCTATCCAGGGAAGGGTTGACCTCCTGAATTTTAACTTCGTTTTTCATAATCTAGGTTTTTTATTAAGGTTAATAACATTGTATTAAGGTTATTAACGAAATTTTAGGAGATGCGGTTTCAGAAAAATCATTCTTTTTTAGAATTATTTCGAATAGGTGGCATGATTTCAAATACTGGTGGTTGTTTTTTGTTTTATTTTCGGTAATTCTACTATATTTGTATTAATTACATAAACTTTTATTAGATGAAAGCTAAAGCAACTCTAAAACAAATTGCGAAGGAACTAGGTGTTTCTGTGTCAACGGTGTCTAAAGCACTAAACGACAGTCCGGAAATTAGTGAGCAGACGAAGGTGAAGATTAAGGAGTATGCCAAACTCAAAAATTATAAGCCGAATGTTATTGGTCTGAATTTAAAGAATCGTAAAACAAAAACCATTGGTGTAATTATACCTAATATATTGAACTCTTTTTTCGCAAAAGTTTTTAGCGGAATCGAAAAAGTAGCCGATAAAAAAGGATATAATGTAATTACATGTATTTCTAATGAATCTTTGGAAAAAGAAATTCATACGCTTGAAATGCTGAGCAACGGAACTATCGACGGATTTATTCTTTCGGTTTCTGAAGAAGCTCAAAAACTGCAAGATTATAATCATTTCTCTGAAATAATTAACGATGGAACACCAATTGTAATGTTTGATCGTATTGCAGATGAAGTAGACTGCGATAAAGTTGTAGTAGATGATTTTGATTCAGCTTTAAATTCAACACAGCATTTAATTAATTTAGGATGTAAAAATATTGCTTTAATTTCTTCTGTAGATAATTTAAGTGTTGGAAAACTTAGAGCCGATGGGTATTTAAAAGCTTTAAAAGACAATAATATTCCGGTTAACGAAAAAATTATTCTTCGTACTGATTCTGAAGATGATATGAAAGCTAAAATTGATTCTATTTTTGATCATAAAATCGACGGAATTTTTGCTTTAGACGAAAATGATTCAGTTGCGGCTTTAAGAGTAAGTTTGAAAAAAGGATATAGAGTGCCGGAAGATATTTCTATAATTGGTTTTGCAGACGGAATTTTGGCTTCAAGACGTTTATCGCCAAGTTTAACAACTGTAAGCCAGCACGGAATTGAAATTGGAGAAGTTGCAGCAAAAAGATTAATCCAAAGACTTGAAGAACCGGAAGGCGAAACTTCTGATTACGAAACGATCGTTATCAAAACGAAATTGAAAGAAAGAGAATCTACAAGAAAAGTATAAATAAAGAAAAACCCATCAGCAGAAACTGGTGGGTTTTTTATTTTATAATGAATAAGGGAATTTAGGATTTTTATACTTTTTTAATTTCTCGAAAGGAACTAAGAAAGATTCTTCACAGGCTCTCGCTGCTCTGTAAAAAGTAGGAGTGAATTCAATTCCTTTTTCGGTATAACTCCAGGAAGGAAAATTCCAATATTCTTCATTAGTATAATCACATGGTTCGTCATCAACATTTTTTGGTTTTTCAAAATGCTCTTGAGAGTTAATTACAGCAAGTAACTTAGGGGCAAAATAATCAGTTCTATATTTAGAAAAAGCGTCAAAATTATTCTCTTTATCACCAGTTACACTTTTATCAAAAGCAAGAATATCATCAATTTCATATTGTTTTCCATTATTTAAATCAATCAGATAACCGCTTCCGCCAAAATCTGGATGAGCGCCTCCGCAGTAATAAGATGCGAATATTTCGAAACCTAATAAATTTGTGTTTAAAAAGTTTATAGTTGCAGTGCTTTCAATTCCCTGACCATTGCTGTATTCAAAGCTCGAAGAGCAGTTAAGCTGATTTAATGTATTTTGAATATGTATCTGCTCTAAAATAGGATTAATTACAGTTTTGTTTTTCTCCGAAAAATCAGCTCCTAATCTAAAGAAATCAGAATCGCAGTGTTTTTCAGAATACCATACAATTTCTTTGTTGTTGTAAAGTGTGGTTTTCTGCTTTTTAAATTCAAGGAATTTATATTTCACCAGATTTAAACGTTCATCATCAAATCTAATTTTGATATTCGATTTGTAATTCTCAAAATTTACAGGTTCAAGGTGAACGGCTAATTGTTTTTCTTTGGCATCGTACCAAAAACCCTCGAAATTATTACCTGATTTTTTCAGATAAAATTTTTCAGTTACAACATCTCCGGGCTTAAAATAAAAAGTGTAATTATTGTCTTTTAGTTTTGCTTCCAGTTTAATGTCTTTTAATGAATTCTTGTAGAAATAAACTGCGGTTAGATTCGTTTCTTTATCTGATTTATAAACCTGAATAGTCATAAAGATGGTGCTTTTTCCTAAAGTTCCTTCCAGATAATAAATTTTGTCCTGACAAAATGCAATTGTTGAATAGAGTATAAATAGGTAGAAAAAACATTTTTTCATTTTACTATAATATTTAATTTTTTTTAGAGCTTTTAGTTGAAGCAACAGATGCAAGAAAAGTAAAAATTCTTACACTTTAAAATGTTTTGACTTTTTTATTATTAAAAAAAGCCATTCGATAGGAATGGCTTTTAGAATATGAAGAGTGATTTTTTTAGTGGGCTTCTAACCAGTCTTTACCTAATCCAAGTTCAACTTCTAAAGGAACAGACATTTTAAATGCATTTTCCATTTCGTGTTTAATCATTGGCTGGATTTTTTCGAGTTCATCATTGTGAACATCGAACACAAGCTCATCATGCACCTGAAGCAGCATCTTCGATTTCCAATTTTCGTCGCGAAGTTTTTTATGAATATTGATCATCGCAATTTTAATTACATCAGCAGCACTTCCCTGAATTGGAGCATTTACAGCATTTCTTTCGGCAGCGCTTCTTACGACAGCATTCGCAGAATTAATATCTTTTAAATAACGACGACGTCCTAAAATGGTTTGTACGTAACCTTTTTCACGAGCAAAATCAACTTGTTCTGAGATATAAGATTTAAGACGCGGATATGTTTTGTAATAAGCATCGATCAAAGCTGCACTTTCGCTTCTTGAAAGTGAAGTCTGATTACTTAATCCGAAAGCAGAAACACCGTAGATAATTCCAAAGTTTACGGTTTTAGCATTACTTCTTTGCTCGCGTGAAACTTCTTCTAAAGCCACATCAAAAACTTTTGCAGCAGTAGCTCGGTGAATATCTTCTCCGTTTTGGAAAGCTGCGATCATATTTTCTTCACCGCTTAAAGCAGCAATAATTCGCAATTCGATTTGAGAGTAATCGGCAGAAATTAAAGTATGATTTTCATCGCGGGCTACAAAAGCTTTACGAATCTGACGTCCTCTTTCGGTACGAATTGGAATGTTTTGCAGGTTTGGATTATTAGAACTCAAACGTCCTGTTGCGGCAACCGTCTGCATATAATCAGTATGAACACGTAAAGTCTTTTTGTCAACCTGTTCTGGTAGAGCTAAAATATAAGTGCTTTGCAGTTTTACCATTTGACGCCAATCCAGAATTTGTTTTACGATTGGATTATCGTTGGCTAAATAAGTCAAAACTTCTTCTCCGGTTGCATATTGACCGGTTTTGGTTTTCTTTTGTTTTGCGCCGCCAATTTTAAGTTTATCAAATAAAATGTCTCCTAATTGTTTTGGAGAAGCCAGATTGAATTTCTCGCCGGCAGTTTCATATATCTGTTCTTCTAAAGATTTGATCTCAACATCCATCTCTTTAGACATTTGTTTTAAGAACTCAACATCCAGACGAATTCCTTCTGTTTCCATGTCGGCTAAAACGCTTACTAACGGAATTTCAATTTCGTCAAACAGCTTTTTGGTTTCGGTTTTGTCTAATTCGGCTGTAAAGATTTCTTTTAATTGTAAAGTTACATCGGCATCTTCTGCGGCGTATTCTTTAATATCTTCTAAAGGAACATCGCGCATAGAAAGCTGATTTTTTCCTTTTTTACCAATTAAAGTTTCAATAGATTTTGGAGAATATTTCAAATACGTTTCGGCTAAAATATCCATATTATGACGCATATCCGGATTAATCAGATAATGTGCGATCATCGTGTCAAAAAGTTTTCCTTTTACAGTAACACCGTAATTAGAAAGGATTTTTAAATCGTATTTTAAATTTTGACCAATTTTCTCAATGTTTTCATTTTCAAAAAATGGAACAAACTTGTCAATCAAAGCCTTTGCTTCTTCCTGGCTTTCCGGAAACGGAACATAAAATGCTTTTCCTTTTTCGTAAGAGAAAGACATTCCCACAAGTTCTGCATGCAAAGCATCGATTCCTGTAGTTTCGGTATCAAAACAAACTGAAGTTTGTTTTTGTAAATTTTGTAAAAGCAATTTAATTCCTAAATCGCCCTGAACGGTCTGATAAGAATGTTCAGTATTTTCTAAAGTATTGTAAAATGAATTTCTTGCAGCTTCGGCACTTTCATCAAGAGTGGTGCCGCCTCCGCCAAAAAGATCAAATTGGTCTTCATTCTTTGGCTGTGGTTTTTTGTATAATTTAGCATCCTGAGCCGGAGTTGAGCCTGCTTCATTTCCTGCGCCAACTTTAAACAAATTATCAAATTGTTCTGCCATTCTTCTGAATTCCAATTCCTGAAAAATAGCATCGGTTTTTTCGATATCCGGACGAGAAAGTTCGTAATCATCTTCATTAAAAACGACATCGCAGTCACACATAATAGCCGCTAGTTTTTTAGATAAAATACCTTTGTCTTTATTGGCTTCGATGTTTTCTTTCATTTTACCTTTCAGCTTATCAGTGTTAGCCAAAAGATTTTCCATTGAACCAAATTCTTTCAGGAATTTTTTAGCCGTTACTTCACCAACTCCAGGTAATCCCGGAATATTATCTACGGCGTCACCCATCATTCCAAGAAAATCGATAACCTGCTCTGGTCTTTCGACTTCAAACTTTGCTAAAACCTCTGGAACTCCCCAAATTTCGATTCCATTACCCATTCGGGCAGGTTTGTACATAAATATATTTTCAGAAACCAATTGTGCAAAATCCTTATCAGGTGTTACCATGTACACCTTATAGTTTTGTTTTTCGGCTTGTTTGGCAATTGTACCAATTAAATCATCAGCTTCACAGCCTGCAAGTTCAATAATTGGAATATGCATGGCTTTTAATAATTCCTGAATATAAGGAACAGCAATTTTAATAGCTTCGGGAGTTTCGTCGCGGTTAGCTTTATATTCGGCAAACATTTCTGTTCTTGCGTGGCTTCCTTCTTTATCAAAAGCAACGGCTAAATGATCTGGTTTTTCTCTTTTAATAACATCTAAAAGTGAGTTCATAAAACCCATAATTGCAGATGTATCCATTCCTTTTGAGTTGATTCTCGGGTTTTTTATAAAGGCATAATAACCGCGAAAAATTAATGCATAAGCATCTAGAAGAAAAAGGCGTTTTTGAGTTGACATATTAAAAATATTAGTCTGTAAAAATAAACAATTGGGTTTTAAAAAACGATTCGGTTTCTGAAAATATATTTTTTGAGCGGTATAACCTATACAGGCTCATTTTAGTAAAAGTGCGTCTTGTAGTGATGAACAGTAAGCAAAGCGTTAATATCAAGTTAAAATTTTTTATTCAGGGATTTCTTCATTTTTTCTTCATGTTGCGAAGGTAATTTTGAACTGTAAAATAAAAGGTATTTAATTTAAATCTTAGAAATCATGAGAAATTTATTGATGGTATTAGTGGCAGTTTTAGGAACAAGTGCAATGGTTCATGCGTTTCCAGCAAAAGATGGTAAAACAGTTCCTGCAAAAGAAGTAAAAGCAACAAAACACCCAAAAAATAAATCTGATAAAAAAGCAAAATCAGAAAAAAGTGAAGCTCCAAAAGCTGAAACGACAAAAGTAAAAAAATAAACAAACAAAAAAATTAGAATAAAAAAGTAATTAATTTAAAAATTAAAAAGTCATGAAAAATTTATTTATTGTATTAGCAGCAGTTCTAGGAACAAGTGTAATGGTTAGTGCTCAAACAACTCCAGCTCAGACAGCGCCGGCAAAAGAAGTAAAAGCTACAAAACACCATCACAAAGGAAATAAAAAAACAAAAGCTGAAACTCCAAAAGAAGAAACAGCAGCTGTGAAAAAGTAAGAATTATTCTCGTTTTGTTTTCGAAACATTGTAACGAGGGCAAAACAGGAATAATGATTATGATGAATGCGATTGAAGAAGCTGATAAAGAAATTTGTCAGCTTTTTTTATTCGTTAATTTTTTAATAATGTGCAGCCGGACTTTTGATAATTGATTAATTTTAGTTGCGCATAAATGTCTTGTTTTATGAATGTTTTAATTGTAGAAGATAATAAAGAACTTGCTGTTGAAGTTTACGACTTTCTGTGCAAAGCAGGTTATATCTGTAAAATTGCGAATAATTGTGCCGATGCTCTCGAAGAATTTGGAAGTAATGATTATGATGCTATGCTGCTTGATCTTGGTTTGCCGGACGGAGATGGTTTTGAGGTTTTACAGACCATTCGAAAAACAAAATCAAAAATTGCAGTAATTGTACTTACTGCCCGCGGTGAACTAGATGATAGAATTAATGGGCTTCATCTGGGAGCTGATGATTATTTAACGAAACCTTTTGCTTTGACAGAATTGGCAGCCAGATTGTTTGCCGTAATCCGACGAATTCATGGTTTTACTTTAAATAACTTAAGTATTCACGGTTTTTTGCTGCAGCTTCAGGATTATAAAGTGAGTTTTAATGAAGTGCCTTTGAGTTTAACAAAAAAGGAATTTGATATTTTTCAATATTTGGTTTTGAATAAAAACAGAGTAATTACAAGACTGCAATTAACAGAACATATTTGGGGAGACATTCTGGAAATAAATTCAGATTCTAATTTTATAGATGTTCATGTTCGAAATCTTCGAAAAAAATTAGACAAACACACTTCAATAGATTGGTTTGAAACGGTTCGAAATGTGGGTTATCGTATTAATGAATAAATAGATTTTTGTGAAGATAAAACATCAATTAGCCATTTTTAATGCACTAACAAGATTGCTGGTGATTTTGATTTTGTGGCTCATGCTTCCTATTTTGGTCGAAAATGTGGTTTACAGACATATCAATAATGGGTTAATTGAAAAAAAGAAGAAATTCATCGACCATTTAAATCAGCAGGAGATTAATGATTTTATTGAAAATGAAGATGATTCAACTGAAACCTATTCCCAGTTTTCTACACTTCATAACGAGTTTTTGGTTCTTTCGAGAGCGCCGTTTAAGCCACATCAAAAAAGAACAAGTTTTAGCAACGAATACCGTATTATTGAAGGCGAAGAAAATGAATACCGAATTCTGCAACATCATTTTAGTTACGAAAATCAAGATTATCAGCTGGAAATTGGAAGCAGTTTAAGTGAAGTAAAAGACTTAACTTTTATTATTAAGCTGTTTATAATTGTTGTTTTGGTTGTTATTCTTTTTGTGACATTTCTGGCAGATACTTTTTATATCGAATATTTGCTGAAACCGTTCTACAAAATCATTGACACCAAAATAAGGCGAGTCAATGAACCTGAAGTTTTTGACCATACGCCCATAAATGCAAAATCGAGGGATTTTAGAGAATTAGATTTGGTTTTAAATCAAATGATGGATCGTATTGCAGAGCTTTTCAAAAAAGAAAAACAATTTATTTCGAATGTTTCTCATGAACTTTTAACGCCAATTGCTTTATTGAAAAACAAGCTGGAAAATTTATTGCAAAATGACTCTTTAGATGACAATGCAGTTGATAAAATTGCGGGTTCGTTGAAGACGTTAGATATGCTGAAAAAAATCATCAATAATTTATTGCTGATTTCCAGAATCGAAAACAATCAATATGCAGCTAACGAACATATCAGTTTTCAGGAAATAATAAAAGATCTGCAGGAAGATCTTCAGGATCGTATTGATGATAAAGAAATTCAGTTTATTAATAAAGCAGAACATAATTTTGTCTTTACGGGAAATAAAACTTTAATTCATATTCTAATTTATAATTTGGTTACAAATGCCATTAAGTATAATAAACCTAAGGGAAGCATTATTGTAACTGACGGATTTTTGAACCATCACTATTTTATTTCAATAACAGATTCTGGGATTGGTTTAAATGAATCTCAAATTGAAAATATTTTTAACCGATTTGCAAGAGTCAGTTCTGATCAGGAAGGACAGGGCTTAGGACTTGCTATTGCTAAAAGTATTGCCGTTTTTCATCATATTGAAATAAAAGTTACGTCTGTTTTAGGCGAAGGAACAACTTTTACTCTATTGTTCCCGGAAGAACCAAAACACAATTAAAAGTTAATTTTTTCAGATTGGTTCAATCTTCATTTTGTCTTCATTTACTGGTTATATCTTTGAGGTATAAATAATGAAATAATAATCAAATAAATCTACAATCATGAAAAAATTAATTTTATTAGCAGTAGCAGTTTTAGGAACAACAGCAATGGTAAACGCTCAAACAGCTCCAGTAAAAGAAACTCCGGCAAAAGAAGCAAAAGCTGCTAAGAAAGAGAAAAAAGCAGATAAAAAAGCTAAAAAAGCAGAAGCTAAGCCAGAAGCGGCAAAAGCTCAAAAATAATACAACAAGGCTTGTTGTAGAATAAAGGTTTTGAATAATTTGGTCGCAAAAGCTGATAGAGAGATCTATCGGCTTTTGCTATTATTTGAGTTAAATTTTTGATAATAAAAAGCAATAAAATTTTCATTCTTTGTTACTTTGCTTAAAACTGTAAATAATGATCCTTCGTTTTGTAATTCTATGTGCTCTTTTTATATTTATTGAGTTCTATTCCTATCAAGCCTTTCGCACCTTAATAAAACTTAGATGGGTTTTAGTTAGTTATCAGGTTATAAGCCTGCTTATTCTGCTGTTTATTATTTATTCATTTTCTCAGGTTGATCGTTCTGTAGGACAGACCAAACAATTTATGTTTACTACAGGATTAATGCTGTTGGTTTATGTGCCAAAAATTGTTCTTACATTAATAATGTTTGGAGAAGATATTATTAGAGTAGGAGCTAGTATTCTAAATTATTTTGTTTACAATACGCCTAGAAAAGAAATGATGCCGGAAAGAAGAAAATTTGTGAGCCAAATAGCTTTAGGCTTGGCAGCGGTTCCTTTCTTGTCTTTAATTTACGGAATCTTTGAAGGAAAATATAATTTTAAAGTGTTTAAACAGACTATCTATTTTCCAGATCTTCCAGACGAATTTGACGGTTTTAAAATAACACAGATTTCAGATGTTCACAGCGGCAGTTTTGATAATCCTGAAAAAATAAATTATGCAATTGATTTGATTAATGAGCAGGAAGCAGATATGATCCTGTTTACCGGAGATATTGTAAATACACATGCAAAAGAAATGCATCCGTGGCTGGAAACTTTTAACAGGATCAAAGATTATAAATACGGAAAATTTGCTGTTTTAGGAAATCACGATTATGGTGAATATGTAACCTGGCCTTCTGAAAAAGAAAAGGATGAAAATTTTGCCGAAATTAAAAGCCTTTATGGTAAAATTGGTTTCGATTTAATGCTGAATGAAAATAAATATATTCAAAAAGGAGCAGACAAAATAGCTTTGGTTGGAGTTGAAAACTGGGGCGCTAATTTTAAAAAAGCTGGTGATTTAAATAAGGCATCAGAGAATCTGCATAAAGATGATTTTAAGGTTTTAATGAGCCATGATCCAAGTCATTGGGAATATGAAATTAAAAAGCATCCTAAAAACTTTCACCTAACTCTGGCAGGGCATACACACGGAATGCAGTTTGGAATTGAAATTCCGGGATATTTTAAATGGAGCCTTGCGCAGTATATTTATAAACAATGGGCTGGATTATACGAAGAAGCCGGAAGATACGTTTATGTAAACCGGGGATTTGGTTTTCATGCCTATCCAGGACGAGTTGGAATTATGCCTGAAATCACAGTGATTGAACTAAAAAAAGGCGAGAATGTGGCTTAATTCGTTAAAAATGCTACATTTGTATTAATTATCTCTTTTTAATAGATTAAAAGAATTAAATTTTTGGTTTTATGTCAAAATTTGGAGAACTTATAAATGCTCAGGTTCCAGTGTTAATTGACTTCTACACAGATTGGAACGAATCATCAGTATTGATGCATCCGGTAATAAAGGATGTTGCGGCGGCACTAGGCGACAAAGCAAAAGTAATTAAGATTGATGTTGATAAAAATCAGGAACTAGCCGAAGCATTAAGAATTAAAGGACTTCCGACTTTAATGATATACAAGGAAGGACAAATGATCTGGAGACAATCTGGAGAACTTGATGCAAATACACTTATCGGAATTGTTCAGGAGCAATTCAATGTATAATATTCTTTCTAAAAGATATTATCAGTGTATAATATCAAATTTATATCCATTTTCTTTTAAAAAATGAAGCGTTTTTGGCAGAGCAAATTTTAAATTTGGCGAAGCTTTTATGCTGTCATGAAATACAATTACACTTCCGGATTTTACATTTTTAGTTACATTTTCAAGACACTTTTCAGGAGTAATAGACTGATCGAAATCAGCGCTCAAAACGTCCCACATTATGATCTTGTAACCTAGTTTTCTTAAAATTTTAGACTGTGCTTTTTTGATTTTCCCGTAAGGCGGGCGAAATATCAAATTGTTTGGTTTTATTTCTTCTTCTAAAATCTGGGCGCAATTTTTTACATTTTCGATATAATCATTCGTGTGTATTTTCCATCCATTTACATGGTTCATGGTGTGATTCCCAATAGAATGTCCGTCTCTAATTAGTTTTTCGAATAAAGATAAATTGGCTTTGATATTTTTTCCAATACAGAAGAAAGTAGCTTTAGCATCGAATTTTTTTAATTCAGATAAAACCCAGTCAGTAATTTCAGGTGTAGGGCCGTCATCAAATGTTAAGTATATTTTCTTTTCATTGTTTGGGATATCCCAGCAATATTTAGAAAATATCTTTTTTATAAATGAATTAGTTTTTACCCAATAAAAGCTCATTTGGATTGATTTAGATACATGTAAAAATAAAAAATGCGGCGCTTTTTATCAAGAAGCGCCGCATTTTTTTAATCAATATAATTTTCGTATATTATTCTTTTTCGCGTCCAAAACGCTCAAAAATATTTACATACGTATTAAAAGTTGTTTTGTGTTTTTCGTAGAAAGCGTTGTCGTTGTTATCTTTCATAACTTGCAATAAGCTTCTGTAACGCTCAATATCTGTAATAATATCAATTGCTAAATCTGTCTGATCTGAACCGCTTAAAGTTTTGTAGTAATCCAGATTTTCTCTGTATTTATTAACCAATTTGTCTAATAAATCATGAGCTTTAGCCGTTTCACCAACTTTATAATAACCGCCCGCAAAAGGTTCAACTAATGAGTAGTAGCCAAATTTATCCAAAGGCATCTTTGTCATGGCTAAATTGATAATGTTTTTGGCCTTATCGTTTTTGCCTTCAGCAATAAGTTCGTTCATCAAACGAGACAAGTTTGTACGGTAGGTAATGCTGTTTCTTCTTGTTTCTGGATCGTGATAGATTTTGTTGCTTTCGCTGTTGCCCCAATCCCATTTCATTACAATATCGTACATTTTATCAGCGTCGATTTGTCCCATATCCATAGGACCGCCGTCTTTAGAAGGTGTGTTTTTAATTGGAACCAATTTGTAAACCATTCCGTCTAATTGCAGGTAATCTTTAAGCCATAAGTAATCTTCGTCATCAAAAGCACCACCGCTAAAATAAATAGGGCGTTTCCAATCGTTGTTAGCCAGGATATCCAGCATCATTAAACGATTTTTGTATAAAGCTCTTCCTTTGATATCAATATCCATATAAGGAACAATTGAATCATTGTATTTAGGATTTACAACTTTGTTTTTGATGATAGTGTTTTTATCAACGTTAATTCTGATTTTATTTGTTGGATAAAAATGAATAGTCTGTCCGTTTTGTAAACCTACAGTCGATTTTGGATTTTTAATAAAATCAATAAAGTCTTTGATGTTCCAGCGTGTATCAATTTTTTGAATATAAGCTACATAATCCAGGTTATCACCCACATATTGACTATGTGTAAATGATATTGGCAGAGGGTCTGATTCGTATGATTTCGCTTTCATTTGATCGATATACCAGTCTGTCATGAAAAGACTTGTGTTAACAATTTTTACGTCAGTTCTAAAATGTTCGATTTCCTGAGCATACCAGAGCGGGAAGGTGTCATTGTCTCCAATAGTATAAAGAATAGCGTCTTTATCGCAAGAACTCAAATATGCTTTTGCCATTGCAACAGCCGTGTATCTGTTTGATCTGTCATGATCGTCCCAGTTTTGAGAAGCCATTAAAACAGGCGCTGCTAATAAACTTCCGGCAATAATTACTGGTCCGGCAATTTTTGGAGCGACATATTTCTTGAAGCTTTCATATAAAGAATAAACTCCAAAACCAATCCAGATTGCAAATACATAGAAAGATCCAACAAGAGCATAATCTCTTTCACGAGGCTCAAAAGGTCTTTCATTTAAATATATTTTTAAAGCAATTCCGGTAAATAAAAATAATGCTAAAAGAACATAAAAACTTTTAAGGTCTTTATTAGCATGGTACATTAATCCAATTAAACCTAAAATAAAAGGAAGGAAATAGTAAACGTTTCTACCTTTATTGTTTAAAACATCAGATGGTAAATTGTCCTGAGAACCTAAATGAAGAGAGTCAAGAGCTTTGATACCGCTGATCCAGTTTCCATCTAAGTTGTCATATTTTCCCTGAACATCGCTTTGACGTCCAACAAAGTTCCACATTAGATATCTCCAGTACATGTATCCAAATTGGTATTCGAACATAAAACTGAAATTGTCAACAGCAGTTGGTTTTTCGATTATTAAATAATCTCCATAACTCTTTAGGAATTTTACATATCCTTCGTTGTCAATTTGTTTTTGAGCATAAGCATGTCTGAATTCAGAAATTGTTTTTTCAACTTCATTGCGAAGCTGTGCTGTAGCTTTATTGTATTCTTCTTCAGTTAATTGGCTTGCGTCAATACCGTATTTTGCTAAATCCTCTTCATAATCATAATTTGGGTTGATTCTGAATTTAGGAGGATTTGTAAAACTGATGTAATTTTGAATGTGACCTGTTTCTGTACTCCACATTCTTGGCAGAATAGTTTTTTGATTGTCATCAGAATTTTGTTCTGCATTTTTATAATTGTTGGTAATGATATATTTACCTGTTTTGTAATCTCTTTCGTAGTTTGGTTTTTTGTCTAAATATGGAGTTTTAGCATCAAGGCCGGCAAAAACTTCTGTGTATTGAGGACCGTAAAATAATGGATTTACACCATATTGTTCACGATTGTAATAAGCTAGAACCTCTGCAGCATCTGATGGTTTATTTTCGTTAATTACCGGGTTGGCATTAGCACGTACCGGAAGCATCATCCAGGTAGAAAAACCAATTAAAATAAATAAGATGCAAAGAATGATTGTGTTATAAAAAATCAGTCCTTTTTGTTTTGTGAATTTTAATCCAAAATAGAAGAAAGCAATTAAAACTAAAACCACAAAAATAGTTCCTGAGTTAAAAGGAAGACCAAAATTGTTTACCATGAAAACTTCGGTTTTACCAAAAGAAGCCATAGTTAAAGGAAGAAGTAATTTAAAAATGAATAATAAAATTCCAATTACAACAACATTGGCGATAAGAAAGTTTTTTATGGTTACTTTTTCGTAGTGTTTAAAATAATATAAGAATCCAATTGACGGAATTGTCAATAAAGCCATAAAGTGGACCCCAAATGAAAGACCTACAACTAAAGAAATAATTAATAGCCATTTGTTTCCTTTTGGCTGGTCCATGTCTTGTTCCCAGCGTAGTCCAAGCCAAAAAAGCAAAGCGATTAATAGTGATGCCATTGCATACACTTCGGCTTCGACAGCATTGAACCAAAAACTGTCAGAGAAAGTATAGGCTAAAGCTCCAACAAAAGAACTTCCTAAAATAACAATAGAATTGTTTTGATCAATTTCGGCAAAACGCGCTACAATTTTCTTTAAAATCATAGACGAAGACCAAAACATAAATAAAATTGTAAATGCACTTGAAAAAACAGACATCATATTTACCATTACCGCTACATGCTGCGCATCTATAGCAAACATTGCAAAGAAAGCTCCCATCATTTGAAATAGAGGCGCTCCAGGCGGGTGGCCGACTTCAAGTTTAGCCGCTGTAGCAATATATTCGCCACAATCCCAAAAGCTCATCGTAGGTTCAACAGTTAGTGTGTAAGTAATTAAAGCGATTGCAAATGCAAACCAACCAATAATTGTATTCCATTTATTGAAATTGAATTGTGCCATATTTAGGTATTAAAATTTTGTATGTTTTCAATCCTACAAAGAAAATGTTTTTTTATGTAAAGAAACGAGCATTAACAAAAAATTCTATAAAAGTATCTGTAAAGAGTAATGTGTTGTATATGAGATGTTTTTAAAAATACTTGTGGTTTTAAAGTGAAAAAAAACTAAAAAAATGATTTTTTTTGGTTAAAAAGTTTGTGCAAACTAAATAAAACTTTAAATTTGCACTCGCTTAACCGCACTGCTGGTCTATGGTGTAATGGTAACACTACGGTTTTTGGTGCCGTCTTTCTAGGTTCGAGTCCTAGTAGACCAACAGAAAAGCCTCTCAGAAATGAGAGGCTTTTTTTATTTAAAAAAAGTTGCTTTAAAAATTTGCATAAATTAAATAAAGTTTTAATTTTGCACCCGCTTAACCGCACTGCTGGTCTATGGTGTAATGGTAACACTACGGTTTTTGGTGCCGTCTTTCTAGGTTCGAGTCCTAGTAGACCAACAGAAAAGCCTCTCATGAATGAGAGGCTTTTTTTATGCAATAAAATCAAATTTTGAATTTCTAAAATGCAAGCAGATTTAAAATCTGTGAGATTAAAAACGAAGCAAGAGCATTTGTGTTTTTAGATTCGTGTTTGTGATAAACAGAATTGAGTAATGTGTTTAAATTAAGATCTTTTCTTAATGCTTAGATTTGGTTTAAAAAAGCTTGTAATCTCTAAATTTAACTTTATAAAATGTTAGGTTTGCTTATAAAGTAAGAATTATTTTATTTGTTAGTGTCTGTTTATCAGTATTTTGCATATATTTGATGTAACAAAAAATACTGCAGGACATTTTTGTTTTTAACTGAATAATAATTTAATAAATTACAATTATGGATAATTTAAAGAATTTGAATTTTACAGAGTTAAATCCTTCAGAAATGAAGTTAGTGAATGGTGGTAACTGGCTTGATACTCTACGACAACTTTTGGATGCTTTAGACGGTAATGTTGAGGCTTTGGCGGCGTATGTGGGTATGAGTGTGGAAGAGTTGCGTAGCTTGTTGGGGTTGTAATAAGAATTAAAGTGTGTTATGACTTTTTTTGTCTAATTTATAAAATAAAAGCTTCTCATCTGGGAAGCTTTTATGTTTAAGAAGTTTTTTTTGTTTTTAAATTTTAAAAGTAATAACGGGTCTTACGGCATGATTTACTAGTCCTTCGCTGATACTTCCATTAAAAAAGTGAGAAAAACCAGTTCTTCCGTGAGTGCACATTCCAATAATATCTGCATTTATGCTGTTTGAGAAGTTGATAATTCCTTTCTCGATATTTGTGTCATTGTAGATGTGAGTTGAGTAATTAATAAGGTTAAACTCGCTTACAAAACTTTGAAGAGCTTTTTCAGTTACATGAGTTGGTTTAAAGCTGTTAGGGGTGCAAATAGAAACTAAGTGTATTTTTGCATCAAAAAAATTAGCGAAGTCTAATAGTTTTTGAAAAGGTTTTTTGGTTTCGTCTGTAAAGTCAGAAGCAAAAACAATATTCGATACATTAAAATCTGTAGTGTCTTTTTTGATTACAAGAACAGGGACTTCAGAATTTCTAACAACTTTTTCAGTGTTTGATCCAATTAAAAGTTCTTCCATTCCAGATGATCCGTGTGATCCCATGATAATAAGGTCAATATCTTGTTCTTTGCTTATTTGTGTTATTCCATTAATTGGTTTGTCCATTTTTACCATTTCGGTTATAGAAATTCCTTCAAGAAATGGGCTGTTAGAAATTTTATCTAAAGTTTCGTTTGCTTTTTGCATGAAAAGCATGGTTTCGGGAATGCTGACGCCTCCAAATATTGCATCGTTAGTTTGATGTGGTAATTCCAGCATGTGTAAAATTGTAATTTCAGAATTGTTTTTTTTGGCGATTTGAGCCGCGACTTTTAAGGCGTGTTCTGCGTGTTCTGAAAAATCAGTAGGTACTAAAATTCGTTTCATGATTTTAGGATTAAGGGGTTTAAAAAACTTGTTAATATTTGGTATTATAAAGGTAACGATTATTTTTGCAGCAATCTATTTATTTGATTTATAAAAAAATCACTATATTTGCACCGTTATTTATTAAAATCTAAATAATGAGGGGACTAAGTGTCCCCTCTTTTTATAAAATTATGACATTTAAGGAAAAGGTAAACGAATTAATTACAGAAGCACTTCTGGAAAAGCCATCGATCTTTTTGATTGATCTTGCTGTTTCGGATTCTTTTAAAATTAGTGTTGGTTTAGACGGAGATAATGGAGTCGCGCTTCAGGATTGTATCGATATTAGTCGTGCAATTGAGAATAATCTGGATCGTGAAGAGCAGGATTTTTCGCTTGAAGTAGCATCAGTTGGGGTAGGATCTCCTTTGAAATTGATAAGACAATACAAGAAAAATATTGGTAGAACGTTGATTGTTACTACAAATAATGAAAAAATCGAGGCAGAATTGATAGAAGCTAACGATGTTTTTATAATTTTGTCTTGGAAGGCAAGAGAACCAAAAAAAGTAGGAAAAGGAAAAGAAACAGTTCAAAAAGAACAACAGATACCTTATACAGAGATAAAAGAGGCAGTTGTTACAGTAACATTTTAATTAAAGAATTCGCATGGAAAATTTAGCATTAATCGATTCATTCTCAGAGTTTAAAGATAATAAACTTATTGATCGTGTAACGCTTATGGCAATTTTGGAGGACGTGTTTAGAAATGCACTAAAGAAAAAATACGGTTCTGATGATAATTTCGATATCATTATAAATCCTGATAAAGGAGATATGGAGATTTGGAGAAGAAGAGTTATCGTTGCTGATGAAGATCTGGACTTTGAGAACGAAGAAATTACTTTGACTGAAGCAAGAATGATCGAGGCGGATTTTGAAATTGGTGAGGAAGTTTCTGAAGAGGTTAAATTAATTGACTTAGGAAGAAGAGCTATTTTGGCTTTGCGTCAAAACTTAATATCTAAAATTCACGAACACGATAATACAAATCTTTATAAACAATTTAAAGATATTATTGGTGATATTTATACTGCCGAAGTGCACCACGTTCGCCCAAGAGTTGTTATCTTAGTAGACGATGAAGGGAATGAGATTGTGCTTCCAAAAGAAAAACAAATTCCTTCTGACTTTTTCCGTAAAGGAGATAATGTACGCGGAATTATTGAAAGCGTTGAATTAAAAGGGAACAAACCTCAAATTATTATGTCTAGAACTTCTGAGAAGTTTTTAGAAAAATTATTCGAGCAGGAAATTCCAGAAGTATTCGACGGCTTAATTACAGTTAAAAATGTAGTTCGTATTCCGGGAGAAAAAGCAAAAGTTGCTGTAGATTCGTATGATGACAGAATTGATCCTGTTGGAGCCTGCGTAGGTATGAAGGGATCTCGTATTCATGGAATTGTACGTGAGTTAGGAAATGAAAATATTGATGTAATCAATTATACAAACAATATTCAATTGTTCATTACAAGAGCATTAAGCCCTGCAAAAGTTTCTTCAATCAAAATAGATGAAGAAAGTAAAAGAGCTGAAGTTTTCTTGAAATTAGAAGAGGTTTCTAAAGCAATTGGTAGAGGCGGACATAATATTAAATTAGCGGGTCAATTAACAGGGTATGAGCTGGATGTTATTCGTGAAGGAGATGTTGCTGGTACAGTTGCAGATGAAGACGATGTTGAATTAACAGAGTTTTCAGATGAAATCGAAGAATGGGTAATTGAAGAGTTTGCTAAAATAGGTTTAGATACTGCAAAAAGTATCTTGAAACACGACGTAGAAGATTTAGTAAGAAGAACAGACTTAGAAGAGGAAACAATTCTGGATGTTATGAAAATACTAAAAGAAGAGTTTGATAGTTAAGCAATAGCTTTATCTGCTCTAACAACACAACTAAAAAAGGTAATAATAAAAAGGTTATATGTCTGAAGAGAGAGTAATAAGAATAAATAAGGTTTTAAGGGAATTAAATATCTCGTTAGAAAGAGCTGTAGATTATCTAAAAGATAAAGGAATTGCTATTGATGCAAATCCAAATGCAAAAATTTCTGACAGTGAATTTAATATCCTTCAAAGTCAATTTGCGGGCGATAAGGGGAATAAGGAAGCTTCTAAAGAGGTTGGAGAAGAAAAAAGAAAAGAAAAAGAAGCATTACGTGTAGAGCGTGAGAAAGAAATTGAAGACAAACGCAGACAAGAAGAGGAGCGTCAAAAACAGCAGGAAATAATCAAAGCCAGAGCTGTTGTTTCAGGACCTGTACAGGTAGGTAAAATTGATTTAAATCCAAAGAAACCTGCGGCTGTTTCTCCAGAAGAGCCAGTAAAAGCTGAAGAACCTAAAACTGTTACTCCAACTCAAACAGAAAAACCTGTTCAAAAAGAAACTGTACAGTCTGAGCCTGTAGCTCCTGTTGTTTCTGAAGAGAAAAAGGTAGAAAAGCCTATTATTACTGAGAAAAAAGAAGTAAAAGCTGAAAGTTCTAAAACAGCTCAGGAGCCAATTATTTCAACGGATCCAACAACTGCAGAGGAAACAATCACTACTCAATATCAAAAATTATCCGGAACGACTCTTACTGGGCAGACTATTGATTTATCTCAATTTAATAAGCCTAAGAAAAAGAAAGAAGATCCAAAAATTACTCCAAATAAACCAGGAACTCCTGGAGTTGGGAATAATAATAACGCTAATAAAAATAAGCGTAAAAGGATTGCTCCTAAACCTGGTACGCCGGGTGCGCCAAAACCTGCAACCGGTAATGCGCCGGGAACACCAAATCCTAATAAAATTACACCAAATTCTGGTGGAGGTTTTAATGCTAACAGAAATGCAAGACCTGGTTTTGTAAAAGGAAACCGTCCTGCAATTGTTGCAAAAGTAGAGCCTACAGAAGAAGAAGTAAAAAACCAAATTAGAGAAACTCTTGAAAAACTTCAAGGTAAGGGAGGTAAGTCTAAAGCGGCTAAATATAGAAGAGATAAAAGAGAAACACACCGTCAGAAATCTGATGATGAACAAAGAGCTCTTGACGAAGGAAGTAAAACAATTAAGGTTACAGAATTCGTTACAGTTGGTGAGATTGCAATCATGATGGATGTGCCTATTACTAAAGTAATTGGAACTTGTATGTCTCTTGGTATCATGGTAACCATGAACCAGCGTCTGGATGCTGAAACATTAACAATTGTTGCTGATGAATTTGGTTATGATGTTGAATTTATAACTGTTGATATCGAAGAAGCAATTGAAGTTGTTGAAGATAGAGAAGAAGATTTAGTAACAAGAGCACCAATTGTTACAGTAATGGGTCACGTTGACCACGGTAAAACATCTTTACTGGATTATATTCGTAAAGAAAATGTTATCGCTGGTGAGTCTGGAGGTATTACACAGCACATTGGAGCATATGGAGTTACTCTTGATAATGGACAAAAAATTGCATTTTTAGATACTCCGGGTCACGAGGCGTTTACTGCGATGCGTGCACGTGGAGCTCAGGTTACAGATATAGCTATTATCGTAATCGCTGCGGATGATGATATCATGCCGCAAACAAAAGAGGCAATCAGTCATGCTCAGGCAGCTGGAGTTCCAATTATATTTGCTATCAACAAAGTTGATAAGCCAAATGCTAACCCTGATAAAATTAAAGAAAGATTAGCAGGTATGAATTTACTTGTTGAAGATTGGGGTGGTAAAATTCAATCACATGATATTTCTGCAAAAACAGGATTGGGTGTGAAAGAATTACTTGAAAAAGTGTTATTAGAAGCAGAGATTTTAGATTTAAAATCTAATCCAAATAAGGCAGCTCAGGGAACTGTTGTTGAGGCTTACTTAGATAAAGGTAAAGGATATGTATCTACGATTTTAGTTCAGCATGGAACTCTAAAAATTGGAGATTATATGCTGGCAGGTAAACATCATGGAAAAGTGAAAGCTATGCATGATGAAAGAGGGCATACAGTTTTAACAGCTGGTCCTTCAACTCCGGTATCTGTTTTAGGTCTTGACGGTGCTGCAACTGCAGGTGATAAATTCAACGTATTTGAAGATGAAAAAGAAGCAAAACAAATTGCATCTAAACGTTCTCAATTAATGCGTGAACAGTCTGTACGTACACAAAGACATATTACGCTTGATGAAATTGGACGTCGTATTGCACTTGGTCAGTTTAAAGAATTAAACGTAATCCTTAAAGGAGACGTGGATGGATCTGTTGAAGCGTTATCAGATTCGTTCTCTAAACTTTCTACAGAAGAAGTTCAAATTAATATTATCCACAAAGGAGTCGGTGCGATTACAGAAACCGACGTTAACCTGGCTTCTGCATCTGATGCGATTATTATTGGATTTAACGTTCGTCCAGCTGGAAATGCAAGACAGCTTGCTGATAAGGAAGAAATCGATATCCGTTACTACTCTATTATCTATGCAGCTATTGACGACTTGAAAGATGCAATGGAAGGAATGTTAGCTCCTGAAATGAAAGAAGAAGTTTTAGGAACTGCTGAAATTCGTGAGATTTTCAAAATCTCTAAAGTAGGTTCAATCGCAGGTTGTATGGTAACTGATGGTAAAATCTTAAGAACTTCTAAAATTAGAGTTATTAGAGATGGAGTTGTAGTTCATACAGGTGAGTTAGTTGCTTTAAAACGATTCAAAGATGATGTTAAAGAAGTAACAAAAGGTTATGATTGTGGTATTCAAATTAAAGGATTTAATGACATTGAAATTAGCGATGTGATTGAAGCTTACCATGAAGTAGCTATCAAGAAGAAATTGAAATAATATTCAATATTAATATTAAAAAGTCCCAATGAAAATTGGGACTTTTTTTGTTTAAAAAGGTTTTGTGTGTAAGTGTAATTCTGGCGGATCTTTTTTATAAAAATGTGTTTCATTTTATAATATGAAACATAAATGAATAATTTAAACTAGGCGTGATTTTAGGATTGTTTGTTTCTTTGTCTTTAAAAATAGAATAGATAGTTTGAGTGAAAATTATTTGTGCTGGATATGAAGATAACGGTAATTCGTATTATTAATGCAATTTTTAGGAAACGTTTTAAGTCAGATAATAATGCTGTTAGTAATTTTACAAACGTTCAGCAGTTAAGGCAGATAATGCCTGCATTGCTGGATGGGTATTTGTCTGAAACAGAAATGCCTAATAGTCTTCTTTTATTGTCGCCGCCTCCGGAACATAACTCCAGCCTTTTTGATCTTGATTTAGAGCATGCAAAAAAGGCTGTTGAGTCTAAGGATAAGGAGCGTTTTTTGCAGGCTGCAAGAGATGCAGATCTGTCCTTTCCTTTTGCTGTTAAATCATTTGAACCAATTTTAGGTATAGAAATTAGTGAAACAAAAACACCTAAGCTTTATGTTCTTATGCGAAGAGTAATGACCGATGCGGGATTATCTACTTATGCGGCTAAAAATCATTATAAGCGAGAACGGCCGTTTATGGTTAATAATCAAAAAACCTGCACTCCGGATCAGGAAAATATATTATATAAAGTTGGGTCTTTTCCTTCAGGTCATGCGGCTGTAGGCTGGGCATGGTCTTTGGTTTTGATTAAGCTTTTTCCGGATAAACAGGAAGAGATTTTAAAACGTGGACATGACTTTGGTGAAAGCCGTGTTATTTGTAATGCACATTGGTATAGTGATGTTGAAATGGGAAGAGTTATGGGGCGGGCTGCTGTTGAGTGTCTTTGTGTTAATTCGGCTTTTCTATCCGATTTGGAGGAGGTTAAAAAAGAAATGGCAGGAGCTTAGAAAAGGGTATTCTTATTTCAGATTTTAATATTATTTTTGATAAAATTATATAAATATGAAACGATTGTCAATATATGCTTTTACGCTTTTTATAAGTTTTTCTACATTGTCATTTTCGCAGGAAAGTGTTGAGAAGCCTGCACCGCCTGCAGGAAATGCTTTAATTGGGGATTATTATGGAACAGATGTTTCGGGTGATGTTGTAAACAAGGCAATTTCTGTTAAGAAATTAGAAAGTGAGTTAAAAAACACAAAAAGGGCAGAAGGAGTTGCCGTAAAAGGAGAGGTAACAAATGTTTGTGAGAAAAGAGGATGCTGGATAACTCTTAAAACAGAAGATGGCTCGTCTTTCTTTGTAAAGATGAAGGATTATGCGTTTTTTGTTCCAACCGCCTTAAAAGGTAAAAATGTGGTTTTGGAAGGTAGTGCTGAGAAAAAAGTAACTTCAGTTGATGAGTTAAAACATTATGCTAAAGATGCTAAAAAATCAAAAGCAGAAATAGATGCTATTAATTCACCAAAAGAAGAGATTCGATTTTTAGCAAATGGAATTAAAGTGGTGAATTGATTTGAAAGTTTTTACTTTGAAATGTATACATAAAAAAAAGCGAGATAATTATCTCGCTTTTTTTATTACTCTATATGTCCTTTAATTATTTGCCAGGCTTTAATAAAAAGACACTTTTGTATTTTTTTCGAATGTCAACCAAATTTCTTTCGGCTTCTATTCTGGATTTGAAATTTCCAACAATAACCTTGTAGTTAGGAGTGTTAAAAATTATAGTTCCGTCTATGTTCGAATATTCTCTTTTAAAGTCAGATAATGTCTTTTTAGCGTCTTCGCTTTTACCGCTGAAAATTTGAATTCTATAAGAATCGTTTGTACTTATTGATGTGTTAAATTTACGTTTGTCGTTCATTAACTGTTCAAATTTAGGGTCTTGATTCAGTGTTAAATTTTGGCTTTGAGCATGAATATTGTATCCTAATGTCAACATTGTTAATGTTAAGAAAACGTTTTTTGAAGAGCTTAAAATTCTCATAATGTGATGGTTTTTATGCAAAAATACTATTTAAAGTTTGTATGTAAAATTTTAATATTATTTAGAATTGATATAAATTGATATTTAAGACTATTTTAAGGTTTTGAGAATAGTTCATAAGTCGTATTTTTGTGCAAGTTTTAAAAGAAGGTATTAATTTTAGTCTGATTTATTACAGAAAAAATCATACCAAAAATTAGTAGATAATTATTATACTATATGAAAAAGGTGGGTAACCATAATTCGATCTCAAGAAAATTATTACTTAGTTTATCGCTAACGTTGATTTTCTCCCTAACTTCATTTGCTCAAGATCCTGCTGCTGCTCCTGCGGCGACTGAAGCTGCTGCTCCGGCTGCTGCATCTGGTGGTGATCCGGTAAAAGGGAAAGAACTTTTTAATGCAAATTGTGCTGCATGTCACAAATTAGATGCTAAATCAACAGGTCCGGCTTTAAGAGGCGTTGCTTCTAAGCACGATATGGCTTGGATTTACAAATGGGTACACAACAGTTCTGATATGATTAAATCAGGAGATCCTGTTGCTGTTAAACTTTTCGAGGAAAATAACAAGGCAGTAATGACTTCTTTTCCTCAATTATCTACAGGTGATATTGATAATATTATCGCTTATACTTCTGAAGTAAAAGCTGAGCCGGCTGTAGCTACAGGCGGAGCTGCTACTCCTCCTGGAACTAACGTAGAAGGCGGAGGAATTTCTAACAACATTATTTTAGGAGCTCTTGCTCTTGTAATGGCTATTTTAGTTGTTATGTTGTTCATGGTGAATAAAGTATTGACTAAAGTTGCCAGCAATAACGGAATTGAAGTTGCTCCAAAAGAGGGCAGAACTCCAATTTGGAAAGCTTTTGCTAAAAATCAATTTTTGGTATTAGTTACTTCTATATTTCTGCTTTTAGCTAGTGGTTACTTTGTGTATGGATATTTGATGCAGGTTGGTGTTGATCAAAATTATGAGCCAATTCAGCCAATTCACTATTCTCACAAAATTCACGCTGGAGATAATGAGATCAATTGTAAATATTGCCACTCTGCTGCACGTGTAAGTAAAACTGCTGGTATTCCTTCTTTAAATGTTTGTATGAACTGTCATAAAAATATTTCTGAGGTTGCTGAAACTACTGCTACTGCTGAATACAGCAAAGCGTTTTACGATGCTCAAATTCAAAAATTATACGATGCTGTTGGATGGGATAAGACTAAACAAGCTTATACTGGAAAAACACAGCCAGTTAAATGGGTTCGTATTCATAATCTTCCTGATTTTGTTTATTTCAACCACTCACAACACGTTTCTGTTGCAGGAGTTGAATGTCAAACTTGTCACGGTCCAGTACAAGAATTTGAAATCATGAAGCAATATTCTAAATTAACAATGGGATGGTGTGTTGATTGCCATAGAAAAACTGATGTTAAGATGGAAGGAAACGCATACTATGAAAAAATTCATGCTGAACTTTCTAAAAAATACGGTGTAGAGAAATTAACTGCAGCGCAAATGGGAGGTTTAGAATGCGGTAAATGCCACTATTAATCGAATTATTAAGATTTTAATATATATATACAATGTCATCAAACAAAAAATACTGGAAAAGTGTTGAAGAGCTAGAAAATAGCTCTATTGTTGAGGCGCTTAGAAATAACGAATTTGTTGAAGAGATTCCTACAGAAGAATTTCTAGGGAATGCAGATGCTTTAGCTTCATCTGGAACTTCACGTCGTGACTTTTTAAAGTACGTAGGATTTAGTACTGCGGCAGTTACACTTGCTGCTTGTGAAGGTCCTGTGCACAAGTCTATCCCTTATGTATTACAACCAGAGCAAATCATTCCTGGTGTTGCAGATTATTATGCAACTACTGTTTTTGACGGTTTTGATTTTGCAAATCTTTTGGTAAAAACTCGTGAGGGTCGTCCAATTAAAATTGAAAACAACACCATTGCTGGTGCTAAGTTTTCTGCCAATGCAAGAATTCATGCTTCTATCTTAGGTTTATATGATAGTATGCGTTTGAAAGAACCTAAATTGGATGGAAAAAACAGCAGTTGGTCAGCAGTTGATTTAAAAATTAAATCAAGTTTGGCTGATGCAAAAGCTAAAGGAGGTCAAGTAGTATTATTGACTAACACATTAGCGAGCCCGACTACTGAAAAATTAATTGGTGAATTTATTGCTAAAAATCCAAACGCTAAGCATGTAGTTTATGATGCGGTTTCATCTTCTGATGCTTTAGATGCATTTGAAACTGTATACGGAGAAAGAGCTTTAGTTGATTACGATTTTTCAAAAGCTTCATTAATTGTATCTGTTGGGGCTGATTTCTTAGGAGACTGGCAAGGTGGTGGATACGATGCTGGATATGCAAAAGGACGTATTCCTCAAAATGGAAAAATGTCTCGTCATTTTCAGTTTGAATCAAATATGACATTATCTGGAGCGGCGGCTGATAAGCGTGTTCCAATGACTACAGCTGATCAAAAACAAGCTTTAGTTCAAATATATAATATTGTTGTTGGTGCTTCAGTTCCTGTTTCTTTAGATGCGAAATTTAAAGCAGAAGTTGTAAAAGCGGCTCAACAATTAAAAGCAGCAGGTACAAAAGGAATTTTAGTATCTGGAATCGAAGACAAAAATGCTCAGTTATTAGTTTTAGCTATTAATCAGGCATTAGCTAGTGAGGCTTTTAGTACTGCTGGAACAAGACAAATTAGAAAAGGTTCTAATGCTGTTGTAGCTCAATTAATAAAAGATATGAATGCTGGAAGTGTTCACACTTTAATTATGAGCGGAGTTAATCCTGTTTACACTTTAGCAGATTCTGCTTCATTTGTATCTGGATTGAAAAAAGTTAAAACATCTGTTGCATTCTCTTTAAAAGAAGATGAAACAGCTGCTATATCTACAATCGCTGCTGCAGCGCCTCATTATTTAGAGTCTTGGGGAGATGTAGAGATTACAAAAGGTACTTATAGCTTAACTCAGCCTACGATTCGTCCGATCTTTGATACAAAACAATTTCAAGATGTTTTATTATCATTAAACGGTACACCAGGAAACTTCTATGATTATTTAAAAGCTAATTCTGGAGCAATCATTGCTGGTTCTTCTTGGAATAAAGTTTTACATGATGGAGTTTTTGTAGTTGGTTCTGCTGCTTTAGCTGGTGGTTCTTATGATTTCGCCGGAGCTGCAAGTTTACTTTCTAAAGCAAAATCTTCTGGAGAACTTGAATTAGTATTATATACTAAAACTGGTATGGGAGATGGTCAGCATGCAAACAATCCTTGGTTGCAAGAGTTCCCAGATCCAATTACAAGAGTTTCTTGGGATAACTATGTTACAGTTTCAAATGCTGATGCGAATAAATTCAATTTATCAAATGAAATCGTTGCTAACGGAGGTTTAAATGGTAGTTATGCTACTATTACAACTGCTGATGGAAACAAACTAGAAAATGTGCCAGTTATTGTTCAGCCGGGGCAAGCTGTTGGTACAGTTGGTTTAGCTGTTGGATACGGTCGTAAAGCGGCTTTAAAAGAAGAAATGCAAGTAGGTATTAATGCTTACGCTTTATATAAAAATTTCAATAGTGTTCAGTCTATTACACTTGCTAAGGCAAATGGAGAACATGAGTTTGCTTGTGTTCAAGGACAGAAAACTTTAATGGGTAGAGGAGATATTATTAAAGAAACTACTTTAGAAATCTTCAATACTCAAGATGCAAAACATTGGAACGAACAGCCAATGGTATCTTTAGATCATCAGGAAGTAGAAGCTACTACTGTAGATTTATGGGAATCATTTGATCGTACTACTGGACATCACTTTAACTTATCAATCGACTTAAATGCTTGTACTGGATGTGGAGCCTGCGTTATCGCTTGTCACGCTGAAAACAACGTTCCAGTTGTAGGTAAAGCAGAAGTTAGAAGAAGCCGTGATATGCACTGGTTACGTATCGACAGATACTATTCTTCTGAAAGCACTTTTGAAGGTGATAACGAAAGAAAAGAAGGAATTGCTGGTTTATCTAGTTCATTATCTACATTTAATGAAATGGAAAAACCTGGAGATAATCCACAAGTAGCATTCCAGCCGGTAATGTGTCAACACTGTAACCACGCACCATGTGAAACTGTTTGTCCAGTTGCGGCAACTTCTCACGGTCGTCAAGGTCAGAATCACATGGCATATAACAGATGTGTTGGTACTCGTTACTGTGCGAACAACTGTCCTTATAAAGTTCGTCGTTTCAACTGGTTCTTGTACAACAAAAACAGTGAATTCGATTATCATATGAATGACGATTTAGGTCGTATGGTGTTAAACCCAGACGTAAACGTTCGTTCTCGTGGAGTTATGGAAAAATGTTCTTTCTGTATCCAAAGTACTCAAGCAGTTATCCTTGAAGCTAAACGTCAAGGAAGAGTTGTAGGTAAAGATGAGTTCAACAATGCTTGTGCTTGTTCTGCAGCTTGTTCTTCTGGTGCTATGGTATTCGGAGATGTAAATGATAAAGAAAGCGAAGTTGCAAAATTAGCAGAAAGCGAAAGAATGTATCATTTATTAGAGCATGTTGGTACAAAACCAAATGTTTTCTATCATGTAAAAGTTAGAAACACTTAGTAAAATTATTAATTAAGAAACAATATAAAGGATTATGTCGTCTCATTACGAAGCACCCATTAGAAAACCTTTAGTTATAGGTGATAAATCATATCACGATGTAACTGTAGATGTGGCAGCGCCTGTTGAAGGACCTGCAAATAAACAATGGTGGATTGTATTTACAATCGCATTAGTAGCCTTCCTTTGGGGGTTAGGTTGTATAATTTACACCGTATCTACCGGTATCGGAACATGGGGATTAAACAAAACAGTTGGTTGGGCTTGGGATATTACTAACTTCGTTTGGTGGGTTGGTATTGGTCACGCTGGAACTTTGATTTCTGCAGTACTTTTACTTTTCCGTCAGCGTTGGAGAATGGCTATTAACCGTTCTGCGGAAGCTATGACCATTTTCTCGGTAGTTCAGGCAGGTTTATTTCCAATCATTCACATGGGGCGTCCATGGTTAGCATACTGGGTTTTACCTATTCCAAATCAATTTGGATCTTTATGGGTAAACTTTAACTCACCATTGCTTTGGGACGTATTCGCGATTTCAACTTATCTTTCAGTATCATTAGTATTCTGGTGGACTGGTTTATTGCCTGATTTCGCTATGCTTCGTGATAGAGCTATTACTCCATTTAACAAAAGAGTTTATTCTATCCTAAGTTTTGGATGGAGCGGTAGAGCTAAAGATTGGCAGCGTTTCGAAGAAGTATCTTTGGTATTAGCTGGTTTAGCCACACCTCTTGTACTTTCTGTACACACAATTGTATCTATGGACTTTGCTACTTCTGTAATTCCTGGATGGCATACAACAATTTTCCCTCCATACTTCGTTGCTGGAGCGGTTTTCTCAGGATTTGCGATGGTAAATACATTGTTGATCGTTATGAGAAAAGTTTCTAACCTTGAAGCATACATCACATTACAGCATATCGAGTTAATGAACATCATTATCATGATTACTGGTTCTATCGTAGGTGTTGCTTATATTACAGAGTTATTCGTAGCTTGGTATTCAGGGGTAGAATATGAACAATATGCATTCTTAAACAGAGCTACTGGACCTTACTGGTGGGCATATTGGTCAATGATGACATGTAACGTGTTCTCTCCTCAGTTCATGTGGTTCAAAAAATTAAGAACAAGTATCATGTTCTCATTCATCATTTCGATTGTAGTAAACATCGGTATGTGGTTTGAAAGATTCGTAATTATTGTTACTTCTTTACATAGAGATTACCTTCCATCTTCTTGGACAATGTTCTCACCAACATTTGTTGATATTGGAATTTTCATTGGAACAATTGGTTTCTTCTTTGTATTGTTTTTATTATACTCTAGAACATTCCCTGTAATCGCTCAGGCAGAGGTAAAAACAATTTTGAAAGGAACAGGAGATAATTACATTAGAGAAAGAGCAAATAAAGATTCACATCATGAGTAATAAAGTTATATACGCCATTTATAATGACGATGACGTTTTGATGAATGCAGTAAAGAAAACTAGAGCTGCTCATCATCATATTGAAGAGGTTTTTACTCCATTCCCAGTTCACGGATTGGATAAAGCTATGGGACTAGCACCAACAAGATTAGCAATATGTGCTTTTTTATACGGATGTGTTGGTATTTCTGTTGCAACAACAATGATGAGTTATATCATGATTCACGATTGGCCGCAGGATATTGGAGGTAAACCAAGTTTTAGTTTCATCCAGAATATGCCTTCTTTTGTGCCAATTATGTTTGAGATGACGGTGTTCTTTGCAGCCCACTTAATGGTAATCACTTTTTACATGAGAAGTAGATTATGGCCATTTAAACAAGCTGAGAATCCTGATGTAAGAACAACAGATGACCACTTCTTAATGGAAGTTGCTGTAAACGATAACGAAGCAGAACTTGTTTCTTTTTTCGAAGGCACTGGAGCTGTTGAAGTTAAAGTAATTGAAAAGAATTAATTGTAGCTATGAAAAGGATATATAAAATAACACTTTTAGTTGGTATAACTATTTTAGTTTCATCTTGCCACAATAATTCGGCGCCAAACTATCAGTATTTCCCAAATATGTATGAGTCTGTTGCTTACGAGCCATATACAGAAGCAAAAATATTTAAAGGAGGAAAAGAAGGACAGCTTCCTGTTGAAGGAACTATCAATAGAGGTTTTGAACCTTATGAATATGAAAATTCTACAGCTGGTTATGAATTAGCAAAAGCTAATTTAAAATCACCTTTGACAGAAGAAGAGAAAAATTCTGGAAAAGGGAAAGAACTTTTCGAAATTTACTGTATTAGCTGCCATGGAGCTGCTGGTAACGGTAAAGGTAAATTGGTTGAAAGAGAAAAATTTCTTGGAGTACCTAGCTATAAAGACAGAGAAATCACTGAAGGTAGTATCTTTCATGTTGAGACTTATGGTTTAAATGCAATGGGTTCACATGCAAATCAATTAAGTGCTCACGAACGTTGGTTAGTTGCTGACTATGTTCTGAAACTAAAAAGCCAATTATAATTGTTGAACAAACTGATCGTAATAGATATGTATACATTTTCAAGTAAATTAAAAACTTTTTCTATCATCTTAATGGTTCTAGGACTATTAGGAATTGGGTATGGTTTTTTAAGTGCACCTAAAGATATTCAAGAAGTTGAAAAAATACTAGCAGCAGATGCTCACGGAGCTCACGGTACTGCACATGGGGAGTCTGCAGAGGCTTCACATAAAGAGGCAGGACATCATGAGGCTGCTGAAGCTTCACACGAAGAACACAAAGGAGGAGAACATGCAAAAGTTGGTGCAGCTGATGAGCACACTGAACACTTAAACCATGTATTGCACCAATTGCAAAACAAACCTTGGTCTGCATTATATGTAGCTTGTATTTTCTTTTTACTGCTTTCTATGGGGGTTTTAGCATTTTATGCTATTCAACAAGTTGCTCAGGCAGGTTGGTCTCCAGTTTTATTTAGAGTTATGCAGGGTATAACAGCTTACTTACCAGCTGGTTCTATCATTTTCTTCATAATTTTAGTTTTATGCGGATTACATTTTAATCATATATTTGTTTGGTTAGGTGAAGGAGTAACTGATCCTAAAACTCCAAATTATGATGCTATCATTGCTGGTAAATCAGGATATTTAAATTTCCCTTTCTGGATTGTAAGAGCTTTTATCTTTTTGTTAGGATGGAATATCTACCGTCATTTTTCTAGAAAAAACTGTTTAGCTCAAGATGAGGCAAATGATGATCTTTACTACAAAAAGAATTTCAAAATTTCTGCGGGATTCTTAGTTTTCTTTATCGTATCTGAGTCTATTATGGCTTGGGATTGGATTATGTCATTTGATCCACACTGGTTCAGTACTTTGTTTGCATGGTATGTATTTGCTTCTTTCTTTGTAAGTGGTATTACTTCTATTGCTTTAATTACAATTTACTTAAAATCTAAAGGATATTTAGAATATGTAAATACTAGTCATATTCACGATTTGGCTAAATTCATGTTTGGTATTAGTGTTTTCTGGACTTATTTATGGTTCTCTCAGTTCATGTTGATCTGGTATGCTAATATTCCAGAAGAGGTAACTTATTTCGTAACAAGAATTCAATTATATAACCTTCCTTTCTTTGGTGCGGTTGTTATGAACTTTGTTTTCCCATTATTGATATTAATTAATACAGACTTCAAACGTCTTAACTGGGTTGTAGTTATGGCAGGTATTGTAATCTTATTAGGTCACTATGTTGATTTCTTTAATATGATTATGCCTGGTACAGTTGGAGACAAATGGTTTATTGGAGTTCCTGAAATTGCATCTATTCTTTTCTTCTTAGGTTTATTTATATTTGTTGTATTTACTGCATTAACTAAATCTCCTTTGCTTGCAAAAAGAAATCCTTTCATCGAAGAAAGTAAACATTTTCATTATTAATATTTAAAGAAGTAAACAGATGACAAGTTTGTTGGTAATTATAGTTTTAGTTTTATTAGCAGTTGCACTATGGCAATTGACCAAGATATTTGATCTTACTCAAGTAGGATCTTCTTCGGACGATTCTCAAGTTGCATCAGATAATGACAATAACATTCAGGGATATATTTTGTTTGGCTTTTTAGCATTCATTTATATATTTACTATTTATGGTTTACTAAAATGGGGTAATTTGGCGCTTCATACTCCTGCTTCAGAGCATGGTGGTTTAGTAGATAGTTTAATGAATATTACTTGGGTTTTGATCTTTACAGTTCAAGTTATTACTCAAGGTTTATTATACTGGTTTTCTTTTAAATACAAAGGAAATAAAGATAAAAAAGCATTATTCTTTGCTGATAGTAACAAATTAGAAGCAATCTGGAGTATCATTCCATCTGTTGTTTTAGCTTGTTTAATTCTTTACGGATTATATGCTTGGAATAACATTATGTTTGTTGATAAAGACGAAGATGTAATTGAAATTGAATTATACGCTCAGCAATTTAAATGGACAGCTAGATATGCTGGACAAGATAATGTTTTAGGAAAAGCTAACGTACGTTTAATTGAAGGAATCAATACATTAGGAGTTGATATGTCAGATCCTAACTCTCAGGATGATATTGTAGTTTCTGAGCTGCATATCCCTAAAGGTAAAAAAGTACACTTCAAAATGCGTTCTCAAGACGTTTTACACTCAGCTTATATGCCTCACTTTAGAGCGCAGATGAACTGTGTTCCTGGAATGGTTACAGAATTTGCTTTCGTTCCAACTTATACTACTGCTGAATACAGAGAGCTTCCATTTATGGTTGAGAAAGTTGCGAATATTAATAAACTTAGAGCTGAAAAAAGTGCTGAGTTAGTTGCAAAAGGCGGTACAGCTTTAGATCCTTATACATTTGACTATTTATTATTATGTAATAAAATCTGTGGAGCTTCACACTATAACATGCAAATGAAAGTTGTGGTTGATACTCCTGAAGATTATAAAAAATGGTTAAGTGAAAAAACTACTTTAGCTCAAGATATTAAAGCAGCAAAAGCTGCTGAAAAACCAGCTGAAGGAGCTGCTCCAACTACAGATACTACTGCAAAAGTAAAAGATACCGTAAAAGCGGTAGTTGATACTGTTAAAGCAGCTGTAGCTAAAGTTGCGATGAAATAATATTATTAAGAAAATTTAAAGTACACATATATGTCAGCAGAAGCGCACGGTCACGATCACGGACACGATCACGAGCACGAACATCATCATAAAGACACGTTCATTACTAAATATATTTTTAGTATTGATCACAAAATGATTGCTAAACAATACTTAATTACGGGTATTGTTATGGGAGTAATTGGGATTGCAATGTCCTTGCTTTTCAGAATGCAATTAGCGTGGCCAGAAGAGTCTTTTAAAATATTCAATGTTTTATTAGGAGATAAATTTGCACCTGATGGTGTAATGGCTAATGATATTTATCTTGCTTTAGTTACAATTCATGGTACCATCATGGTATTCTTTGTACTGACGGCAGGTTTAAGTGGAACTTTTAGTAACTTACTTATTCCACTTCAAATTGGAGCGCGAGATATGGCTTCTGGATTTATGAACATGATTTCATACTGGTTGTTTTTCTTATCTGCTGTAGTAATGTTAAGTTCTTTATTTGTTGAAGCTGGACCAGCTTCTGCAGGTTGGACAATTTATCCTCCATTGAGTGCATTACCGCAAGCAATTCCAGGTTCTGGAACAGGTATGACTTTATGGTTAGTTTCAATGGCTATATTTATTGCATCTTCTTTAATGGGATCATTAAACTACATTGTAACTGTTATTAACTTAAGAACAAAAGGAATGTCTATGACTAGACTTCCTCTTACAATCTGGACATTTTTTGTAACAGCTATTATTGGTGTTATTTCATTCCCAGTATTATTATCTGCAGCTTTATTATTGATTTTTGACAGAAGTTTTGGTACTTCATTCTTCTTATCAGATATCTATATTGCTGGAGAGGTTTTACACTACCAAGGAGGTTCTCCAGTATTGTTCGAACACTTATTCTGGTTCTTAGGTCACCCTGAGGTTTACATCGTAATCTTACCAGCAATGGGACTTGTTTCTGAAATTATGGCTACGAACTCTCGTAAACCAATCTTCGGATATAGAGCGATGATTATGTCAGTTCTTGCAATTGCATTCTTATCAACTATTGTATGGGGTCACCACATGTTTATTTCTGGTATGAATCCTTTCTTAGGATCTGTATTTACTTTCACAACTTTATTGATTGCAATTCCATCTGCTGTAAAAGCGTTCAACTGGATTACAACTTTATGGAAAGGTAACTTACAATTCAATCCTGCAATGTTATTCTCTATTGGAATGGTTTCTACTTTCATCACTGGAGGTTTAACAGGAATCATTTTAGGAGATAGTACTTTAGATATTAACGTTCACGATACTTACTTTGTAATTGCTCACTTTCACTTAGTAATGGGTATCTCTGCACTTTACGGAATGTTTGCTGGTATTTACCACTGGTTCCCTAAAATGTACGGAAGAATGTTAAACAAAAATTTAGGTTATATTCACTTCTGGATTACAGCAGTTTGTGCTTATGGAGTTTTCTTCCCAATGCACTTTATCGGATTAGCTGGTTTACCAAGACGTTACTATACAAATACTAACTTCCCATTATTTGATGATTTACAAAATGTGAATGTTTTAATTACAACATTTGCTCTTGTAGGAGGTGCATTCCAGTTAGTATTCTTATACAACTTCTTTAGCAGTATTTTCTACGGTAAAAAAGCTGTTCAAAACCCATGGAAATCTACAACTTTAGAGTGGACTACTCCAGTTGAACATATCCACGGAAACTGGCCGGGAGAAATTCCTCACGTATACCGTTGGCCGTATGACTACAGTAACCCAAATCATGATGTAGATTTTGTTCCTCAAAATGTACCAATGAAAGAAGGTGAAGAAGTTTTACACCACTAAAATATATCAAAGGCTGTCAGAAATGACAGCCTTTTTTTGTTTGGTTAAGGTTTAAACCTTAAGCTTACTGTTTTACAAACTAATTAGTTTCTATATCTTTGCAGGATGAATGAAAATCTAGATCCTACAACTAAAGGATATAACTCAGAAGAATTAGATCTTGAAAAAAGATTACGTCCGCTGTCATTTGACGATTTTGCCGGACAAGATCAGGTTTTGGAAAATTTAAAAGTCTTTGTTGCCGCTGCTAACCAACGTGGAGAGGCACTTGATCATGCTTTGTTTCATGGACCTCCCGGACTTGGGAAAACGACTTTGGCAAATATTTTGGCAAATGAGCTGGAGGTTGGAATCAAAATTACTTCTGGACCTGTTTTAGATAAACCTGGAGATTTAGCCGGATTGTTAACCAATCTAGATGAAAGAGATGTTTTATTTATAGATGAAATTCATCGTTTGAGTCCAATTGTTGAAGAATACTTATACTCAGCAATGGAAGATTTTAAAATTGATATTATGATTGAATCTGGTCCAAATGCCAGAACCGTTCAAATCAATTTAAATCCATTTACATTAATAGGAGCGACAACTCGTTCCGGATTATTAACAGCTCCAATGCGGGCTCGTTTTGGAATTTCATCACGTTTACAATATTATTCTACCGAACTTTTAACCACAATTGTAGAAAGAAGTGCTGGAATATTAAAAATGCCAATTGATCTTGAAGCTGCAATTGAAATTGCTGGCCGAAGCAGAGGAACTCCTCGTATCGCAAATGCATTGTTGCGAAGAGTTAGAGATTTTGCTCAAATAAAAGGCAACGGTACGATTGATCTAGAGATTTCTAAATATGCATTGAAGGCATTGAATGTTGATGCTCATGGACTTGATGAAATGGATAATAAGATATTATTGACCATTATTAATAAGTTTAAAGGCGGGCCAGTTGGTCTTTCTACCTTGGCGACAGCAGTTTCTGAAAGCAGTGAAACTATTGAAGAAGTTTATGAACCTTTCTTGATTCAGGAAGGATTTATTATGCGTACACCCCGCGGGCGTGAAGTTACCGAGAAAGCATATAAACATTTAGGAAAGATAAACACAAATATACAAGGAGGTTTATTTTAAATTTTTATGTCTGAAAAACAAAAATATACTTATCCTGAAAAATTATCTATACTAAGATTTTTCAGAGATGCTGAAGGTGTTCGCAGAAATCCGATTCCTTTTCATAAAAAATATTTTGATAAATTGGGAGATTCTTTTTCTATTAGAATTGGTCTTTCAAAATATATAATCTTGTCGAGAGATAATGAAATTGCACAGTATATCTTAGTTAAGAATCAAAAAAATTACCATAAATCTAAATTTCAATCCGTATATCTTTCCAAGTATTTAGGTAAAGGGCTTTTAACGAGCGATGGTGATTTTTGGCTAAAACAAAGACGTTTGATTCAGCCGGCATTTCATAAACAAAAAATGAATCAGCTGGTTGATAATATGAATGCCGTTATTGTTTTAGAATTAGAGAATTTAATTGAAGAAAAGCCAATAGACCTCTTTCCCGTAATGAGTAACCTGGCATTTAATGTCGTAGCAAAATCTTTATTTCAGCTTTCGACTGCTGAGAATAAATTTCAACGTATTAAGTTTATTATAGAAGAAGTTCAAAATTTCTTAATTAAAGAAATTAGACTTCCACATAAAGCATGGTGGTTTTCATTGAGTGGTCAGGTTAAGAAACATCTCAAGTTAGCCGAAGAAAACAATCATATTATTCAGGAAATCATAGAAGAAAGAAAAGCATCGGGAGAAGAAATAAATGATTTATTGAACATGCTTTTGGAGACCCGATATGAAGATACTGGAGAAAGCATGTCAGTTGAACAATTGATTGACGAAATTAAAGTTTTGTTTATTGCAGGGCATGAAACAACTGCTAATGCTTTGACTTTTACACTTCATCTTTTGGGTAGAAATCCTGAAGTTCAGCAAAAGATTTTTGAAGAAATAATCGAAATTGAATCTCAAACGGATAATGTTATCGAGCAGCTTCAAAAAATGACCTATACAAATGCTGTTTTGAACGAATCTATGCGTTTGTATCCGCCAGCATGGATTACTGACAGACAAAATCTTGAAGATGATTCTCTTGCTCATTTTAATATAAAGAAGAATACCCTAATAGGAGTTTCTTTTTACGAACTGCATCGAAATCCTAAGTATTGGAAGAATCCGGATGAATTTATTCCGGAACGATTTCTTGGAGATCGAAAAAAGGAGTCGATGCAATATTTTTATCCATTTGGTGCTGGTCCAAGAATGTGTATTGGCACTGGATTTGCCATTTATGAAATGTGCTTGACTATAGCACAAGTTGTAAAAAAATATATCATTAAATCTAATAATGATGTAATTCAATTTAATCCGCTGATTACTCTAAAACCTGTTAATGTAGAAGTTTCATTTTTTAAAAGATGAGTATTAATTCAAAAGAGACATATTCAAAATTTATAAAAGAAGAAGCCAAAAGATTGGGTTTTATTTCTTGCGGAATTTCTAAAGCAGGTTTTCTGGAACAAGAAGCACCACGGCTTGAAAAATGGTTAAACAATAACCATAATGGTCAAATGGCTTATATGGAAAATCATTTTGATAAACGTTTAGACCCGACTTTATTAGTAGATGATGCTAAAAGTGTAGTTTCACTTTTGCTGAATTATTTTCCATCTGAATCTCAAAATGAAGAAAGTTTCAAAATATCGAAATATGCCTATGGTCAGGATTATCATTTTGTTATCAAAGAAAAATTAAAAGAATTTTTGCATTCGATACAAGAAAATATTGGTGATGTATCCGGTCGTGCCTTTGTCGACTCTGCACCAGTTTTAGATAAAGCATGGGCTGCCAAAAGCGGTTTAGGCTGGATTGGAAAAAACAGTAACCTAATAACCCAAAGGGTAGGTTCTTTTTACTTTATAGCAGAACTTATCCTGGATTTAGATTTAGAATATGATCATGCTGTAACAGATCATTGCGGTTCCTGCACTGCATGTATAGACGCTTGTCCTACACAAGCAATCCTTGCTCCGTATATTGTAGACGGCAGTAAATGTATTTCTTATTATACAATAGAACTTAAGGAAAATCTTCCGAATGATATGAAAGGAAAATTTGATGAGTGGATGTTTGGTTGTGATACTTGTCAGGATGTCTGCCCTTGGAATCGATTTTCTAAACCTCATTCAGAACCACTTTTTAACCCAAATCCGGATCTGCTGTCTTTCTCAAAAAAAGACTGGACAGAAATTACCGAGGAAACTTTTCGGGTAGTTTTTAAAAATTCTCCTATCAAAAGAACCAAATTTGACGGGCTCAAAAGAAACATTAAATTTTTAGAATAATCTAAATTAAAATCAAATTTGTTTCTTACAATTTTGTGTTTTTATATTATTGATTTTCAGTTGTTTGATTTGTTTTTATCTCTTTTTTTGATGAGTATAAAATGTAAGATAATTTAGTTTTTTCTCCCTCTAAATCTTAATAAATTGACTTTTCTTTAAAAAATTAAGAAATTTCTGTTGTTTCATTGTTAAATTATCATGTTTATTGACTTGTTAAAGTTAATTTAAGTTTACTAAAAGTGTATTTCAACGTTTTTCCGAGTAGTTTGTCGACTAATGTAGCTAGTATTGAGGTGTTTATATATTTTCGCCGCTCCAAAACTACTAATTTAACCGAGAGACATTTGTGTCTTGAACCGAGAACATTATGGTCAAAACGCTGCATAACTATTTTTTTGATTTTGAAAAGCTTATTTTCAATAATCTAAAATCTATCCCTTTATTTTTTTCGTATCTCGTTTATAACTTGAAAGCCCATTCTGGGATTTCAACAATAATTTCTATTACTCAAATTAATACCGAGTCTGTCTATGCGTAACTCTACTTTTAATTGGTTTAAGTTTTTTAAATCAAATTGTACTATTTTATTCTTTCTTTTAATCAGCACCAGTGCTTCTGCGCAGTTTTATACTACGCACTATATTGCACCTGCTCCTTGGCAGTATTTTAGTAAAGCGAATGAAATTGTTATTGCAACTAACTCTACAACTACTGTAAAAATTACTGTATCAAAAAGTGATGGGACTTTAGTCACTAATCTTACAGCGGTAAAAGGTACTCCTGCTGTTTATAGATTTGCAGGTCTCCCAAAAGACGCACCTGCATTTACACTGAATACCGTTTTAAATGCTGCTGGTTTAATTGTTAAAGGAGATAAACCTATATCAATAAATTTAAGAAATATTGCTTCTGATGCGTTAGGAGCAGATGGCAGTGATAAAGATATTAAAGGAAATGCTGCATTAACAAGTTTTGGAGATGCTGGAATAGGGATTAGATTTAGAGTTGGATATTATAGAGATGGATCACTTGGTAATTTTAATAATTATGGTGATCAACGCCCAATATACAGCGTTATGGCTATTAATAACGGGACTTCAATAAAAATAAATAGTGTCGTTACAACAACTCTAAATGCAGGACAAAGCTATTTGTTTACAGCACCTATTGGAACACTCGTAGAATCTTCAAACCCTGTAGTTATGAATACCTCGGCAGCAATTGATACTCCAGGCGGATGTGGAGACGGGGCGTACAATCAAATTCCCCCTGAAGCAGTTTTAGGGACAGAATATTTTCTTGAAAGAGGAACAGGAAATAATACAGCAGAGCAGACTACTGTTGTGGCTACAAAAGACGACACAAAAGTAACCATAGAAAGCTATTCGACTACAGGAGCATTAGTAGGATCACCGGTTACTGTAACTTTAGCACAAGCTGGAAATTTTTATACTTTTATAAATGGTGTTAAAGATGTTAGTTTTACAGCTTCTCATATTAAAGCAGATAAAAGAGTTGCCGTATATTCTGGAACAGCACAAAAATGCGAGGTTGATATTTCCACAATTGCGCCGGTATCAGAATGCGGTGGATCTAATTTCATAGAGACCGCAAAATTTAGAAATTATGGTACGGGAACATTAGATTATTTTGGATATATTCTTTTAAGAAGCGGGACAGAAGTTGTAACTGTGAATGGGAATAATATTGCCAATATATCTGGTGTTGGAGCTCGTTATCAGATAGGGAATACAGGCTGGTATTTAATAAACTTCAATAGTCAACAAATTGGGAGTCCAGATTTTCTTTCTATTGAAAGTAATGCTAAATTAACGGTTTCAATTGTACAGCAGGATGGAGGTTTCTCTATGGCGGGATTTTTCTCAAATTTTGCTGTCCAGCCAGAAGATCCAACCTTTACTTATATATCAGGCGGAGGATGTACTAATAATACAGCTACATTAAAAACACCAACAGGATTTGCTCCTTATCAATGGTATTTAAACGGTGTTGCTATATCAGGGGCAAACTCAGAGACTTATACAGCTACAAAAACGGGAGCCTATTCAGTTGCTTCAACTTTAACTTGTGGAGCTCAGACACAATCAAAACCTGTTTCAGTTACTTTATGTACTGATTTAGGCGTTACAAAAACTGTAGACAACGCAACTCCATGCGTAGGTTCAAATGTTGAATTTACAGTAAAATTGAGCAATTTAGGCGTTAACAACGCAACAGGAGTTTCGATAAACGATTTACTTCCTACAGGTTATACATTTGTCAGCTCTACACAAACAATAGGAAATTATAATGCCTCAACTGGTGTTTGGAGTATAGGAGATGTAAATGGTGGAGTAACTGAAACATTAAAAATTACGGCAAAAGTTAATGCTTCTGGTGTTTACAATAACACAGCAGCATTGCCGGCATCAACAGTAGATAGTAATACGGCTAATAACAGCGCCAGTGTTTCAACTACACCAAATGCGTTACCAACAGCTTCGATAACAGGAGCACTAACGGCATGTTTAACGACTACTTTAAATGCAGTAACTAATGCAGCATCGCCAACGTATGTTTGGTATAAAAACAATGTTGTAATTTCTGGTCAAACATCATCTTCGTTAGTTGTAAATTCTGATGGAGATTATAAAGTTAAAGTTACAAATTCTTCAACTGGATGTGAAGCAACTTCTGCTGCTTCTACAGTAAAAGTTAGTGATACAGAGAAACCAGCAAAACCTGTTTTGGCAGACATTACAGGGCAATGTTCAGCAACTGCAACCGCACCTATAACAACAGATAATTGTAAAGGAACAGTAACCGGAACAACGACCGATCCTTTGACTTATTCAGTTCAAGGTACTTATACAATTAATTGGAGTTTTAATGATGGTAACGGAAACGTAGAAACTGCGACTCAAAAAGTAATTATTAAAGACACTCAAAAACCAACAATTACCTGCCCATCAGCAGTTGTGGTTTCTGCTAATGCAAACTCTTGCGTAGCAACAGGAGTTTCTTTAGGCACGCCAACAACATCAGATAATTGCAGCGGCACAGTAACCGTAACGAATAACGCGCCGTCAAGTTTCCCATTAGGAAATACAACAGTAACCTGGACAGCAACGGATGCAGCAGGAAATACACAAACCTGCACACAGACTGTAACAGTAAATGATACTCAAAAGCCAACAATTACCTGCCCATCAAATGTGGTAGTTTCTGCTAATGCCAATTCATGTGTAGCAACTGGCGTTAATTTAGGCACACCTACAACATCAGATAATTGCAGCGGAGCAGTAACAGTAACAAATAATGCACCGTCAAGTTTCCCATTAGGAAATACTACTGTGACTTGGA
>NZ_JBQEMU010000008.1:0-198887 GCF_052044235.1 Flavobacterium sp. 22659
CCGGAGGAGCGACATATTTTTATACATTCTTAATATATGTTGCTCCTCTGGAGCTTTTTTTATTTGTCTTATTTAAAATCTATAAATATTTTACCCCGCTGAGGTTTTACACATAGAATAAATTTTGCAAATATTTGAGAAGCAAAAAAGCTGTCCTTTTGAAACAGCTTTTTAATTTTTATGATTTTAAAAAGGAATTAATATCATCGAAATACTTTTCTCTGGCATCAAGCCATCCGTAATGTTTAGAATGTTCTAATAAAATCAATTTCGAATTTGGAAAAGTCTTGTGTGCCAATTCTCCAATTTCATTGCTGATAATATCTTCTTTTCCCTGAATAATTAAAACAGGATTTTTGAAATTCTTCAGTTTAGATTTACAGTCAAAATTCATTTTCTGCATGTCCGACCATAACAAACCATTGATTGTCGAATTTCCCTGAGTTAATCTTTCGGCAATAATCGGAATAAATTTTTGATCGTAAACATAGGCCGGAGCCATGGCGCGACCACGTCCGAGTCTTGCTTTGTGAGATGTATCGCCTTTTTCGATTTTGTCATTCCAGTAATTCATAGAATCTATTTCAACTTTCGAAAGATTCGATTCGATTAAATTCGGGCCTTTCAATAAAGATAAATCTACACCTCCAGAAGAAGATAAAATCAATTTATTGATACTGTTAGGATAAATAGTTGCGTAATATGAACCCAACATTCCTCCAAAAGAATGCCCGAGAATATTCCATTTTTTGATTTTAAGATGTTTTCTCAATGATTCAATATCATCAGCCATTAAACGAATAGAGATTGTCTTAGCGTCTAATTTTGAAAGTTTTGATTTTCCGGTTCCTCTTTGGTCGTAAATAATCGTTTGCTGATTTTCGCCCAAAGTTTTTGCCATATCTTCAAAACCATTACTGTTCATTCCCGGGCCGCCGTTTATAATTAAAAGCGGTTCACCTTTTCCGAATGTTTTGTAATATGTTTTGCTTCCGTCGTTATTTACGGCATAACCTTCGGTTTGCGCGTAAATATTTGCCAGAAACAATAAGAAGCCAAAGAGAAAAATCTTTTTCATCAGGGAATTATTCATTCATCAATGTTTCAATCTCATCAGCCTCAACAGGAATGTTGCGCATCAAGTTGAAAGGTTCTCCTTTTTCCTGAACCACAACGTTATCTTCTAAACGAATTCCGAATTTTTCTGCTGGAATATAAATTCCCGGTTCAACTGTAAAAACCATATTTGGTTTCATTGGTTCGTGAAGCAATCCGTAATCGTGCGTGTCAAGTCCCATGTGGTGAGAAGTTCCGTGCATGAAATATTTTTTGTAAGCAGGCCATTCTGGATTTTCGTTCTGAACATCGGCTTTGTCTAATAAACCTAAACCAAGTAATTCAGAAGTCATGATTTTACCTACTTCAATGTGATATTGTTTCCAAAGTGTTCCTGGCGTAAGCATTTTTGTCGCTTCGTTTTTTACTCTCAAAACTGCATTGTAAACCGCTTTCTGACGATCTGTAAAACGTCCAGAAACTGGAATTGTTCTCGTCATATCGCTTGAATAGTTTGCATATTCTGCAGCAACGTCTAATAATAACAAATCACCTTCTTTACATTGCTGGTTGTTTTCGATATAATGTAAAACATTTGCATTGTTTCCAGAAGCGATAATTGGCGTATATGCAAAACCTTTAGAACGGTTGCGAATGAATTCGTGAGCTAATTCGGCTTCAACTTCATATTCCGTAACATTTGGTTTTACGAATCCTAATAATCTGCGGAAACCTTTTTCTGTGATATCACAAGCGTGCTGAATCAAATCGATTTCTTCGCTTTCTTTTACAGAACGAAGTCTTTGTAAAATTGGGTTGCTTTTTGCAACATTGTGTGCTGGATAACGTTCTTTCCACCATTTTACAAAACGAGCTTCGCGGGTTTCTGTTTCAACAGTTGCGCGGTAATGTTCGTTTGTGTTAATGTACATCGTATCGGCATACGTCATCATTTCGTTCAAAATTTTATGAAAATCCTGTAACCAATAAACGGTTCTAATTCCAGAAACCTGAAAAGCACGTTCTTTAGTCAGTTTTTCACCTTCCCAAACAGCAATATGATCGTTGGTTTCTCTCAAAAAAAGAATTTCTCTCTGGTGCTCATAAGGCGCATCTGGAAACAAAAGCAAAACGCTTTCTTCCTGATCTACACCGCTCAGGTAAAAAATATCACGGTGTTGTGCAAATGGTAAAGTACTGTCGGCACTAATTGGGTAAATGTCATTTGAGTTGAATACTGCAACAGAATTAGGTTTCATTTCAGCCATGAACTTTCTGCGGTTTTTTACAAAAAGAGCGCTGTTTATTTGATGATATTTCATAATTATTTCGTTTTTGAACTTTGAATTTCAAAATTAATGATTTTTGAATTAGTGGCGTATAGCAGATTTATTAAAGTTTTCTTATTTGTTTTGGTTCTAATTTTTTGGAGTTTATTTAACCGCAAAAGGCGCTAAGGTTTACGCAAAGAGCGCAGGAGATTTTGCTCGCAAAGACGCGAAGCCACAAAGTTTTTTGTTGCAAAGAACACAAAGTATAAGTTTTGTTTTGTCTTCCTGAGCGAAGTCGAAGGATCGCAAGTAACTCCACAAAGATTGTCTGTTTTGTCTCACGCAGATTTAGCAGATTTTTTCTTTTAGAAGTTGCAGATATACACAATCTTGTCATTTCGACGAAGGAGAAATCTTCACAAGTAACTCCGCAAAGAATGACAAAACAATAAGCATAAAAAAACCGAAGCTTTTGAAATTTCAAAACTTCGGTTTTTCTTTTTATAAAATAAATTTCTATTTCTTATCAAGTAACTTCTCCAAATAAGCAACTTTATCTTTTTCAGCCTGAATTAACTGTTGATAAAGTTTTTTATTCTCTTCGTATGATTCAATAAGTTTATCCAGCGGATTAAATGTGCAATTGTTATGATTTATAGAAGAAGAACCATTATCATATGAATTTCCAATAATATTAAAAACAGCATCCTCAGAAAAATTTTTAATAGCTTCTGCTGAAACTCCCAAAGCTTCCGCAATTTTCTTTAGTTTTTCTTCATCAACACTTTCGCTTCCTTCAATAATCGAGATCGATTGTTGGTTTGTACCAATTGCAATAGCAAGCGCTTCCTGCTTCATATCTCTCAGTTCTCTAATTCGGCTAATGTTTCTGCCGATATGTTTTGGTTTTACTGTGCTCATGATTCAAAGATATTTAAAATTCTGTTACCTTATTTGGTTTGTGTAGAAAACAAGGTTTTTCTTGTGAGATACAAATTGTAAATCTTTTCGCAGGTAAAAATACAACTTTTCTGACTATCGTTTGATTTTGAATTTAGAATTACGTAATCTTGATATTCAAAAAAACACTTCGAACAATACCAATAAAATGCAGAATTCCAATTTTAAATTAACGACAATAGCCGAAATCAAAACCAAATATCCTTTTTTAACTGAGGATGAAAAGTTTGATTATTTTGATGAATGGGAAGACGAAGATTTTTTTCTAACGGCAGAAGAAAATGCCAATTTTGAAGGAAATTTTTATTTAGACCTTTATGAAGATAAAGAGAAAAAATGGCTGGCTAAATTGCTAAATCTTCCGGCTAAAAAAATTGAAGAAATAAGAATTGAAGGCATTTTTATAAACGGAAATCTTTCTGTAAGCGGTTCAATGATTAATGCCGAAGGCGATTATGGACCATATATTTTTATCAACGGAAATATAAACTGCCAAAGTCTTTTACTTGGCGGTGCCAATGTTGAAGTAAAAGGAAATGTTACAGCAAAAGAAGTTGTGATGACGTATTACAATCATGGAAGTTTTAATTGTTCGGGTTCTATAAATTCACCAGTTTTTATCGTAACAGATCACAATACAGCATTTGCAGAAAGAAAAAATGATTTGTTTTATTATAATGATAGAGATGAAATTGATCCGAAAAATGAATGTGAATATGATGATGAAACCGATGAAGAAATTATCTCAAACGAACTTCGCAAATTACTTGATAATCCGTTAATTGAAACTTTTGAAGAATTAGAACGAGATTTAGCAAGAGGCGAATTGGTTTTAAAACAAAATAATCCGCCCGCTAAAACCTATGAATATTGGCGCGATCGTGTTTTGACAAATTACAGAGATCTTAAACTAGTTCCGAAGCAATTTAAAACCGAAGAACTCTGCAATTTGGCATTGAATATTACATTTCACGCTTTGCCGTTTGTTGATCAGGATTTTATAACTTTTGAACTCTGCGAAAAATTAGTCAATAAAGATGGTTTTGCAATTCAGGTAATTCCTGATGAATTTATAACGAAAGAACTATGTTTTAAAGCGGCAGAAAACGGTACAATGCTGAGATTAATTCCAGAAGATTATTATTCGGAAGAATTGATTTTGTTAGTTTTTAAAAACGGAAGACATGAACCCGATATCAACGATGTTCCTTCTCAATTTATAACAGAAAATCTTCTTGTAGAATATGTGAAAATTGGAAAAGGACTGTGGCTGGATAAAGCCTGTAAAGCAACTGGAATTGATAAACTACAGGTTTTAAAACAAGTAATCGATTCAGGAATAGAATATTTGGAGAATATTTTTGGAAATCATTTTAGTAAAGAAACCGTTGAATATGCTTTTTCTGTTTATAAAAATGATGAGGAGTGGAATAAATATGTTCAAAAATACAAACAGAAATTTGAACGACTTGAGAAATGAAAGAGCTATTAATAGAAAGCAAAGGAATAAGAACCAAAGAATATTTTATACCGCCTTTCGAACTTAAAAAAGGAGAACTGCTTCTCATTCACATATACGGAACAGCTTACTTTTATGAAATGAAAGCTGAGTTAGTAGATATTTTTACAGGAAAAATACAACATGAAAATATAAAGATAGTACAGCCCTTAACTTTTGCAGAGAATTTTAAAGAATCAAGATTTGTACGCATTTTTAATTCTATAACAGTAAGTAGATACTTAAAAAGAAATACAAATTTGCATGAAGACTCAGAGCCAAAAATCTTTGAAGAAAACGGTATCTCTAAAAAAGACAAAGTAAAAAGCCTTGATTATAGTCAAAAAAAGTTACTTTCTTTATATTCTCTTTTTACGAAAACAAGAAATATAGTTTTTGATTTAAGTGGAGAAGGTCCTGTTGGAGCTATAAAAACATTTGATTTTGTTAAAGATCAAATTAAAAATGATGGTGCCGCAATTTTAATTGATTGGGCGGGAAGTGATGTGAAAGATAAATGTTCAAAAGTTGTTACTATTGAATGGCTTATTGAACCTAGAAAAGGAACTTTATTATAAAACCTGCAAATTAAAATGGTTGGGAGAATTTGTTTAAGCTAATTGATTTTTAAGATGAAAGATGAAAAAACTAAAATCAGAAAAATACAAAATCAAGATCTAGATTTCGTTTACAAAGCAATCTGCGAACTCGAAAAGGAAATTCTAGATTTTGAATTTTGCTGAGAAAAATAACCTAAAAAGTATCGAAGTAACGACAAATAAAAAACGTGTAGAGAATGTCGCAATTTATGAGAATTTGGGTTTTAGGTTAAGTCATAATAAGTTTACGATTTATAAATAAAGAATTATCAGTCTAGTTTGTCATTTCGACGAAGGAGAAATCTTCACGAGAAGCTCGGCAATGATTGGCTTGTTGAAACGGAGTTACTTGCGAAGATTTCTCCTTCGTCGAAATGACAAGATTGTGAAAAAATAATTAGGATGAACAAACTAAATCCATCAATAAAGCATCATTTAGTAATTGCCATTCTCATTAGTTTATGGCTTTTCGTTTTTGCTTTTGTTATAAAACCTTTTGATGACGGAACCATAAATTTCAGAGTTTGGTTTTTAATCAGTTTTGGTTTTAGTGTAATGGCATTTTTGTGTTATGGTCTTTTAGCTTTTATTCAAAAAAGCTTTTACAAAAGAATAGGGAAGTGGAATATCAGTTTAGAAATAACAGCCATTTTTCTATTTTATGTACTGTATTTAATTGGAGTTTTTGCTTTTTATAAAAGTCCAATTTTAAATGGTGGATATGATTTTTCAGAATTCTTTTTGATAATCTTTATAAAAGTCGCTTTGATTTTGACACCTGTAATTATTCTCGCAAGAAGATATTTAATTAAACTTATTCCAAAGGAGAAAGATGTTTTGCTTTTTAGAGGAGAAAACAGATTGGATATTCTAAAAATCAATAAAGCTGATTTGGTCAGTATTTCGAATGCACAAAATTATATAGAGATTTTTTATATCGAAAATAATAAACTCCATTCGAAACTTATTCGATCTTCTCTCAAAAAAGTGCTTGACGATTTTGGATTTTTGGTTCAAATACATCGTTCACATTTAATAAATCCATCACATTTTAAATCTTGGAGAAATGCAAATACAATTATTTTAACTCAAATTGAACTTCCGGTTTCGAAAAATTATAAAGATGTTTTATTGGCATTGTAATTTCATACCTAAAATAATACATTTCGTACCTAAGTCAATAAAATAAAGCTTTCAGATAAATTTTCATTCTAGTTTTGCTTCATCAATTTTTAAAACAAATTATGAAAACAAAACATTGTTGCCTAATCGGATTACTGTTTTTTCTAACCAGTTATTTATTCTTTTCTAAACTTTTACCAAGTTTAAGCGAATCTATAGATTTTGCGCATTGGTTTAATTTAATTGGAGCTTGTTTTTTGCTTTCGTTTAATGACGCATTTCCAAAAACAAAGACAAATAAAGTAGCTTCTGTTTTGACAGCTTTAGGCATTATAGCTCATATCGGACTTTGCACAATCGATTTTATAATGTCAAGTTACGGAAATAATGAAACTGCAAAAGAAGCATTAGGTCAGCATATCAGCAATTCACCATTAATTTTTTATCCGTTTGTGGCTGTTGGTCCATCTTTACTTTTTCTTGGTTTGGCTTTGCATGCATTTACTTTTATAAAAACAGAAACTGTAAAGTCTTTAATGGTAATTGTTGGTTCGGCTGCTGTGGGATTTTCCTTTTTTGCTTTAAAAAATGAAATTTTGATGGTTTTGAGTTGTGCGGTTTTTGTTTTAGGATTGGGGTTGTTGCTTTATGTGCCAAGAACTTTGTCAAAGTTTTTTTAACACAATCTTGCCATCCTGAGCGAAGTCGAAGGACGCGTTAGTTGCTCGACAAAGATTGGATTATTGTTGCAGAGCTGCTTGTGTGTCCTTCGACTTCGCTCAGGATGGCAAACTGTATGGTATAGAAACAAAAAACCGAAGCATTTGCTTCGGTTTTTTGTTTTAATTTCTTACTCTGGATTTTCTAATTTTTTTAATTTTTCGGTCAGGTATTCAATCTTTTCATTTTTCAACTCTATAATTTCAAGTCTTGCCTGGGCAAGTTCTTTGTAATCTATATTTGAATTTAATTCGGCATTTTGAGTGCTGATTTTTAACATAGATCCTTCGCCTGTTATCATCCAATTGGCATCAATATCAGAATATCTTTTTAATAAATTTTGAATAGGTGTAATTCCTGCATTTGTTCTTTGTTTACAGATTTCTGTAAATAAAGATGTGCTTATGTTCAGTTCCTCTGCAAATTTTTTAGGATTTGATACCATGTTTCGATCCTTTAAGTAATTGTAAACCTCTAAAAATCTTTTAGTTATATCGTTCATTAAGAAAATCTTTACAGAATTTTGTATTTGTATGCATTTACTTACAGAATTATGTATATATTTGCTACAGTGATAAACAAAGGTATAAATAAACTTTTTTGTTATGACAATCGAACAAATTAAAAAGAGCACAATTTATGGGGATTATACTTTGCTTGCCCTTGTGTTGGGTATTAAGGTGCCGGCTGCTAAAATGAGGTTTCTTCGAGGTGATGAAACAGCAACAAAAGTCTTGATTAAAATTATAGCTAATCGCGAGAAATTAATTAAAGAATTTGTGGCAGAAGATAAAAAACGAATGCACAAACAATAGACATTTTATGTCAAAAATTAAGAATAATAAAGATAAGTGAAATGAAGAAAATTACGTTTTTAGTATTGATGATTCAAAGTGTGTTTGTCTTTGCACAAACCAAGACAGTAGTTACCATGTATGGAGAAAAAGTTACCATAAACCCTTATGTAAATAACGGGCTTACAGCTAATAATGGTTATATTCAGCTGGGCGGTGCTTTAACACAGCCTTCGGTTTTAACTACAACGAGTGCTTTTACTCTGGCTTTAAAAGGACTGCAAACGGGTGCTGCAGCAGATAATCTTGTAGTTGCAGATGCTAATGGTGTTTTAAAAACAATTACAAAAGAGACTTTATCAAACGGCTTTGCAAAAGGTTCTCTGTTAAGTACAAATGCTACTATAGCAATTACAGGCGGAACAAACAAATTATTTGACGGTGATGCCATTATTGATATTGCGCCGGGAGTATCAAATACAACGCTTACTACAAATAGCGCCGGAAAAGTGGTTTGGTCTGCAGGTTTACCATGGATACTTGACGGGAATAATAATGGAGCTGTTAAGTCTATTGGAACTAATGATAATTTTGATTTGCCAATAGAGACAAATAATGTTGAAAGAATGCGTGTTACTTCTACTGGGCAGGTTTTAGTTAATACAGCTACAGCTTTAACAGGAGGAGCAAATACAAAATTGCAGATCAATAATGGTACTACAGCTGGAGCTTTGCAGATAAAAGATGGAACACAAGTGGCTGGCAGAGTGTTAACAAGTGATGCAAATGGTGTAGGGACTTGGCAACCTAATATTGGAACCCAAACTTCTAATTATAAAAGCTATTACTGTAATATTGGCAGTGATTTGATGCTAAACTATGGTGTCTCCAATTCGCTTCCTGGAATTGATTCATACACCGCACCTAATACCGGAAAATATGAATTGATTTTTCATTCGTTTTTTGTTAATGATGGGTCAGTTGCTGAAAATAAATCTTTTTATGTGCAGATATTTATAAATGGAGTATTGTTTTCAAGTGATGAAACATATTATTATACTGCAGCAGGTGGTTATTTAAATATTCATTATCCAGCTATTTTTCAAGCAAATGCAGGAGATGTTGTAACGTTGAAAATTGCAGCAGTTGTGGGGGCGCCATTAAGGGTATCATCAGCTTTTGCGTCTAGAAATCGTTTAGATGTTATTTTTCTAGGAGTTTAATTTTGGTTGTAATATTTAATGTCTTTCTGTTTAAATAGAGGTTAAAGTAATTTATAATATTGTCATTGTGAGGAACGAAGCAATCTCAACGCGTTTATTATTGTTAGTGTGGTTGCTTCGTTCCTCGCAATGACAAACTTTGTGTTATAAAAAAAAANCGAAGCAATTGCTTCGGTTTTTTTTTATTGGAATTTTTTAATCAATCCATTTATAATAACGAGCTCCAATTAAAACAGGAATCTCTTTTTCGATTCTGTCTAAAACCCATTCGTTTTTTGGAGTTCTTACGCTTTGTTTTTGTTCTTTTTTATGAAGGCTTTCGTAAGTGTTGAAATCAATTTCTGTGCTTTCAGCTAAATTTTCAAAAAGCTTTACGTTTTCTAAAGCTGATTTCCATTCTGGCTGAATCGTTCCTTCAAAAACTTTCGATTTTGATCCGCTTCCATAAGCCAGGAAACCAAATTTAGTTCCTGCAACATCTTTGTTGGTATCATAAAAATGAGCCAAAGTCGATAGCAATCCCATGAAAATAGAACCAGTGTAAAGGTTTCCTATTAAAGAAGAAGCCAATTCTGCAGGTTGTAATTTTTCGGTTACAAAACTTCTGTAATCATCAGATTTTGCTACTTCTTTAATTTTTGTCTGATAATCGGCTGTCGCAATATCATCAGCGATAATTTTTTCGGCACTGTCTAAAGCGTAGATTTCAGATAACATTCTTCTTCCCTGAAAAGAATATGGCAGGTGCATTACGATACTGTGCCAAGTGTTATAAAGAGTTTCGGTAGTGTTTTTTAATTTTTTGAATGAAAAGTAAGCATTGCGCGTACGATCCATATAACATTGGTTGGAATATTGTCCGTCAAAAACCGGCTGGTCTTTATGGATTTCGATTTCGGCTTCTAAATTATCAAACCAAGAATCGTTGCTGGTGTTTTTAGTGATTTCTTCTTTAGAGATGGTTCTGTATGGTTTAAAGAAATCGAAAACGCCTTTTGTGCTTGTTGCCCAATTGTCATCAAAAGCAATAATTTTTGGGTCTGAGGTAATCAGCATTGCAACTGCTCCGGCACCTTGCGTATATTCTCCGCCAGAGTTTAAGTCGTATTTTGCAAAATCAGAAGTAACTACGATTGCTTTTTTTGCTGGATTTAATTTTACGAAATCAAGACAGTTTTGCATCGCGTCAACTCCGCCAATGCAGGCAAAAGTAAAATCTACAACATCACATTCTGCTAATGAATCTTCGCCAAATTTTTGCTCCATTAAGCTGATTAAATAAGAAGCAATTGGTTTAGAGCTGTCGATGCTGCTTTCGGTACCAACATAAATTCGGCTTATTTCTTTTAAGTCAATTTTATTATCAATGACAAGCTTGGTTAAAGCATTTGCTCCAAAAACAACAGCGTCCTGATGAACGTCCGGGAAAGTCATTTTTAGTAATCCAAGACCTTTTTCTAATTTTTCTGGTTCAATATTTCTGGCAATGGCCAAAGTTTTTATGGGTAAATGTATGTTTGCTACATCAAAAGATATAGCATCAATTCCTGTTTTCATTCTTAATTTTTTGAGCCGCTAAAGGTAAAACTATGTTGCGGAATGACAATTTTTTACTTTGATAAAATTCCGGACATAGAACACTTTTGAAGAAAACAAATCAAAACTTTGAATAAAATAACAATATGATAAATTTTTAGTAATCTACTTAGAATAGATTTTTTCTTTTAAGGCTTGAAAAGCATTGCTTTGGGGCTTCTATAGTAAATTATTTTTAAGCAGCTCAATTATTGTACGTAAAAGTACGTATGTTTAATCTATTTTAAAATCATTATAAATAACAGCGAAATGGTTGTAGTTCTTTTGTAATTGAGTTATTTTTGTCTAATTTTTTAAAACAAACTACTTAAACACTTATGGCACAATCTGCACTATTGAATGCTTCCATCTTAAAGAAAGTAGCTATGGCTCTTTCGGGAATATTCTTAATCACGTTTTTAGCGCTGCATGTTTCCTTAAACTTTATTTCTATTTTGAGTGAAGACGTTTTTAACGAGGCTTCTCACTTTATGGGATACAATCCGCTGATACAATATGTAATGCAGCCAGTTTTGGCATTTGGAGTAATTTTTCATTTCGTAATGGGATTTGTACTTACTGCTCAAAACAGCGCGGCAAGACCAATTGCATATGCTAAATACAACGGAGCTGCAAATGCTTCTTGGAGTTCTAGAAATATGATTATTTCTGGATTGGTTATTTTGGCTTTCTTAGGATTGCATTTCTATGATTTCTGGTTTCCTGAAGTTAGCTATAAATATATAGCTGGTACGGCACCAGATGCTACAAGGTATTATGGAGAGTTAGTTCATAAATTTCAAAGCCCGGTTCGTACAGCATTATACTGTGTGTCTTTCATCCTTTTAGGATTTCACTTATGGCACGGGTTTGCATCTTCTCTTCAATCTGTAGGGATGCACAACAAATACTCTAGATTTTTAGCGAAAGTAGGTTACTGGTTTGCAGTGGTAGTTCCTGCAGCTTTCGTAATTATCGCTTTATTTCATCATTTCAAACAATAATTAATATCAATTATAATGGCATTAGATTCAAAAATTCCAAATGGTCCTATAGCGGACAAATGGACAAATTATAAAGATCATATTAATTTAGTAAACCCTGCTAACAAACGTAATTTAGATATTATTGTAGTTGGTACAGGTTTAGCTGGAGGTTCAGCTGCGGCTACTTTGGCTGAGTTAGGATACAACGTAAAAGCATTCTGCTTCCAAGATTCTCCACGTCGTGCGCACTCTATTGCTGCACAAGGAGGTATCAACGCTGCAAAAAATTATAAAGGTGACGGTGACTCAGTTTACAGATTGTTCTACGATACTGTAAAAGGTGGTGACTACCGTGCACGTGAGGCAAACGTTCACCGTTTGGCTGAGGTTTCTGCAAATATTATCGACCAGTGTGTGGCTCAAGGTGTGCCATTGGCTCGTGAATATGGCGGACTTTTAGATAACCGTTCTTTTGGAGGAACTTTGGTTTCTCGTACATTTTATGCACAAGGACAAACTGGACAGCAATTATTGTTAGGAGCTTATTCTGCAATGAACCGTCAGATTGGTCGTGGAAAAATTAAAATGTACAACCGTCACGAAATGCTTGACATTGTAATCGTGAACGGAAAAGCGAGAGGTATTATCGCTCGTGATTTAATTACAGGAAAAATAGAAAGACATTCTGCTCACGCGGTAGTAATTGGTTCTGGAGGATACGGAAACGTATTTTTCCTTTCAACAAATGCTATGGGAAGTAACGCAACAGCAGCTTGGAAAATTCATAAAAAAGGAGCGTTTTTCGCAAATCCTTGTTACACACAAATTCACCCAACATGTATTCCGGTTTCAGGAGATCACCAGTCAAAACTGACTTTGATGTCTGAATCTTTACGTAATGACGGTCGTATTTGGGTTCCAAAAAACTTGGAAGATGCAAAAGCTATTCGTGAAGGAAAGAAAAAAGCAATTGATTTATCTGAAGAAGAAAGAGATTATTTCTTAGAAAGAAGATATCCTGCTTTTGGTAACTTAGTTCCTCGTGACGTTGCGTCTCGTGCGGCTAAAGAAAGATGTGATGCTGGTTTTGGTGTTAACAAAACGGGTGAAGCAGTTTATTTAGATTTTGCGGCGGCTATCGAACGTTACGGAAAAGAAGCTGCCCACGTAAAAGGTTTGAATGAAAATGACAAAGCTTTAATTACTAAATTAGGAACTGATATCGTAAAAAGTAAATACGGAAACTTATTCCAAATGTACTTGAAAATTGTTGACGAAGATCCTTATGTAACACCAATGATGATTTACCCGGCGGTTCACTACACAATGGGAGGAACTTGGGTTGATTATAACTTGATGACTACAATTCCTGGATGTTTCTCAATTGGAGAATCTAACTTCTCTGATCACGGAGCAAACAGACTTGGAGCTTCTGCTTTAATGCAAGGTTTAGCTGATGGATATTTCGTATTGCCATATACTATTGGAGATTATTTAGCTCCGGATATTAAAATGGGACCAATTTCTACAGATTTACCAGAATTTGTTGAAGCTGAAAAAGCGGTTGTAGATCAAATCAATAAATTTATCAATAACAACGGTAAACATTCTGTAGATTATTTCCACAAAAAACTTGGAAAAATCATGTGGGATAAAGTAGGTATGGCTCGTAACGCTAAAGGATTAACTGAAGCTATCGAAGAAATTGCTGCTTTACGTGAAGAGTTTTATAAAGATGTAAAAGTTCCTGGAAGCCCTTACGAATTTAATCAGGAATTAGAAAAAGCAACTCGTGTTGCCGATTTCTTAGAATTAGGAGAATTGTTCGCTAAAGATGCTTTACACCGTAACGAATCTTGTGGAGGTCACTTCCGTGAGGAATACCAGACAGAAGAAGGAGAAGCACTTCGTGACGATGATAACTTTGCATACGTTGCAGCTTGGGAATACAAAGGAAAACCAAGTGATGCCGTATTACACAAAGAACCACTTAATTACGAAAACATTAAATTAGTACAGCGTAGCTATAAATAAGAATTTGGTCGAAAGCCCAAAGTCTTAAAGTCAAAAGGCAGAATGTGCCAAGCGACTTTCGACTTTCGACTTGATGACTTTCAAACTCAAACAGTATGAAACTTACATTAAAAATATGGCGTCAAAAAAACGCTCAAGATAAAGGAGGGATTGTAGAATATCCTATTGATGGAATCGAGCCGGATATGTCTTTCCTTGAAATGTTAGACGTTCTTAACGAAGGTTTAATTAACAAAGGAGAAGAGCCTGTAGCATTTGACCACGATTGTCGTGAAGGAATCTGCGGAATGTGTTCTTTATTCATCAACGGTGAAGCGCACGGACCAGACAGAGGTGTTACAACTTGTCAGTTACACATGCGTATGTTTAAAGATGGCGATACAATTTTTATCGAACCATTTAGAGCAAAAGCTTTCCCGGTAATTAAAGATTTAGTTGTTGACAGAAGTTCTTTTGACAGAATTCAGCACGCAGGAGGATTTATCTCTGTAAATACTTCAGGAAATACAATCGACGCGAATACTATTCCAATTCCAAAAGACGACGCAGATAAATCATTTGATGCTGCAGCTTGTATTGGATGTGGAGCTTGTGTTGCAACTTGTAAAAACTCTTCAGCAATGTTATTCGTTTCTGCAAAAGTTTCTCAATATGCATTATTACCACAAGGTAAAGTTGAAGCAACAGACCGTGTATTAAACATGGTTCACCAAATGGATTTAGAAGGTTTTGGTAACTGTACAAATACAGGAGCCTGCGAAATCGAATGTCCAAAAGGAATTTCGCTTGAAAATATCGCACGTATGAACCGTGAGTATTTAGCAGCAAGCTTGAAAGGATAATACGTACAATTTAGTATATTTAAAAAACGCTTTCGTTACGACGGAAGCGTTTTTTGTTTGTTTATGACATTCTGTAAAATTTTTATCCCGGAGCTTTTTTAAGCTTCGGAGAAGCAAAACATTTATAGCAAAGAATAAATGTTTGTAATATAAAGCTCCAGAGGAGCGGCACATATTTAGATTATAAAAAACATGCCGCTCCTCCGGAGCTTTTTTGGTTGTCTTATTTAAAATCTATACATATTTTACCCCGCTGGGGTTTTGGGGATACAATATTTATTGGTTATTACGTCGAATCGAAAGAGTTATTCTTTTCATGCAATCTTTTTCTTATTCATAATACAACTGCGATTCACTGATTTCCTGTTTTTCTTTTCCTTCCTGCTGTATAAAACAAGTTAAAGTAGTACCTCCAACCTGATCAAAATAGCTGATGTTGATTTTATGAAATCCTTTTTCGAGTTTAACAACTCCGTAAGCTTCATTAAGCCAATGTATGCCGTCGTTGTTTACAACTAATTCATTGTCTATAAAAAGCTTCGATCCGTCATCAGAAAGCGTTGAAATTGTATAATTTGCTGTTTCTGGGATAAAGATATAGCCGTCAAATTTTAAGCCGATATAACGCTCTGATTTCGTTTTCCATTTTTCAGCACTTATTTTGCCTCCAAAAATGCCCGAATTAACTGGTTTTACCAATTCTAAATCCTGAACCTGCTGAAAAGTTCCGGTATAATAATCGAATTTCAAACCTCTTTTTGTTGGTTTTACTGCTAAGGCCGGTTTCAAATCCGGATTTCGAACTAATATTTTACTGATCGAACTTTTTTTGCCGCTCGGACTGATTTGGACTGTTTTTATAATTCGGAATTCTCCTTTTGGAATATGTATCGTTACAGGTTTTGTATAAAGTTCTGCCGTTTCATCGGGATTGTAACCATCAATTGTGTAGAAAATCTGCCCGTTTTTAATTGTGGGTTTTAAGTCTAAAATATAGTTTGATGCAATTAAAGCGGTTTCTTCAGACCCAAAAGGAATTGGGACTTTATAAATTCTTTTTTGTGCTTCCAGTTTCTCTAAATGATGCGGAATTTGATTTAGAATAAAACGGTTGTAATTTTTGTTTTTGGGTTCAGTCCACGCAATTTCTGCTAAAGCAAAAACTCTCGGATAAATCATATAATTTAATTTCGCAGGAGTTGTCAAATATTCAGACCACAGATTAGACTGTACGCCCATAATGTATTTTTGCTCCTCAACCGTTAAGCTGTCTACAGGAGTTGGATTGTAATTGTATATTTTTTCAACCGTTGTTAATCTCCCAATTGTTAAAGGTTCCTGAGGAGAATAACCTTGGTTATAATCCAGATACAGCACTTGTTCCGGATTCATAATTACAAAATGCTTTTGTTTCGCAGCGCTGATGCCGCCAGATTCGCCTCGCCATGACATCACAGCTGCATTTGGCGCAAGTCCGCCTTCCAGCATTTCGTCCCAGCCCAGGATTTGCCTTCCATTTGCGTTTAGGAATTTTTCAATTCGTGTTGTTAAATAGCTTTGCAGTTCATGTTCGTCTTTTAAACCTAAAGCTGCGATTCTCTTTTGACAGTTCGGACATTCTTTCCATCTTGCTTTTGGGCATTCGTCTCCGCCAATATGAATGTATTTACTCGGAAATAAAGCCATAACTTCAGTTAAAACATCTTCTAAAAAAGTAAAAGTTTCTTCTTTTCCGGCACAAAAAATATCTTCAAAAACGCCCCATGATTCTACAACTTTATAATTTCGATCCGGAAAACATGATAGATTTGGATAAGCCGTTACAGCCGCAGTGGCATGACCCGGCATTTCGATTTCGGGAATAATATTTACATAATGGTCTTCGGCAAATTTTACAACGTCTTTAATTTCTTCCTGAGTATAAAATCCGCCGTACGGATTTCCATCAAAAAAATAAGGGAATCGTTCAAATTTATTGCCTACTAAAGTCTGTGCTCTTTTAGATCCGACTTCGGTAAGTTTTGGATATTTTTTTATTTCAATTCTCCAGCCCTGATCATCGGTTAAATGCCAATGGAAATTATTTAATTTATAATATGACATTTGTGCGATAAAATCTTTTATAACATTGACCGGGAAAAAATGACGGCACACATCGAGGTGAAGCCCGCGGTAGTCGTATCTGGGCTCGTCTTCGATAGTTACAAAGGGTAATTTTATTTCTTGATTTTTGGGCTGGTTCGGTAAAAGCTGCAATAAACTCTGAACCGCATAAAATAATCCCTCTTCATTTCCGGTAACGGTTATTTTTTTAGAAGAAATATTTATTTTATAGCCTTCTTTTTTTGAAGTCGGCGATGGTTTTTCGGCAATAAATAAAACTTCAATATTGCTTTTTTTATTTGGTGTATTAGCATTTACAGCCGACTCAAAAATTTGTGCAGTTTTTAATTCTTTTGCGCTGTATTTATTTTTGTCGAATGTAATTTTGATTTTTCCGTTTATGCGAATACTGTCTCCGTTTGTTTTATAAAAATTGGGAGCGGGAATTATCAAAGTGTTATCAGAAGTACTTTGCGCATTTCCGAAAGAGAAACAGAAAATCAAAAGAAGAAATATACTTTTTTGCATGGTTACTTTTTTGTTTTGTTAAACAAATTTAAGGTTTGTTAGTTAGTTTGCATTTTTTTTGCAAAAGGTATTTGTGTGTAAATGTCTTTAAAATAGTGTAATTAACTTTTTAATTACTTTGTGTTATAATTTGTTTCGCAAGAATATTGCATTTATTGTTTACATTTGTTCAAAAAAAAGAATTCGCATGAATAATGATAATGAAGTGGTTAATTACACTAAAGAAGAACGTAAAAATCTTATTTTAAAAGAGATTAACTTGCATACTCGTGTAAGTTTTGAAACCCTTTCGGCTAAATTATTTGTTTCTGAAGATACTGTAAGACGTGATATAAATGAACTTGAGTCAGAATCTTTATTGATTAAAGTAAAAGGCGGCGCGATGACAAAAGCGTATCACCATTCTTCATCAAATCAGACTTATGCGGGCGAATCTAAACAAATTATTGCACAAAAAACATTAGGTCTTCTTCGTGACGGAATGGTTTTACTAATTGGCGGCGGAACGACAATTAGAGAGTTTATCCGTTTAATTCCTAATGATTTAAATCTGACTATTTTTACGGTTACCGTTTTGTCTGCGGTTGAACTTTTAGACAAACCCAACGTTAAAATTATCATGATTGGCGGCAGCATTTCTTCGTACAGCCAAATGTGTGTGAGCGGCGACGTTTACAATCAACTTGCTAATATTAAAGTCGATTTATTAATATTAGGAACCAATGCTTTAGATATCGAAGGCGGTTTCTCAGATTCTGACTGGGAAACGGTTCAGGTAAAAAAAGCAATGATTCAGGCTTCAGAAAAAACAGCGATTCTTACGATTTCTGAAAAACTGGATACGGTTCTAAAAATGAAAATTGCCAACTTATCTGAAGTAGATTACGTGGTTACGGAAGTTGATCCCGGCGACGAAAAATTACAAGCGTATAAGAAGGCAGTTCCAAGTTTAGTTTTTATTTAATCCCAATTCTTCATTAAAAAGTTGATCCAGTTTTGGTGAAAGATTTTATCTAAATCTTCATCTGAATAACCGTGGTTTTTAAAAATCAGAACCAATTTTTGTAAATCGGCAATGGTGTTTAAATCATACGGAGATTGTTCTGTACCAAAAGCACCATCTAAATCTGAACCTACGCCAATGTGATTCGCATTTCCAGCCAATTGACAAATGTGATCCATGTGTTTGAAAACGGTTTCAAGATTGCAATTCATTTCTAACGGCATCGAAACACCTCTTTCCCAATTTGGAACCAGCATCCACGCATCTAAAGCACCGCCAATAACGGCTCCTCTAGAAATTAAAGCTTTGATCATTTCATCGCTGTATTGGCGATTATGATCAACCAGACTCCTGCAATTGTTATGACTTGCCCAAACGGGGCCGTTATAATTATCTAAAGCCTGCCAAAAAGCATCATCGCATAAATGCGTTGCGTCCAGAATGATATTTAAACGTTCCATTTCTTTTAATAAATCAATTCCGTTTTGATTCATTTTTCCAGTTGCGTCCGTTCCGTTTGCATAACGCCCAGGGCCGTAATGCGCAGGGCCAATCGCACGTAATCCGTAATTGTAGGCTTTTTCTAAATACGAAATATCAATAATGGAATCAGCACCTTCTAAACTCAAAATATAGCCAATTGGTTTTTTATCGTTTGACGTTCCGTCGTTCCATAAATCAATTTGTTTCTGGAGCGATTTTTTATCTGTAATTTGGGTTATTTCTCCCGCTTCTTCCATGGCTTTGTACCACGCCAGCTGTCCTTGTGTTTGTGCCCAGGCCTGTTCAGGAGAATTCCAGCCCGGAATTAAACTGTCTGGTTTTACAAATCTTGCAATTTGCGTAGCTACCACAATTCCTATATTGCCTTTGCGTAAATCAGGAAATGAAACCGTTGCACGTTCACGGTCTGGTTTGTCGGTCATTCCTTTTTCTAAACTGCGCAGCGTGGGAACATCATTTCTTAAATCACGATTCCATTCCATTGCATTCATGCTCAGGTCTAAATGGGCGTCTATTATAAACATATATTTTTGACTTAAATTTTATATACTAATTTCTCTGCTTCGGGCCGCAACTTTCCATTGATCGCAAATTTGATGTCCTTTATTTACAACCTGAACAGCATCATAAAGTGCGCAGGTAGGGCAGACATGATAAGGAAGCGCATAAATGGTGTCACCAATTTTATACTCGTTTTTTCCTTGGTTTTCCAAAATCAAATGCTCTTCAGAATGTGCTGTCGGAATCAGATTTTCATCATTTAAAATCACCAATCGTTTATCAATTGGATTTTCTGAAGAAACAGCTTTGTAGCCAATGTCAATACAAAGCGTAGAATTTGTTGGTTTTGAAATGATGGTTCCAACGATTACCAAAGCAGGTTTAAAATTTTGTTCTGGCAAATTAGATTGGTAATTAAAATCCCAAAAAACAAAAGTTCCAGGACAGCATTCTACGTTTTCCTGAGCTGCATAAAAAGGAAATGTATTAGAACCTCCGGCAACAATTTTTAATTCGTAGCCCAGTTTTTCCCCAATCGCTTCTGCTTTTTCTTTTATTTCAGAAAATGAGTTTGAAGCTGTATGGGTTCGTTCTTCAACGGTTCCTTTTAAATGACCGTCGTAAATATGAATGCCTTCAAAATGAAGATTTTTTAACTTAACAATTTTATCAATTAAAGCCGTCCAATCTTGCGAAATGGAGAATCCGGTTCTGTTCATTCCGGTATTTAAATCCAGATAAACATTCAGTTTCAGGTTGTTTTCTTTAGCCGTTTCATTTAGGGCTTTCGCCGATTCCAGATTGTCGACAATAGCCGAAAAATAAGTATCCGGATATTTTTGAAGCAGCGAAATCCATCTTTCCTTTTTAATTCCAACAGGCTGGTAGGCGAGAAGAACATCTGGAATTTCGTGAATCGCAGCAAGTTCAGCTTCGGCAATTGTGGCACACTTTATCTTTTTGATATTATAGATTTTAAACAATTCCAGAATTTCGCCAATCTTATGTGTTTTAATATGAGGTCTTAGTTTTTGTGTGTCACCGCTTACTGAGCCAATAAGACGCTCCAGATTAAACCGGATACGATCTTCGTAAACAGCTAAAAACGGCGTATCAATTAAGATATCAGATTTAATTTTCCACCAATTTTCTTCCATAACTTAGTTTCTTGTTTTTTCTACTACTTTAATTAAATTTTGAAAAGCCTGCAGCGCTTCTTCATAATTTAAATTCAAAAGCATTTCTTTTGAAAATAAATTTGAACCAATTCCAACGCATACCACTCCAGATTTAAACCATGATTTTAAATTGCTTTCTTCAAGAGTTACGCCTCCTGTGGGCATTATTTTTAAATTTGGGAAAGGCGCTCTTATTGCTTTTACATATCCCGGTCCGCCAATTTTATCAGCCGGAAAAAGTTTTACAACTTCGGCACCCAGTTTGTTGGCATGAAGAATTTCATTTAAGGTTGCAGCGCCCGGAATCCAGTAAATATTGTTTTTAAAACAGTAATTGCCAATTTCCAGATCAGTGTGCGGACAGATAATACAATCTGCTCCCAATTGATGATAAGTTTCGGCATCGGCCACACTTAAAATCGATCCCACCGCTATTTTTACATCCAGATTGTTTTCTTTTTTAAAAGCTGTCATTTGAGCAAAAACTTCTTTTGCATCATCTGCACGAGCTGCAAACTCGATAATTTTTATGCCAGCATCAGCCGCTGATTGCAATACTATTTGGGCTGTTTGGATATTGATTTGGGTTACTAACGGAAGTACACCTTGCGTTTTTAAAATGCTGTACATATTCTTTTTTTATCTGTTAATTCTATTGCTTGAACCATTTTTAATAAAATGACGTATTTCGTCCAGAGTGCTTATGGCAAAATCTCCGTGTATACTTTGTTTGATTACACCGCAGACTGTGGCCCATTCGATACATTCCTGAGTGGATAATTTATTGGATAATCCGTATAGTAATCCGGCATTAAAAGCATCTCCGGAACCAATTTGGTCAGTTACAACGTGTATTTTATGTTCCGGCGTTTGGTAAAAATTACCTTCATGCATCAATAAACCTTTGTATAAATGTGCCGGTCCGTCTGATTTTCTAAAACTCATGGCAAGTGTTTTTAGAAAAGGCATTTTTGCTTTTAATAATTCGAAGGTTTTTTGGAAACGTGCTGCATCAGATTCATTTTTATCGGTTTTGATTCCGAAGTAAATTTCAATTGCGTCTAAATCTGCAACGGTTATGGTACTGTATTGTAATAAATCGGGCATAATTTCCGACGGATGTTTTCCGTACTGCCACAATTTTGATCTGTAATTAAAATCAGAAGAAATAGGTAAACCTTTTTTATGCGCTGTCAAAATTGCTTCTTTACAAGCTAAACCAGCTTCATTAGAAACTCCCGGACTTATTCCTGACCAATGAAAATGGGTAACATCTTCTAAAACTTCATTCCAGTCAATCTGATCTTTTTGAATCGTTGCAAAAGACGAATTGCTTCGGTCGTAAATAACCTGCGATTGTCTGATTTGATTTCCGGATTCGACAAAATATAAGCCCAGACGTTCCCCGCCATAAACACATTTTGAAGTATTGACTTTGTATTTCTGAAGTTCGTTTAAAGCCAGTTGTGCCAAGTCATTTTGGGGCAATCGGCTGATATAATCGGTTTGTATTCCGAGCTGCGAAAGTAAAACACAAACATTGGCTTCGGCACCGCCTACATGAACTTTTATTTCATCTGCCTGTGTAAATCGGTCTCCATTGGTAACATTCATCCGAAGTAATAATTCTCCAAATGCTGCTATTCTTGTTTGTGAGGTAATTTTATTCATTTTTGTCTTTTTTTTGCACAGATTTTTATTGATGAACGCGACGCTTAATTTTTAACACATAGAAACATAGTTTTTGAAAGTGTTGAAAAAGGCGTTTCACTTGCATTAATTCACATAATCACTATGTTTTAAAAGCTGGCTTTTTTTGTTATTCTTTATCAAGTAAAAAATCTATGTTTCTATGTGTTTAAATTTTTTGCCACTCCCGATAGCTATCGGGATTCACAGATTAAAATGTTTTTTTTGCCGCGAAAAAAATTAAGCAGCATCTAAAAAATAATCCTTTTTAATCTGTATAATCTGCGGTCTATATTTTTAACGTAACCACAGACTTAGAATCAAAGTATTTCCTTAACCAATACAGATTACTCTTTAATCGTTATCGTCTGTGGTCTAATTTTTTAGAATAATTCGAAAACAGCTTCAACTTCAACAGGAATATTGTCTGGGAGAGAACCCATTCCTACGGCGCTTCTTACTCCAATTCCGTTTTCTTGTCCCCAGACTTCGGCAAATAATTCACTGCAGCCGTTTATTACATACGGATGTCTTAAAAAATCGCCATTACAATTAACCATACCTAAAACTTTTATGACTCTTTTTACTTTATTCAGGCTTCCAAAATTGGTTACGATGGTAGAAAGCATGGTTAGTCCTACTTGTCTTGCGGCTAATTTTCCTTCTTCGATATCCATATCATCGCCAATTCGGCCAATGATTAAGGATTTGTCATCTCTAACCGGTCCGTGACCAGAAAGGTATAAATATTTACCATCAACTAAATAAGGTTTGTATATGCCCAGAGGCTGAGGCGCCGGGGGTAAAGACAAACCAAGAGTTTCAAATTTTTCTTGAGGTAATAAATTCATGATATTAATGTATTATAGAGTTTAAAATAAAAACGAAAATGATTCCTAAAACAGATACTAAGGATTCCATGACGGTCCAGGATTTAAAAGTGTCTTTTAGGCTGATATTAAAATATTCTTTGAACATCCAAAAGCTTGGGTCGTTTACGTGTGAGCACATTAAACTTCCGGCGCCAACGGATAAAACCAATAAGTTAGGATCGAGTCCTGTGGTTTGCAGTAAAGGAAGCAGAACGCTGGCGGTCATTAATCCGGCAGCTGTAGCAGAGCCCACACAAACGCGAATAATCGCTGCCATTATCCATGCCAATAAATAAGGATGAATGTTTATTTGTGTTAAGGCTCCAACTATAGTTTCGTTTACACCGCTTACAATCATAACTTCTTTTAAACCTCCAGCTCCGCCCACAATTAATACAATTAAAGCAACATCTTTTATAGCGGCTGCATAATCATCCATAACAGAGGTAATGCTTCGGTTCATTCTGAGTCCTAAAGTATAGGTGCAGATGAGTAAAGAAATCAGCATAATCATGCTTGGTTCTCCTACCGTTTTGCAAATATTTTCTACTGTTTCATTTTTTATGAAAATGGGTAATATTGAAGTCAGCGTTAATCCAAAAACGGGAAATAAAGCAGAGAATAAACTAAGTGAAAAACTCGGAAGTTTACCGTGGTTTACTACTTCTTCAACATTTAAAATTTCATGATCTGATTCGGTTTTGATGTTTTTAAGCAGATTTGAAAACAACAAACCGGCAATAAAAATCGTTGGGACTGCAATTATAATTCCGTAAACCAGGACAAGTCCAATATCAGCATTTAAAATACTGCTCAAAGCCATTGGTGACGGATGTGGGGGCAAAAAACCGTGTGCTACTGAAAGCGACGCCAGCATTGGAATTCCCAGATATACTTTTGAAAGTTTGAACTGATGGGCTACTGAGAAGATTAGTGGTACTAACAAAACAAATCCAACACTATAAAATAGAGGTATCCCAACAATAAATCCGGTAATCATTAAGCCGAGTCGAACGTATTTTCTGCCCGTCCATCCCATAACTGTTTTGGCAATGACATTGGCGGCGCCTGATGAAACGGTAAGTTTACCAATACAGGTTCCGAAAACAATAATCAGCGTAATAGATCCTAACATTTCGCCCAAACCTTTTTGAACAGTTTGCGACAAAGTATTTATTGGCAGGCCTAAAAACAGACCTGCTAATAAAGCTGTTATGATAAAGGCAATAAACGGATTGATTTTAAGCCAAGCTATTTGAATGATTAAAAACGCAATGCATGCCGTAAGAATTAAAATGCTCATTTATCTTTTATTATTAACCCGTTGAGAGTAATTCGTGAAAATTTTATTAAACACATAGTAACATAGATTTCTTTAATTGAAGCAGGAGTTTAAAAAAGCCAGCTTTTAACACATAGATGCTATGTATGTTAATGCAAGTGAAACGCCTTTCAACATTTTCAAAAACTATGTCTCTATGTGTTTAATTACGCCAACGGTTATTATTTTTATTTATCCCACCAGATTCTTGTTGTAAAAGCATCTTCACCCTGACGCTTAACTGCTTCTGCTAAGTTAGCTGAATTCACTGAATATTCGCTGGTTGGATATTTTAAACGCCTTGGTATTGTGCCATTTGTAACGTTTCCAGGGAAATTTACAGGAGTTAAAACTGGGTATCCGGTTCTCCTCCAATTGGCATAAATTTCTTGTTCATCTACAAATAATGCTATGTAAATCTGCGTATGAATCTGGTTCATTTTGGCATCAAAGCTTCCTGCCGCATTATACGGATTTGCGGTTAAATATACTGCTGCGTCTGGGATAGCATAAGCAGCACCATAAATTCCCATGTTTAAGAAAGAAGCTTTTACACCTTTTTCATATAAATCTTTATCTGTTTCATTGGTGTACCAGCCTCTTGCTGCAGCTTCGGCTAAATATAAATTGGTTTCGGCATTGCTGATAAGTACAAGCGGTGCATCATATTTAAAAACGGTACTTTGGTTAGGTTCAGAATACGTTCCTTGTTCTGCCGCACTTGGAGCTGTTTTGGTTCCGTTAGGGAAACCTTTTTGAACGGCAAGACTTGTGTTTTGTGAACTTCCCTGCCAAACTCCTGCATAAACGCTGATTCGAGGATCGGCAGTTGATTGCAGCAAATCGATAAATGTTTTAGCCAGTTTACCGCCTTCAACATTTTTTTGTCCAAAAGACCCCGCTGTAAAATCTTGTCTTCGGGCATCAAAACCAACCGGATTTCGATTAAAATCATTTGGTCCGTCAGTATATTTCATGATTGCATTATCTGTTCCGTTCAAAATTACGCCGCCGGCAATCGCTTTAGTAACCCATGATTGAGATAGGGCAGGATCGACTTTAGATAATCTTAAACCCAGACGAAGCATTAAAGAGTACGAGAATTTTTTCCACTTCGATACATCTCCGTCATAAATAAAATCAGATTTTCCGAAACTTGGTTTTGCAGGATCTAATCCTGCAGCAGCTTCATCTAATTCTTTTAATAAGTCTTTATAGATAAATTCCTGAGAATCATATTTTGGAAGAAAAACTTGTGTGCTGTTAGCTTTCGCTGCTTCAGAATACGGGATGTCTCCATATAAATCAGTTAGTTTATGATACAAATATGCTTTCCAGATTCTGGCAATATTAAGTCGGTTACTGTCGTTTGGACTGTTTTTTAAAGCATCGATTACGATTTGTGTTTCATTTATACCAGTTGGGTACGCCTGATTGAAATAAGCCGAGAAATATACTTCGTTGCTTAAATATTTATCTCCAACCCCAGAAGCTTCTTTATAAGTAGCATAATGCTGCAATAAGCCGCCGCATTCCAGAATATTGGTAAAGAAATAATTATTGTTTAATCCGTCAAGTTGTGCTTTACTGAAAACAAAATTCGGATTTGGTTTATCTACTGAATTTGGGTTCGTATTAATTTCCTCAAAATCTTTGGTACAGGATGCCATACTTCCTAAAAGTATTCCTGCGATATATAATATGGTTAACTTTTTCATGTCTTTTAATTTAAAAATTAGAGATAAAACGAGTTTAAAATTTGACATTTAAACTTAAACCGAAACTTCTGGTTTTTGGCACTCCAAATTGTTCTACACCCTGAGCATTTCCTGCGCTGAATACAGATTCTGGATCTACGTTTGGTGTTTTCTTATAAAGAATGAATAAGTTTCTGGCCACAAATGAAATTGAAGCTCCCTGAAGTTTTGACAATCCTTTTATTTTTTCAATCGGTAATTGATAACCCAGAATGATTTGTCTTAATTTGATGAAGCTGGCATCATAAACAAAAGTTGAAGATATGTTTCTTAAACCGTCATAATACGTTCTTAAGTTTTCTGGAGCGATAACCATATCAACCGGATTTCCGTTTGTATCTACACCTTTAATTGGCAAACCGCTTTCACGACCTTCAAGAGTTAGTTTCGTTAAACCCATACGAGTTCCGTATAAATCAGTTCCAGAGTATAAACTTCCTCCAAATTTACCGTCGATTAAAAAGCTGAATGAAATGTTTTTGTATTTAAACTCATTACTGATTCCTGCTCCCCAAGGATGAACTCCCTGTCCTAATTCTTCAAGAGGACCCTGAGCAATTGTTGCCGATCCGCCGCTTACATTGTAAACCGTGTTTCCATTAGCATCTTTACGTGGTCTGTATCCTTTGATGATACTGTACGGACGACCTACATCACTTGTAATTGTAACATATCCGTTTACAGAAGTTGCCATTGTAATAGAACTCAACTGATCTGTAAGTGCTTCGACTGTATTTTCATTATACGAACCATTTAAACTGGCATCCCAAGAGAAATTTTCTGTATTGATGATTTTGCCGCTAAGTAAAAACTCAACTCCTTTGTTTCTCATTTTTCCAAGATTTAATAATGCGGTATTAGCTCCCGAAGCATTAGAGATTGTAGTTTCTACAATGTCATTTGTTGTTGCACGATTGTACCAGGCAAAATCAAGATTTAAGCGATTGTTGAAAAATCCTAAATCGGTTCCAACTTCAAAAGTGGTTGAAGTCAACGGACTTAAAGTTGAATTAGGAACTCTCGAACTTGTTGGTCCTTGTAACTGTTGTCCGTTATGTCCGCCCTGAATCATTGAATACGACTGGTTCAATGCATACGGATCCGGAGTTGCACCTCCAACTTGTGCCCAAGAAGTTCTTAGTTTGGCAAATGAAACAAATTCAGGCATTTTTACAATATCCGATACGATAATACTTGTTCCAACAGATGGGTAAAATACCGTATTGTTGTCTTTAGAAAGTGTCGAGAACCAATCCTGACGACCTGTAAAGTTTAGGAAAACAACATTTTTATAATCTAAATCTACCGCACCGTAAACAGAATTTGTTTTTGTTTTTCCATACGGATATGTATAAGTAAGCGTAGATAAATTACTCAAAGCATAAAAATTATCCAATACAAAATTAGAACCTTCAAATCTGGTTTCATCTCGCAATGTGGTACGTGAGTTTACACCAGCCAATGCATTTAAAGAGAAATTACCGTAAATGTTTTTCTTAGTATAATTAAGAATAGCTTCTGTATTTAAATTTGATAATTTCGCTTTTTGACCTTGTGCATATCCAACCGGATTGTTAAGGGTCGTTTTTGGAATGTATCCAAAGAAATCATAATCAGTATAATCCTGTCCGATTCTTCCCTGTAAAAATAATTCAGGAGTAAAGTTTAACTTTACATTCAACATTCCGATGAAACGGTTTTTAGTGTCTTTGTTTTTAATTTTATTGATAACAAAATAAGGGTTTGTCGCTACAGCAACCGGATTCCATGCTTCTTCAACACCATTTTCATCATATCCGGGAGCAAGATTTCTAATGTCAACTGTATTAGCAATCATGTACGTTCCCCAGTTTGGATTTGCTTCAGCATCTGAAACAGTAACCCTGTTATTTGATTTTTCGTTGTTATACTGTGCAACAACATCAAACTTTAACCAGTCTGTCATATTTACATTTCCTGAAATATTTACACTTTTTCTGTTAAAATCTGAGTTAGGAACAACAGATTGGTTGTCTGTGTTTGAAAAAGATAAACGTCCCGCTGCTTTTTCATTTCCGCCAGATAAAGCAATAGAATTAATAAAAGTCGTTCCGGTTTCGTAGAAATTTTTAATATTATTTTTTTGTGGAGAATACGGTCTTGCTACGCCATCAAACTGCACAACATCGCTTCCGTCCATTTTGGCGCCCCACGACCAGCGCCCGGCTGCTATAGCTTCAGACTGATTAATTGGTTTTTTACCGTTTGATCCTGATCCGTATTCGTACTGCCAGTCTGGAAAAATAGACGGTGTTTCAAAAGTAAATGACGTATTGTAATCAACTCCAATTCCTTTTTGAGCAGCACCTCTTTTGGTCTGAATCAAAATAACTCCATTTGCTGCATTTGCACCGTATAATGCTGCAGCGGTTCCGCCTTTTAAAACAGTTATGGTTTTAATATCGTCCGGGTTTATTACAGAAGTTCCGTCTCCGCGGTCCACATTAATTCTTGTAGATCCGGGACCATTTCCAATTCCAGGTAAATTAAGTTGTGTGTTGTCAATTGGTAAATCGTTCACTACATACATCGGCTGGTTATTTCCGTTTAGTGAACCATTTCCTCTTATTACAACACGGCTTGATCCGTTTGGTCCTGTTGCTGTGCTGCTCACGTTAACACCTGCAATTTTTCCAACTAACGCATTGGCAATATTAGTTTCTTTAGCTTTTGTAAATTCAGTTCCTTTAAGTTCTGTTACTGCATACGCAACTGCTTTTGTGCTTTTTTTAACCCCCAGAGCAGTTACCAAAACCTGATCTAGTACATTTTCTGCAGGTTTTAAACTAATGACTAAATTGGTTTTCTGGTTAAGGTTAAATTCTAAAGTTCCGTAACCCATATACGAAATCACGATTTGTTTTTCATTTTCAGGAACATTGAGTCTAAATTTTCCTGTTTCATCTGTTATCGTCGCTATTTTAGTACTGCTTTTGGCATAAATTGTTGCGCCGGCAATAGGCATTCCATCATCCAGACCTATTACCTGGCCGGTTATCTCAATCTGATTGCTGTTTTGTTGAAAGACATGCATTTTAATTGCAGCTTCTTTTGCATTTGCTGAGAAGATCATCCCCCCAATTAATGCCAATGAAATAAGCTTTGTTTTCATAATAGTTTGGTTTTCATGTTTTTTTTGGTTTTTATTGGCGAATCAAATATATAGATTTATTTTTCACAGTTGCATTTTTTTTGCACAAAATGCATTTTTTTTGCAATAAATTTTATTCAAGTATTTTTATAATCCAAAAAAGCTAAGGTTTTAAAGGGTGTTTTGAGAAAATTTTGCAGAATATACTTTTTTGACAAAAAATAATTTTTAGCTGAAAATTCGTATTTTTGGAAAATGAAAATTGCACTTATTCAATCAGATCTTTATTGGGAAGACATTCCGGCAAACAGAAAAAACTTCGAATCGAAAATAAATCAAATCGATTCGCAGGTAAATTTGATCGTACTTCCCGAAATGTTTTCGACAGGTTTTACAATGAATCCTTCTGCTGTTGCCGAAACAATGCAGGGTGAAACTGTTTTGTGGATGAAAGAAATGGCGGAGAAAAAAAATAGTGCCCTGACAGGAAGTCTTGTAATTACTGAAAACGGGAACTATTATAACCGAATGTTTTTTGTGCTTCCATCTGGAGAAATCCAGCATTACGATAAACGCCATTTGTTTTCACTGGCGGGAGAAGATAAATTCTACACTGCAGGAACTGAAAAAGTAATTGTAAATTATCTTGACTGGAAAATTTGTCTGCAGGTTTGTTACGATTTAAGATTTCCTGTTTTTGTTCGAAATGTAGAAAATTACGATTTACTTTTATACGTTGCCAATTGGCCAAAAGTGCGTACTAATGCCTGGGATGCTCTGCTAAAAGCACGCGCAATCGAAAATTTGACTTATGTTGTTGGAGTAAACCGTGTTGGTTTAGATCATCATAATTATGAGCATACTGGTCATTCGCAGGTTGTTGACTTTTTAGGCAATTACATTCTTGAACCACAAGAAACCGAAGATGTTTTTGTGGTTGATTTAGATAAAAATGAAATGTTGGAAACAAGAAAAAAACTTGATTTTCTAAGCGACAAAGATGTTTTTGAAATTAAGATTTAGAAAGCTTTTCGTTTCTTTTCGTCGTCTTTTCTCTTTTTCAGATCTTCTTTTTTCTCTACGTCAGGGTTGTATGGAACACTTAAATCAATGGTTTCATTAACGTCCCAATTGGTTCGTACATCAATTTCACGTTGAAAATAAAAGACTTCTTCGGCATACCTTTTTTCAAGGAAATTACCAGTATCATACATTTTGTTTTTATTGTCATCGTAAATAACTCTTATCGTAAACTGCGACGGTAACATCAAATTGAATTCAATTTGAGTTTTGCCTTCAGAATATTCGCTTGCCAGAACTTCATCTCCTTTTTTGTTTGTTATTTCAACAATTATTGGGAAACGTTTTACGTTTTTCAAATTCAAAATTAAGTTTCCATAATCAGCATATTCTTTTGTGCTTAACTTGTATGATAAAGTGTCATTTGTTTTGTCATAAAAATCAGTCAGCGCTCCCGGGAAAAATGTAAAGCTATATTTTTCAAGAGGTTCTTTCTTGAAATCGACATATAACTTCTGTTCAAATTCGTTGTATTCTGTAGTAAAATCAACAGCCGTAGAGTCTTTATTGATTAATTTAATTTTTGATTTATCAAATTTAACCAATGGAGTTTCAGTGTCTAAAGTAAATCGGTCTCTAAAATTAATAACTCCGTTTTGAACCGCTTTAATATTTAAAGTGTCTTTTTTCTGGTCTTTAATCTTAAAAGTAAATTTTTTATTATAAGTATCATTTGAAACTTCTAATGATAATGAATCTGCTTTTAGTGGCTTGTACCATATTTGAAGCGAATCTTTTTTAGGAAACTGCGTTACAATTGTTTCTAACGTTTCACCATTGTTTTTAAGTACAATAGTGGGTTTGTTAAGTTTAAAATTTTGTTTTCCTTCGTACGGAAGAAGCAGTCTGTTGCCTGAAGCCTGAATAGGTTTTAATGTTTTTAAAGGAAGTGTTTCCTTAAATAAACTTAATTCAAACAAAGTGTCATTTGGAACCGTAATAAAGTGTTTGATAAAACCTATTTTATCATCTTTTGGGTTGTATTTGTTATTGCTTGATTTGTCTTTTAAAGCTACCAAAAGATATTTTCCTTCTTTTAAATTTTCGAATTTAAAAGTTCTCATACTATCTAAAGTATTAGTAATGTAACGCGGAAATTCTTTGTAAATAACAGAATCTTTGTATTTGTCATTGGCTTCATAAAGCATTACCGAAACAAAATTATCTACATTTTTCGCATAAGCATCTTTAATTTTTCCTCCTAGAGTAAGAGAATCGATGTAAGGCCCTGTTGAGAAAATATATTTAAACTGGTTTAATGCATTCCCTTCGTTATTATCGGCAATACTTTCACCAAAATTAAAACTGTAAGTTGTATTAGGCAGTAAAGTATCTTTTATTTTTATGTTTATAAATTTACTTACGCCGGTTGGTGTAATCAGCGGTTCATATTTCATTGGAGGAGAAATAATCAGCTGCTTGTTAAGATTTTTTAATTTGATATATTCATCAAATACCAAATTAATTTCATTTCCTTTAAAATCAGTAGTAAAGTTTTTTGGTGCACTCGAAACCAAAACCGGTGCCAGTGTATCTTTTAATCCGCCGGTAATGCTGCCTCTTTTGGCGCAGCTCATCATTAATAATACCAATAAAAATGAAATATATTTGAATTTGCTTTTAAACATAGCGGTTTTTGAATTTGATTGCACAAAATAACAATTATATTTGCTTTAATTGAAATTTTTTATCCATTTATTAGGATTTGCCGTCTCATATATTTTTACATTTTTTAGAATTCAAAATCTCTTATATGATATAATTTCTTACTTTTGAATTAAATTAATATCACTTCGTTTTGGTTAAAAGTTTTTTTTGGGTTTTGTTATTTCTTTTTCTGACAGCATGCAGTAAAAATGAACAGCCGATAATTTCTTTTTACTATTGGAAAACCAACTTAAAATTTTCAGAAACAGAAAAGACTGCTTTAAAAGATAATGATGTACATAAACTGTATATCCGTTATTTTGATATTGGACTTCATCCTCAAACACAAAAGCCATTCCCGGTAAGCCCGATTCATTTTTATGAAGACATGAAGGAGTTTGAAATTGTTCCCGTTGTTTTTATTCAAAATAAAGTGATGCTGGATAAGAATCTTGATATTGAAGATCTGGCCGAAAAAACACTTCATTTAGTTACTGAAATCAATAACAAGAATAAAATTAATTGTGCCGAAATTCAAATTGACTGCGACTGGTCTTTGAATAGTAAAGACAATTATCTTAAATTTATTGAACAGATTAAAAAGCTTTCGAAGAAAAAACTTTCGGCCACCATTAGACTTCATCAGGTGAAATATTTTAAGAAAACTAAAATTCCAAATGTAGATAATGGTGTTTTGATGTTTTATAACATGGGAAGTATAGCGCCAGATTCGCTGAATTCTATTTACAGCCGAAAAATTTCTGAACGTTATCTTAAAAGTTTAAAGAAATATCCGCTTCATCTCGATTATGCACTGCCTATTTATTCGTGGGCAATTCATATTAGAAATCAGAAAGTTTTAGGGCTTCGTTCAAAGTTGAATTTCAGCGAACTCAAAAAAGATAAAAACTTCGAGCAGATAAGTCCGATATTTTTTAAAGTCAGACAATCTAATTACAAAAACGGTGTTTATTACGAAGAAAATGATCTCTTGAAAACAGAGACTATTTCTCCGGAAGATTTAAAAGAAATGGCTGAGGACTTAGACGATAATAAAGCTCAGTCTCCAAAAGAAATTATATTTTACGATTTAGACGAATTCAATTTAAATAATTATGAAAAGAATATTTTTAAGCAGGTTGTTTCTTGGTTTTAGTGCAGCTTTCCTTTTTGTGTACGGAATAATTTATGCCTGTGCCGATGGCGACTGGGATTATTTTGGTGCGTACAGTTCTAATTTTACTCCTGAAACTTTTGCAGACAAATCCTATTCGCCTTTGTTTTTGTCGGGCGGCATTTTCTACGGAATTGGGTTTGATACCCAGCATAATTCCCGTTTTAATAAAAACATAAAATCAGATTGGGCAGATTATCTTAAAGGAAAAGTAGATACGACGACAGTTAATTATTTTTTAATTGGAGACGAAAAACCAAGCTATTATTCTGATGATAAAAATACGATCAAAAACAAAGAAGAAGTAACCGATCTACACGTTTTTTATAAAACAGCAAAGGAAAATAAAAGTTCTCAAAAATGGGGAAAAAAGATTCCCTTGAAAGATGAAAAAGTAAAAAGCTTTGTTGAGTTTTTGTATTTGGCGCAAAAAATTGAAACCGTTTCAATTGGTAAAGATTATTGGAGTTATGAGCCAGTTGTGGCAGAAACTTTCAATGATGCCAAAATGATTCAGTCAATCGAGAATGTTTACAATACTATTTCAGACCCTTTTTTAAGAAACAGATATTGGTTTCTTACCATGAAAGCCCGTTTTTACAGTAACGATAAACAAAAAGCAATCGACTTTTTTAATAAAACAGAGGCTTCAGTACCTAAAAATGTTTTGTATTACCGCGCACTTGGATATGTTGCCGGAATCAATTATAAACAAAAGAAATATGCCGCATCAAATTATTTGTATGCGCAGGTTTTTGATAATTGCCCTGAACTAAGAGTGGTAACTGCTTATAGTTTTAGTCCAAAAAACGAAGCCGATTGGAATAAAGCGCTGACAATGGCAAAGAATAATAAAGAAAAAGCAGCGCTGTGGGCAATTCATGGATATTACAAAGATGAAAAACAGGCAATTGAAAAGATCTATGAATTAGATCCAAAAAGCGAGCACTTAAATTATTTAGGAACGAGATTGGTAAACAGGCTGGAAGAAACTATCAATAATTCGTTTCAGCAGGATGGCGGAGAAAATCAGCCAAAAAAACAACTTTCAATTGCTGAAAATAAAACACAAAATCAGGTTAAAGTTGATAAAAAAGCATTGGATTTAATCGCAAAAATTTCAGCCGCAGGAAATACAGACCGACCATATTTATGGGATTTGTCTCTGGGATATTTACAGACGCTAAAAGGAGATTATGCTAATGCCGACAAGAATTTTGATAAAGGGGTAAAAACACTTCCTAAAACTGAATTGGCAGGAATGCAGCTTCGTTTATTACGTTTTGTAAACAACTTAAGTAAAATTGATAAACTGACAGATAAAAACGAAAAAACAATTCTGGCCGATTTGAATTGGTTATACAATGAACTTCCTAAAACATATAAAGGTCAGGAGTTTCGTTATGTAAATGCTTCTGCATGGAGCAAAAGTTATTTATCGACACTTTATCGCGAAAAAGGAAATTTAGTTATGGCCGAGATTTTTGGCGAATCACGTTACAGTTATTGGAACGATGGAAATGCTTTTTATGATGATGAAAAAAATCTGCAAAGCATAAAAACATTTTTAGCGAAGTCAAATAAAACCGAAATTGAAAATATTGGAGCAGGAATTTATAGTTTGAAGTTAAAAGACATTAATAACTTTCAGGCAGTTCAGGCGGCTTTTAAAAATAAAATCCCTGAAGCGATTGAATTTATGAAACAGACAGATTCAGTTCAGTATTATAAATTTTTAGGAAATCCATTTAACGGAAGTATCAAAGATTGCCACGACTGCGATCATGCAGCGTATCAAAAAAGAAAATATACTCAGATGGATTTCTTAACGACAATTAAAGATATGCAGGACAAACTGGCTAAAAACGAAGATGTTTATACAAATAGTTTATTGTTAGGAAACGCATTTTATAATATTTCTCATTTTGGAAACGGAAGAACTTTTTATGAAATTACTATTGTGGGAGATGGCTCAAGTCCATACTCGTTTAGAGATTCTATGAAAAAGATGATTACAGACTGCAGTGTTTCAAAAATGTATTATCAAAAAGCTTTGCAGGCAGCGACAACAAAAGAGCAGAAAGCAAAATGTGTGTACTTAATTTCAAAATGCGAACGAAACGAATATTATAATAATAAATACAACAGCGTAAGATATTGGTGGGATGCAAATGATGATAAAGTTAACTTTATAGCCTGGAACGGATTTAAAACGCTTCAAAAAGACTATTCAGATACTAAATATTATCAGGATGTAATTGCAGAATGCGGTTATTTTAATACTTATGTTAACCAATTATAATAAAATCAAATGGTAAACAAAATAGAACATATTGGAATTGCTGTAAAAAATATGGATGATGCAAATGTATTGTTCGAGAAATTATTGGGCGTTCCGTCATACAAAGAAGAAACGGTAGAAAGTGAAGGTGTTTTGACTTCTTTCTTTCAAACCGGAACAAACAAAATTGAACTTTTGATGGCAACAAACCCAGAAAGTCCAATTGCAAAATTTTTAGAAAAGAAAGGCGAAGGAATTCATCATATCGCTTTTGATGTTGAAGATATTCATGCTGAAATTTCGCGCTTAAAAAACGAAGGTTTTGTGCTGATAAACGAAGTTCCGAAGAAAGGAGCCGACAATAAACTGGTCGTTTTTCTGCATCCGAAGAACACAAATGGCGTTTTGGTCGAGCTTTGCCAGGAAATTAAATAAAAAAAGATGATTTTTTATTTTAAATAATCTATTGAAAATCAATCTTGTTTTTAAAACAAATAGATTTAATTTAAATTAAATGAAAATCATGTCTTAAAATATTTGGAGTGAAGCAAAAATAGTAGTAATATTGCATCCTCTAAACCGGTCCTATAGCTCAGCTGGTTAGAGCACCTGACTCATAATCAGGTGGTCCCTGGTTCGAGCCCAGGTGGGACCACTTCTTTAGAATTGAAAGCCTTTACAGAAATGTAGAGGCTTTTTTTATGTTTGATTATAAAAAAGGATTGTATAAATTTAATTTCTTAAGAAGAAGAGTCTGTTTGAGATATGAATAATATCTTACAAAAGAATGTTTTGCAGGATATTTTTTTATCTTTGAAAAACAGATCCGCATGGCTTTATCTTTGAGCTTTTAGGGAATTAATACTATTATGGAACAGAAAATACATCAGGGAAGAAACGTAAAACGTTTTAGAGAAATGCTTAACATAAAGCAAGAGGCATTAGCTTATGATTTAGGGGAAGATTGGAATCAAAAGAAAATTTCTATGCTGGAGCAGAAAGATGTAATTGAAGATAATCTGCTTAAACAAATCTCTGCAGTTTTAAAGATTCCTGTTGAAGCTTTTCAGAATTTTGATGAAGAGCAGGCGGTGAATTTAATTTCATGTAATTTCTCGGATAATGCTATGTTCAATAACAGAATAGAAGTTTTTAATAACAATCCAATTGAGGAAATAAAAAAACTTCACGAAGAAAAAATCGTTTTGTTCGAGCGAATGCTGAAAGAGAAAGATGAAATGATACAAAGACTTGAAAAACTAATAAATAAATAATTCAAATTAAGGCTCAGCTAATAAGCTGGGCTTTTTTTTGATCTATTTTTTTTCGTGTAGTATTATTCTTTAAAATATTTACTTTTATATTTTTCTTTTAAAGATTGAGTAATAAATCAAATCATGAAATTAGATCAAAGAGATAACGGCTATTTCATTACTTCAAAAAAAACATTTGAAGGAAAACCTGTTGATGCCGCTTTTGTAAAGCAAGCTTTTGATTTTGCGTATGAAATGGTTTATGGAGAAGGATTTCATAGAATTAAAAGATCGGGCGGGCAGTTAAATCGCACGCCTTTGGAGATTTTTCAAAATACTTTTCAGGGAAAATTGGCAGAAATTATATTGTATGAAATTTTAAAACTCCAGAATATTGAAGTTGAAGAGCCAGATTTTAGTATTCACGGAAAAGGAGTCTGGGATGAAACCGATTTAAAAGCAAACGGAAAATTTATTTGTGTAAAGTCGGCCGCTTTTTTCTCTAATCTTTTGCTTTTGGAAACCAAAGATTGGAATTCAGAAGGTATGTATATTCCGAATCATGATCTTTCGAAAACGGCTGTTTATGATTATTTTGTTTTGGCTAGAATTAAACCTGATATAAAATTTATTTTAAAAGATATTCCTGAAAGCAAAGAAAATTTATGGCAGGAAATTGAAAAAGCAGTTTGGTTTTATGATATTCCGGGTTGTTGTTCTGTAAAAACAATTCGGCACATAATTAAAAATCAATATGTTATTCCTAAAAATGCTTTGCTGAACGGAAAAACCAAAATGGATGCTGAAAATTATTATATTCAATCTGGTAATTTGTATAATGTGGCTCGTTTATATTCGGGTTTAATAGAAAAATAGATTAAATTTATCATTCAAAGACAATTTAATCTTAACAAACGATGGATAATTTAACTCCTGAACAACGGAGAAAAAATATGCAGGCGATAAAAAGCACGGCTACAAAAGATGAGGTTCGTTTGGCTAAAGCTTTGTGGAAATTAGGTTATCGTTATCGCAAAAACAATAAAAAAATATTCGGTAAACCAGATTTAACTTTTGCCAATTATAAAATTGCTATTTTTATTGACAGCGAATTTTTTCACGGAAAAGATTGGGAAACACAGCAGCTTCGAATTAAATCGAATCGCGACTATTGGATTCCGAAAATCGAACGAAATATGAAACGTGATATTGAAGTCAATGAACATTTGCTTTCAAAAAATTGGAAAGTTTTACGGTTTTGGAGCAAAGAAATTCAAAAAGAATTAGAATCTTGCATCGAAAAAATTAGAGAAGAAATTGAACTTTCAAAATAAATAATGTTTCTACAAACTCAAACAAGTCAAAATATCGAAAATTACACAAGTGCTTTAAAGGCAATTGGTGCATTTTCGAATTTGTTTAGTTCATCAGACAAACCTTTTATTCAATACCGAGTTGCTGAAAATGCTTTTTGTAAAGCTTTTGGCGCCGATAATCTGGCGCGTGCAGATGTTGCATACGATGCCATAATAAACGGCTGCGGGGTTGGTATTAAAACATTTGTATTATCCGGAAGTTCAAAAATTGAGAAGGTTGCAGAATTTAATTCAAGAAGTTCTGAGCTTAGAATGTTGAAAGGTTTGGATCTGGCAAATAAACTAGCCGATTTTAGAAATGAAAGAATCGAATTTGCAGACCGACTTTATAATACTCAAAACAGAGTCTATCACATTATTGGCCGTGATAAATTATTGATTAAGGTTTTTGAAACTTCTTATGATTTAATCGATAAAAATTCAATTGAAATTCTGGAAGAAACAAAGAGTTCGCTTAAGTTTAAAGACGCTTTAAACGAATATAATTTTAATTTTTCTAAAAGCGTTTTAATGAAACGCTTCGTAATTCCTCAGGAATGTATTGAAATTAATGTTGAGATTTTAGAAGAGCCGATAAATGTACTTTTAAATCTGGCACAGCCAAGTTTAAACAAACAAACTGATGCTGCAAAAATAAAGCTTCAAAATGCTATTGGTTTGTTGACAGAAGAAGAGCTGATTCCGTTTGTAGATTATGTTATTCTGCCTTTGTATTCTCCCGAAGCCAAAAAGAAATTAAAAGAGCCGATTGTGCCCATAAAAAGTCAGTTGAATCAATGGAACGCAGGCGGAAGAAAAAGAGATCCGGGAGAAGTCTATATTTCGATACCTTCAAAAATAAGAAATAACGCTCCGGATTTTTTTCCAGAAAAAGATGTTATTTTTAATCTTAAAATTCCCAATGGCAAAGTTCTTTCGGCAAAAGTCTGCCAGGACGGAAGCAAAGCTTTAATGACAAATCCAAACAAAGCCATGGCCGACTGGATGCTTCGCGACGTTTTAATGCTCAACGAAAACGAAGTTCTGACTTATGACAAACTCAGAAAAATTGGTTACGACAGCGTGAAAATTACAAAATCAACAGAGCACGACTATTTTATAGATTTTACCAAATTAGACGAATACGAATCTTTTATAGAAAAAATATCAGAAACTCAGGACGGACAGTTTAAGCTTTTTCTTTAGATTTTTTCGTTTTCTTCGATTCTACTTTTTCAAGTACTTTGTAAATTTCAGATGCCAGTCTTTCGATCACAGGCATGCTTACAGAGTTTCCAGCCTGTTTATACAAATGTGAATTTGAAATAGCAGGAAGTTTAAAATCATCAGGAAAACCCTGAAATCTAAAACATTCTCTTGGGGTTAGTTTTCTAAAACCAAAATCGGTTGTAATAAGCGGTACATTGTGGCCGCCGGTTCCCATATTGGCAGTAAGGGTAGGGCAAACGCTCGATTTGTTTTCACGAACATATTGTCGTCTAAACTGATAAATTCTATCCTTGTTTGTAATAGATTCTCTCAGCATATCATACATGTATTTGTCTTCGTGATAGTAAAATTTCTCGTCGACTTTTTCTTTGGTAATTAAATCCTTGATCGATTTGGTTAAATCTTCTTTTTCAGGAAAATGAAACTCAAATTTATCGTCTTTAATATAATCTTTATCAAAAGCAACAATGAAAATCCTCTCTCTGTTATGAGGAATGTTCCCAAAGTCTTTGGTATTCAAAACTGCACTGTCAAAAGTATAACCGCGTTTTCTGATTTCGTTTTCAATAACTTTGATAGTGTTTCCTTTATCGTGCCCTTTTAGGTTTTTTACGTTTTCAAGAAAAATAACATTTGGACGCATTTCATCTACAAAATCCAAAATTTTAAAGAAATGATTTCCTCTGCTGTCTTCAAAACCTTTTCGATAGCCGGCAACCGAAAATGGCTGACAAGGAAATCCTGCAGTTAAAATGTCTATTTTTTTAAGCGAAGTAACGTCCAGAGCCATTACATCACCTTCAATAAGATTATGTTCGAAATTATTTTTGTAGGTTGTGCAGGCATTTTTGTCAAATTCATTTGCCCATTCTAGTTCAAACCCAGCTTTTTTAAAACCCAAACATATACCGCCTACACCAGCATACAAACTTCCAACTGTTTTCTTCATTTACTATTTGTCCTGATTTAATGAAAAGACCTTTTTAGGTTCTCTTATAATTATGCAAATATATTAATTCGCGGACACTTGATCAATGTGAGAATTTAAAAAGAAAAATAAGTCTGTTTTAAATGGAATTATTTACAGTTCTTTCTGACTTATTTGAGATTTTGAAATTTTTTTTCAAATTTTTTTTTTTCTGATATTTTTTAAATTATAAAACAAAGTGTATTTTTATACAGGTATGAATTTTAGATAATAAACACTAGTAAAGCCCCGTTTAATAGAGTATTACAAAGGAAAAAAAGATTTTTATTTGTTGTTATATTGAATAAGATGAATAATAAAAAATCCAAATTGCATTATAATACGTATGTTAAGGTTGTAAGGTCTTTTTAGTTATAAAGTTGTTTTTTTCTAAAAATCATATATTTTTGCCAAAGAATTTCCATGAAAGCGTTTTTTTATGAGGAATTTGAATGAAAAATATTTGCCATTATTGTTATAGTATTGATTTTCAGCGCCCTAAGTTTATGAAGATAATAAGAATTATTTTTTTAGTATTTTTTCTAGTATTAAATGTGTCGAATATTATGGCCCAAGGTGGTCCACCTTCGCCTGGAGGTGATCCAGAGGGACCTTTAGAAGGTCCAATAAATGAAGATCTGCCTTATTTAATTGCTGCCGGATTATTATTGGGTACAGCAGTTATATATCGAAATAAAATAAAAAAAGCTTCAATTTAAATTGAAGCTTTTTTTATGCAGTAAATTTTCTTTCTTATTTGTTTATCGAGTAAAGTCTCGAAATGTATTTTCCAACAACATCAAATTCTAAATTTATTTTTGTTCCAACTTTAAAATCTTTAAAGTTAGTATTCTCAAAAGTATAAGGTATTATCGAAACACTGAATTCGTTTGTTTGAGAATTTACAACTGTTAAGCTTACCCCGTTAACAGTAATAGATCCTTTTTCGATAGTTATGTTGTTGAGGTTTTTATCGTATTCAAAAGTATAATTCCAGCTGCCGTTAGCTTCTTCTATCTTTGTACATACGCCGGTTTGGTCTACATGTCCCTGTACAATATGTCCGTCGAGGCGGTCGCCGAGTTTCATTCCTCTTTCCAGATTTACAATATCGTTTACTTTCCAGTCGCCAATATTGGTCTTTAAGATTGTTTCTTCGATTGCGGTAACAGTATAAAAAGAATCTTTTATAGCAACAACTGTAAGGCATATTCCGTTATGCGATACACTTTGGTCAATTTTTAATTCGTTTGTAATTGATGAGTCAACTGTAACGTGTAAGTTGTTTTTATCTTTTTGTATTTCGTGAATCCTTCCAAGGGTTTCAATAATTCCTGTAAACATTGTGGTTTTATTTTACTAAATTTGCACATCAAAATTAGTAATAAATAAGCTGAGCTCATGAATAAAAAAGCAGAAAATATAATTGTTGGAATTTCAGTAGGAGATTTAAACGGTATTGGAAGCGAAGTTATACTAAAAACATTCGAAGATTCAAGAATGTTAGAATTGTGTACACCGGTTATTTTCGCAAATGCTAAAATACTTTCTTTTGTTAAAAAAAGTTTTACATCTACGGTTCAATTTCATGGTGTAGATAAATTAGATCAAATTATTCCGGGAAAAGTAAATGTTTATAACCTTTGGAAAGAAGGAGTAGATATTAATTTTGGAACTAATGATGAGAAAATTGGAGGATATGCAATAAAATCGTTTGTTGCGGCTACCAAGGCTCTAAAAGAAGATCTGATTGATGTTTTGGTCACGGCACCAATTAATAAATATAACATCCAGTCAGAAGATTTTAAATTTCCCGGACATACAGATTATTTAGATCAGGAGTTAGAAGGAAATGCGCTGATGATGATGGTTCAGGATAACCTAAGAGTTGGATTGTTAACGGATCATGTACCGTTAAATCAGGTTTCTTCTCATTTAACAGAAGAATTAATAGTTAGAAAAATCGAAACTATTAAAAAATCTTTGATTCAGGATTTTAGTATCGTAAAGCCAAAAATTGCAGTTTTAGGATTAAATCCGCATTGTGGAGACGGCGGTGTAATTGGAAAAGAAGACGATTTAGTTTTAAAACCTGTTTTGAAAAAAATATTTGACAGCGGTACTTTGGTTTTTGGACCTTTTTCTGCAGATGGATTTTTTGGAAGTGGACAATATGAGAAATATGATGCAGTTGTGGCAACTTATCACGATCAGGGATTAATACCTTTTAAAACATTGTCGTTTGGTAAAGGAGTTAACTATACAGCGGGATTAAATAGAGTAAGAACTTCGCCGGATCATGGTACAGGTTATGATATTGCCGGAAAAGACATGGCAGATTTCAACTCGTTTAAAGAAGCCGTTTATCTGGCATTGGATATTTTTCGCTCGCGTAATCAGTATGAGGAGATTAGCGAAAAACCTCTAAAAATAAAAGAAAAACAGTTATAAACAAAAAAAGGTCAATAAGATTATTAGATTTATAATAATTTTATATCTTTGCACCCCAATTCAGATATGTAGTTTTGTATTTGGATTGTACAAATTGATGTTGAAATGAGCAAATCAAAAGAATTTTTAATTCCTTTCGTAGGATTAAAGCTGGGAAAACACCATTTTGAATATCAAATAGATAACACGTTCTTTAAGGACTTTGAATACGATGAGTTTCAAAGTGCAGATATTAAAGTCGATTTGATTTTCGATAAGAAAAGCAACATGTTAGAGTTAGAATTCAAACACAAAGGAACTGTAAATGTACCTTGTGATCTAACAAGCGAAGATTTTGATCTTCCTTTAAAAGGGAAAATGAAATTAATTGTGCGCTTTGGAGATGAATTTAACGATGATAATGAAGAATTGTTGATTTTGCCGCATGGAGAACATGAATTAGATGTGTCACAATACATTTATGAAATGATTGCACTTTCAGTGCCCCAAAAAAGAATTCATCCGGGAGTTAAAGACGGTACATTACAAACCGAAGCTTTAAACAAACTAAATGAATTAAGCGTAAAAGAACAAAAGGAAGAGAGTAAACAAGAAGAAGATATTGACCCGCGTTGGGAAAAATTAAAGAAACTATTAACGGATAAATAATATAGTAAAATGGCACATCCTAAGAGAAAAACCTCGAAAACAAGAAGAGATAAGAGAAGAACACACTATAAAGCTACTGTAGCTCAAATCGCTACATGTCCTATTACAGGTGAAGCACATTTATACCACAGAGCTTACTGGCATGAAGGTAAAATGTACTACAGAGGGCAAGTTGTTATCGATAAATCTGAAGCGGTTGCTTAATACGTTTTTGTAAATTATACTAGAACTCTCACATAGTGAGAGTTTTTTTTGTTGGTTATAATTTTTGTTTTTTAAGAAAATACAGGCAAATTCGTTTTAATTTTTTTTGTAATTTTCGAGTCTTTTAAAAATTTTTCAAATACTAATATTTGAAAGGAAATAATAGAATATAATGAATACAATCACAGCCGCAATTACCGCTGTTGGAGGCTACGTTCCAGACTTTGTGCTTTCAAACAAAGTGTTGGAAACAATGGTAGATACCAATGACGAATGGATTACCACTCGTACAGGAATTAAAGAAAGAAGAATTCTTAAAGATCCTGATAAAGGTACATCTTACCTTGCCATACAAGCAGCACAGGATTTAATAGCAAAAGCTAATATCGATCCTCTTGAAATTGATATGGTTATTATGGCAACTGCAACACCAGATATGATGGTAGCTTCAACAGGAGTTTATGTTGCAACAGAAATTGGAGCTGTTAATGCATTTGCATACGATTTGCAGGCAGCTTGTTCAAGTTTCTTATACGGAATGTCTACTGCTGCGGCTTATGTACAATCTGGAAGATATAAAAAAGTTCTTTTAATTGGTGCCGATAAAATGTCATCAATTGTAGATTACACAGACAGAGCAACTTGTATTATTTTTGGTGATGGAGCAGGAGCAGTTTTGTTTGAGCCAAATTACGAAGGTCTTGGTCTGCAAGACGAATATTTAAGAAGTGATGGTGTAGGACGCGATTTTCTTAAAATACCAGCCGGAGGATCTTTAATTCCAGCTTCAGAGGATACTGTGAAAAACAGACAACACAATATTATGCAGGATGGTAAAACAGTTTTTAAATATGCTGTAACCAATATGGCTGATGCCAGCGAACTAATCTTGCAAAGAAACAATTTAACGAATCAGGATGTTGATTGGTTAGTGCCTCACCAGGCAAACAAACGCATCATCGATGCAACTGCAGGAAGACTAGAGTTAGAAGAGTCTAAAGTACTAGTTAATATCGAGAGATATGGTAATACAACTTCAGGAACATTACCTTTGGTATTAAGCGATTTTGAAAATCAATTCAAAAAAGGAGATAATATTATTTTAGCAGCATTTGGAGGTGGATTCACTTGGGGATCTATTTACCTAAAATGGGCTTACGATAAGAAATAAATTAAAACTAAAATCGAATCATTATGGATTTAAAAGAAATTCAAAACCTAATCAAATTTGTAGCAAATTCGGGCGTTGCAGAAGTGAAGTTAGAAATGGATGATGTAAAAATCACTATTAGAACAACTTTAGAAACAAATGTAACTGAAGCTACTTATGTTCAGCAATTACCTGCTCAGGCTGCATTGCCTCAAGCAACACCACAAGTTACTTCTCCAGTAGTTGTAAACGTACCGGCTGAAACTCAAGCTCCTGCTGCTGATAATTCTAAATATGTTACTATAAAATCTCCAATCATTGGAACATTCTATAGAAAACCATCTCCAGACAAACCAGTTTTCACTGAAGTTGGAAGCACTGTTGCTAAAGGAGAGGTTCTTTGCGTAATTGAAGCAATGAAATTATTCAACGAAATTGAATCAGAAGTTTCAGGTAAAATTGTGAAAATTCTTGTTGACGATATGTCTCCAGTTGAATTTGATCAACCTTTATTCTTAGTAGATCCATCATAAATAAATTTAGATTTTAGATTTTAGATTTTAGATCGATCTGACAGAATTAATACATCAGGCATCTAAAATTATCTAATTATCAAATTGTCTAATTATCTAATTAAAATAAGATGTTTAAAAAAATATTAATTGCGAATAGAGGAGAAATTGCACTTCGTGTAATTCGTACGTGCAAGGAAATGGGAATCAAAACTGTTGCAGTTTATTCTACAGCAGATGCAGAAAGTCTGCACGTTAAATTTGCAGATGAAGCGGTTTGTATTGGTCCTCCTCCAAGTAACTTATCGTATTTAAAAATGTCAAACATTATTGCTGCTGCAGAAATTACAAATGCAGATGCAATACACCCAGGATACGGTTTCCTTTCTGAGAATGCTAAATTCTCAAAAATTTGTCAAGAGCACGGAATCAAATTTATTGGTGCGGCTCCTGAAATGATCGACAGAATGGGAGATAAAGCTTCTGCAAAAGCTACAATGAAAGCAGCAGGAGTTCCATGTGTGCCAGGTTCAGACGGATTATTAGAATCTTACGAACATGCACAAAAAACAGCAGCGGAGATTGGTTACCCAGTAATGATGAAAGCTACTGCCGGTGGTGGTGGAAAAGGAATGCGTGCTATCTGGAAAGAAGATGAGCTTTTAAAAGCTTGGGAAAGCGCACGTCAGGAAGCTGCTGCAGCATTTGGAAATGACGGAATGTACATGGAGAAACTTATTGAAGAACCGCGTCATATCGAAATTCAGGTCGTTGGAGATTCTTATGGAAAAGCATGTCACCTTTCTGAAAGAGACTGCTCAGTACAACGTCGTCACCAAAAACTTACTGAAGAAACACCTTCACCTTTCATGACAGATGACTTACGTACAAGAATGGGAGAAGCTGCTGTAAAAGCTGCTGAATTCATTAAATACGAAGGAGCTGGAACTGTAGAGTTTCTTGTTGACAAACATAGAAACTTCTATTTCATGGAAATGAATACACGTATTCAGGTTGAGCACCCTATTACTGAACAAGTAATTGATTACGATTTAATTCGTGAGCAGATTATGGTTGCTGCCGGAATTCCAATTTCTGGAAAAAACTACCTTCCAGAATTACACGCTATTGAATGTCGTATTAATGCCGAAGATCCTTATAATGATTTCCGTCCTTCACCAGGAAAAATTACTACGCTTCATATGCCGGGAGGTCATGGAGTTCGTTTAGATACTCACGTTTACTCAGGTTATAGTATTCCGCCAAATTACGATTCTATGATTGCTAAGTTAATTACAACTGCGCAGTCTCGTGAAGAAGCTATCAGCAAAATGCGAAGAGCTCTTGATGAGTTTGTAATTGAAGGTGTGAAAACTACAATACCTTTCCACAGACAATTAATGGATGATCCAAAATATATTGCAGGAGATTATACAACTGCATTTATGGATACTTTTAAAATGAATAGTCCAGAATAATTTAAAGGCCGTCAATATTGACGGCCTTTTTTGTTCTAAAATAAATTTTTTTGTCAATAAGCTTGTTTTAATTTTGATAAGTTTTATTGTTTTTTAATTGAAGTAAACACTAATTGTGTATACTTTTTACACACTGTTTTACCAGTTTACACACTTTTCTATATTTTTCATTTTTTGGCATAAAGCTCCAAATCCCTTTAATAACAAGGCTTTATGTAGGTTTTAGTAGTAATGTTTGGTTTTCGGCACAATAGTTTCTTTATCTAAAGTGTAAAACAAACTATTAACTATTAAAATATACACATTATGAAAAATTTATTTTTATCAGCCGCGATCGTTTTAGGAGGTTTGACATCTTTTGCTTCTACAACTCCAATTACAAACTCTATTATAAAAGTTATTTCAGTTGCAGATGATTATACTGAAATTAAATTAGAAGAATTACCAGCACCAATTGTTGAGGCTTTGAAAAAAGCATATCCAGATGCTGTAATTACTAAAGCATACAAAAACGAGAAATCAGAGTATAAATTAGACGTAACAGTAGGAGACAAAGTAGGTAATCTATTCGCTAATGCTGACGGAACCTGGATTAAAAAATAATCCAAAAAACTCTAAGAGTAAAAAACTATTCAAACAATCTAACTTAGGTTCTTATGGAAATCCAGATTAAGAATACTAAAATTAAATTAACAATATTAAAATATCACTATCATGAAAAATTTATTTTTATCAGCCGCAATCGTTTTGGGAGGTTTAACATCATTTGCTTCAACTTCTCCAATTTCAAATACAATCGTAAAAGAAGTATCATTTCAAGATGATTATACAGAAGTAGCAGTAACAGAAGTACCGGCAGCGGTAACAGATGCACTTAAAAAAGCATATCCAGATGCAGTTCTTAATAAAGCATACAAAAACAGTGCTTCTCAATATAAATTAGAAGTAACAGTTGGAGACAAAGTAGGTTCTCTTTATGCTAATGCAGATGGAACTTGGGTAAAAAAATAAAAAACTAACCCTAAAAAACTATTATTATGAAAAAGCTAATATTATCGGCAGCAATCCTTTTAGGAGGGCTGTCAATGCAGGCAGAAAATACTGTTTTAACCACCACGACAGTAAATTCAGTAAACTATCAGGATGATTATAAAGAAGTCGACGCCGTTCCGGCAGCGATTAAAAAATCTCTGGATGATGCTTATCCGGGTGTAAAACTTGAAAAAGCATTTGTGAATTCAAATAAAGAATACAAGATTGAAATCACAGTAAGAGGAGAAAAATCGATTGTTTACACTGATGCAACAGGGAACATCCTTAAAAAATAATTATAAAAATTAAGCATTATGAAAAAATTAATCTTATCAGCAGCAATTATTTTGGGAGGTTTGTCTGTACAGGCAGCTGTTCCATCACAAGTGAATTCAATAATTGCATCAGTCAATATCCAGGACGGATATACTGAAGTTACTGCAGATGCTGTACCAGCAGCTGTAAAGTCAACAATTGAAAAATCATTTCCAGGTACAAAACTTGAAAAAGCGTACAAAAACGACAAGAATGAGTACAAACTTGAAATTTCAAGCGGTGACAAAAAGTATACTGTATTTACAGATGCTTCAGGAAATATCATTAAAAAATAATTAAACACAGAGCAATATGAAAAAGTTAGCCATCTCAGCAGCTATTATTTTAGGAAGTTTGTCAATTCCTGCATTAGCAGAAATAACTCCAAATGAAGTAAATACATCGATTTCTGTTCAAACAGAATATACTGAAGTTACTACAGATGCTGTACCGGCGGCTGTAAAAACTGCTCTGCAAACTGCTTATCCAAATGCAAAATTGGTAAAAGCGTATGTTAATGATAAAAAAGAATACAAATTAGAAATATCAGTTGGTGACCAAAAGGCTACTGTGTATTCAGATGTCAATGGCAACTGGTTGAAGATATAAATTAGGTGAAATTAGATTTATGTTTTTGGTGAAAAAGAGATTGCATCGTGCAATCTCTTTTTTTTTCGCATAATTTTAAGAAATTATAACTTTAATAGTATTATTTTAGCAAAAAAGTCCCTAAAAGCAAATGCCAAAGATATTAGTAATAGAAGATGATATTTCATTTTGTAAACTATTAGAGAAATTTCTAACAAAAAACAAATATGAGGTATCTGTCGCTTTTTCCGCTTCAGAAGCCAGAGCAATAATCAAAAATGAATCATTTGATTTGATTTTGACAGACTTGCGTCTGCCTGATTCTGACGGTATTGGACTTATGTCTGAATTCAAAAATGAATACCCTGAAGTTCCGGTTATATTGATGACTGGATATTCAGATGTAAATACAGCTGTAAAAGCAATAAAAAACGGTGCAGCTGATTATATTTCAAAACCATTTAATCCCGATGAAGTTTTACTGGTAATTACAAATGCTCTCCAGACTTCAAAGGAAGAGGAAGAAGAAATTGAAACTCCTGTAAAACAAAAAAAAGCTGTAAAAAAGACCGCTTCAACTGAAAATGAATTTGTAAAAGGAATCTCAGTTGCTTCAAAAAAACTTTTGGATCATATTCAGCTGGTAAGCCCAACTGATATGTCAGTTTTAATTATCGGTGAAAGCGGTACCGGAAAAGAAATTATAGCTAAAAGCATTCATCAGCAAAGCCAGAGAAAAAACAATAATTTTATTGCGGTAGACTGCGGTGCGATTCCAAAAGAATTGGCGGCGAGTGAATTTTTTGGACATTTAAAAGGTTCTTTCACGGGCGCTATCAGCGATAAAATGGGATATTTTGAAGCTGCAAACGGAGGAACTCTTTTTCTTGATGAAATAGGAAACCTTTCTTATGAAAACCAAATTCAGTTATTGCGTGCGCTTCAGGAAAGAAAAATAAAACCTGTTGGAAGCAATAAAGAAATAAACGTCGATATACGCATTATTACTGCGACAAACGAAGATTTGCGCGAAGCAGTAAAAAACGGCGATTTTAGAGAAGATTTATACCATAGAATCAACGAATTCTCTATTCAGTCTCCATCATTAAAAGATCGTGACGAAGATTTAATGGTTTTTGCAGATTATTTCCTTGAAAAAGCCAATCAGCAGTTAAATAAAGATGTTATAGGTTTTTCACCGGAAGTAGTTTCTATTTTTCAAAACTACAGCTGGCCGGGAAATTTACGTGAACTTCAAAACTGTGTTAAACGATCTACGCTTTTAACTCAGGGCGATTTTATTGAAAGTGATGTTCTGCCAATCGAATTTTTTCAGGCAGAGAAACAAAAGCCAGGTTTTAGCAGTACTAGTTTTTCATTGTCAGACAATGAAAAAGAAGCCATTATTCAGGCGCTTAATAGAACTCAAAACAATAAATCTGAAGCTGCAAAACTTTTAAAAATTACCAGAAAAACACTTTACAATAAATTAAAGCAATACAATATCGATTAAACTATTTCCTGTTCTAAAGCAGTAAATAGTTTAGTTGTTTTTGCTTTTAAAGCAGCATAAATATCCCTCAAATCTGAAATTTCCAGATTATTCTGCTCTAATGTTTTTAATATTGTCCCAATATCGCGGGCTTCTATCTGCTTGAACATTGGTGCAATTCGGTGTGCTATAGAATTTATTTCGGGAATATTTTCTTCATTAACCGCTTTTTCAAGTAAATCTAAATTTTCATTACTGCTTATTATAAAAGCTTTTAAAACGTCATTCAAAGCATCATTATCATTCCCCAAAAAATCTTTTAGAGTTTCTAACGAATACAATTGAGGTGAAGTAACCTCTGCGGGATCATTTATTTCAACTTCAGGAAGCGTTTCATTATCTAAAATATTCTGAATGGTTTCTAATAATATTCTTGGAGAATAAGGTTTTTTAATTACCGTTGTAAAACCAGCTCTGGTGTAAATAGCAGAATCAAGATCAGTTCTTCCGGTTAAAGCAATTACCGGCTGATTTTTATATATACCGTTTGACGAATTGCGAAGTTTTTCCAAAAACATAAAACCATCAATTTCCGGCATTTGAATATCGGTAATCACAAAATCGAATTTAGTATTCTGAATTGCTTCCAGAGCTTTTCCTGCGCTGGTAAAAGAGAATACTTCGTGGTTTTCCTGTCTTAAAACACCGCTTGTTAAATTGAGAAGATTAATATCATCATCAATAACAATGAAAGTTTGTTTTTTCGTATTTCGATTAATGTTTCGCTTGATTTCTTCAACTGTAATTTCGCTGTGATCGAATACCAAAGGAACTTTAATTTCAAATGTGCTTCCTTTTCCAAAAGTACTTTCCAGACTAATTCTTCCGCCCATAAATGAAATTATCTTTTGGCAGATAGAAAGGCCTAGACCAGTTCCGCCATATTTCTTTTCGATATTTTCATTCGCCTGGGCAAACTCTTCAAAAACTAGTTTTAGATTGCCTTTCTCAATTCCAATTCCAGTATCTTCAATTGTAATAACAAAAAAGTTTTCGTTTTCACTAACATACGAACTGATTTTGATATGACCTTCTTCGGTAAATTTATAAGCATTCCCAATAATATTGCTCAAAATCTGTTTCAGTCGAAACGGATCGCCTACAACTCTCGTGCTCAGTTTTTCATCTACATTAATAATCAAATCAATGTTTTTTTGTTTGTAAACTGTCTGGATATTTCGGGCTGTATCTTCAATAATTTCAGGGAGAAAAAACGGAACTTTCTCAATAGTGATTTTTCCGGCTTCAATTCTCGAAAAGTCTAATAAATCCTGAACCAGCTGCGTAATATATTCAGATGAATTTTTGATGTTTTTAATAAAATACGACTGTTTCGTATTAATATCAGAATTACCCAAAAGTTCAGAATAGCCCACAATAGTACTCAAAGGCGTTTTCAAATCATGACTTACCGTCGAGATTAATTGTTCACGGCTTTTTAATAAATTCTTGGTTTTGAAATTCGCAATCTCAAGCTGTTTTTTATACACCTGCGATTTTGAATAATCACTTACAATTAAAACAGAAAAGAACAGAGTCAAAATTAAACCAGCAATTGCCGAAGCCGTCACAATTTCGTTGACTTTTTTAAGTGATTTTTCTTTTAAGGAATTGTTTTTTATTGAGTTGATAATAATTTCTCGTTCTATAATACGAAGTACTTTTCGAAGCTGGTCTGAAATTGCAATTTCATTTTTCAACAATTTATTTTCTTCAAAATTCAGCGTTTCCTTTTTCTTTTCTGCTTTCATTTTTACGTTGCTAAGCAGTTTTTTAGAATTGGCCAAAATAGAATCCGATGCTTTTTTACTCAATGTGTTAGTGCTGTCGTCGGGAATATTTTGATTTAAATAATCCACATATTTCTGCAGTACATTTCGCTGATAACTTCCTAACTCATTTGGATTTTTGGTAAAATCCTGAAGCTCCAGTTTTCGAAGATTAAATTCCATTTTTGTAATCTCATCAATAGCATTATTGACAGAGACTTCATCTTCGGCTTTGTTTTTTATGGTTTTTAACTGCCTGATGTTTTCTGTTTTTTCAGACAATAAAAACGTTACACTATCCAAAAGTGTTTTTTGATATTGTGTGGTAACGATTTGTTTTAGAGTGTCAATTCTGGCCTTTAAAGAATCGGTTTCGATGAGGTAGCTTTTAAAATCTTTTTCAGAATTAGTCTGAATGGTTTGTCTGGCTAAACTTTCTGTTTTGTAAACATTCGAAAATAATTTACTTACACGCAGAATTTTGGTTTTTTCCTGAGCAATTTTATCTTCCAGTTTATTGTAAACTACATTTTCAGAGTATAAAAACCATCCCACAGTTACTACCAAAGCAAGTAATGCAACATAGCTGAATAAAACTTTGAGTGCTGTGTAACTTTTTTTGCTCTCCATAATATTTATTGGGGTTGGGGAAGTTTTTTAATATTTGAATTCCATGCAATTTATCTAAAATTTCAATTTAACAAAAGGAAATATAAATCAAATGTTTATATAATTCCAATGTTCTAAAAATAAAATAACCGCAGATTATATAAATAATGCTGCGGTTAAGTTTATTTTAATTCTTGATTTTACAATGTCTCGTTCAGCCATTTAAAGAATTCTCCCTGCCAAACCTGAGCATTTTGCGGATGCAGAACCCAGTGGTTTTCATCTGGAAAATATACAAAACGGCTTTTGATGCCTCTTAACTGCGCAGCCTGAAAAGCTTCTTGTCCCTGCCCGATTGGTACACGGAAATCTTTCCCTCCCTGGAAAATCAAAATTGGTCTGTTCCAGTTTTGAACCAAAGTTGCCGGGTTAAAAGTTGTGTAAGCTTTTTGAGCCACAGCATTGTCTTTTTCCCAATAAGGTCCGCCAAAATCCCAGTTGTTAAAGAAAACTTCTTCAGTTGTTCCTAACATTGAAACCGTATTGAAAACACCATCATGAGCGATAAAAGTTTTAAAACGATTGTTGTGAATTCCTGCTAAATAAAATACAGAATATCCTCCGTAGCTGGCACCAACACATCCTAAACGGCTTTTGTCAACATAACTTTCTTTGGCAACGTCGTCGATTGCAGAAAGATAATCGTCCATAACCTGTCCGCCCCAGTCTTTACTAATCTGTTCGTTCCATTCAACACCATGACCCGGCATTCCGCGGCGGTTTGGAGCAACAACAACATATCCTTTTGCTGCCATTAAAGAGAAATTCCAACGGAAAGAATACGATTGTGTCAACGCGCTTTGAGGTCCGCCTTGGCAGAACAATAAAGTTGGATATTTTTTAGAAGCATCAAAATTTGGTGGAAGGATTACCCAAACCAGCATTTTTTTACCGTCAGTTGTTGTAACGTAACGTTTTTCGGTTTTGCTTAATGCTAAAGTTTTATAAGTATCAGTATTTACGTTTGATAATTGTTTCCAGGTATTTTTCTTCAAATTATAAGAAAAAATCTCTCCGGCATGATTCATGTCTGTTCTGGTAACGATAATATCGTCTCCAGAAAAACCTACTAAATCATTTACGTCAAAATCACCGTTTGTTAACTGACGAACTTGAATCGCGATTTTAGTCAACCCCGGAAAGTTAACAGAGAAAAGTTGTTTTGTTCCGTCAATTGGTGCAACAAAAAATACCGTTTTTCCATCTTTACTCCAGATAAAATTATCTACAGTTCCGTCCCAGTTTGCCGTTAAATTTGTTTTGATTCCTTTAAACTCAACAATAATATCGTTTTTGTCAGACTCATAACCATCGCGTTTCATTTGTAACCAAGATAAATTTCCTGTTGGAGAAAACTGAGGTGCTGTATCGTAACCTAAATTATCATCGGTTTTATTGGTTGTTTTTTGAGTTTCTAAATTATACTCATAAATATCTGTGTTTGTAGAAATCGCATAAGCAGTTCCTGCTTTTTTCTTGCACACATAAAAAATGCTTTTGCTGTCTGGTGACCAGATATAATCTTCGTCGCCGCCAAAAGGTTTTTGCGGAGAATCAAAATTTTCACCTTTCAAGATGTCAATTCCTTTTGCGCCGTCTTTGTTTTCTTTATAAAAAACGTGATTAAATTTTCCTTCGTTCCAGGTATCCCAATGACGGTAATCTAATCCATCATAAATTTGAGCATCAGATTTGTCTAATTTTGGATAAAAATCTTTACCTAAAACTTTATCAATTTTTACTTCTTCGTTGTACACAACATATTTTCCGTCTGGAGAAATGTTTTTATCAGCAAGAATGTCTTTTGTATCTTTAATTTCGGTTGCATTTCCGCCGTTTACAGGAACAGTGTAAAATTTAGAATGCGATTTGTTTTCTTCTACAGAAGGTGTAGAAACCTTAAAAACTACATTTTTTGCATCTTTAGAAATTCCAAGAGGTGTAACTCTTCCTAATTTCCATAACAATTCCGGAGACATAACATTCTGCCCGATAGCGTTTAAACTCATCATTATTAAGGTTGTTAATAATACTTTTTTCATAATCAAATTATTCTATTTTTTTGTGTGCTAAAAATACAACATTTAAATCCCAATTAGTTAAATCCCAAATCCCAATTATTGTTAAAGTTTTTGAATGATATTGTACAATTGTCAGCCTGAGCGAAGTCTAAGGGTGCAAAGTATGAGGCTTCAACTTCGCTCAGCCAGACAAAGTATTTAAATGAACTTACATTTTTTATATGGTTTAAAAAAATCATTATTTTTATAAAAACTCTAAAAAATGGAACTAAGCTACTGGGAACTAAAAAACTGGTTCACGAATGTTGATTATACAATTGCAGGGAGCGGAATCGTGGGTCTGCATACAGCATTACGCTTGCGCGAAAGATTTCCTGCTGCCAAAATTCTGATTCTCGAAAGAGGAATGCTGCCACAAGGCGCGAGTACCAAGAATGCTGGTTTTGCCTGTTTTGGGAGTTTGTCTGAAATTATGGAAGACCTAAAAACACATTCAGAAGATGATGTTGTGGCACTTATCGAAAAACGCTGGAAAGGTTTACAATTACTTCGAAAAAAATTAGGAGATCAGGCAATCGATTTTAAACCTCACGGCGGATATGAATTGTTTCTAAAAGAAGATGAATTTGGGTTTAACGAATGCATTTCTAAAATTCCGTTTATCAATGAAGTTTTGAAACCGCTTTTTAAAGCCGATGTTTTTTCAAAAGAAGTAGATCGATTTGGATTTGAAAATATTCACGAGTATTTAATTTTTAATCCGTTTGAAGGACAAATTGATACTGGAAATATGATGCAGGAATTGTTGAAACAGGCAGTTTATGCAGATATTTTAATTTTAAATCAGCAAACAGTAAAATCGTATGCTGATGCCGGAAATCATGTTGAAGTTGTGGTGAACGATTTTAGCTTTAAAACTCATAAACTGCTTTTTGCAACCAATGGTTTTGCAGGCGAAATAACAAAAGGAGCTGTAAAACCTGCAAGAGCGCAAGTGCTTATTACAGAGCCTATTCGTGATTTAGATATTAAAGGTACGTTTCATTTAGACCGCGGTTATTATTATTTTAGAAATATTAACGATCGTATTTTGTTAGGAGGCGGTCGAAACCTTGATTTTGAAGGTGAAACAACAACTGAATTTGGAGAGACGAAAATTATTCAAAATAGATTGGAAGATTTACTGAAAAATGTAATTTTACCAAATCAGGATTTTCAGATTGCGCACCGATGGAGCGGTATCATGGGAATAGGAAATAGTAAGAATCCTGTCGTAACCCAGCTTTCTGAAAATGTGTTCTGCGGAGTGCGTTTAGGTGGAATGGGAGTGGCGATAGGAAGTTTAATAGGAACAGAATTAGCAGATTTAATATAATGGCAGCAACCAAGAAACCAGTACCAAAAACGACTACAAATAAACCAAAACCTAAAACAGCATCTTCAAAAAAATCAAATCGCTCTTTTGGAGAAAAAGTAAAATGGTTTTTTATTAAAGCTGCTTTGTGGTTCTTTGGAGTTTCAATCGCATCGGTTGTGTTTTTTAAATATGTACCAGTACCTTTTACACCTTTGATGATTATTCGTGCTATCGAAAATAAAATGGATGGAAAAGAGGTTTATTTTGACCATGACTGGGAACCAATTGAAAAAATTTCAATGAATTTGCAAAAAGCAGTTATTGCCAGTGAAGATGCCACTTTTTTAACTCACAATGGTTTCGATTTTAAAGCGCTTCAAAAAGCGTATAAAAGCAACGAACGCGGACGCCGAATTCGAGGCGGAAGCACCATTTCGCAGCAAACAGCCAAAAACGTTTTTTTATGGCAGGGAAAAAGTTACCTACGTAAAGGTCTTGAAGCTTATTTTACCGTTTTAATTGAAATTATCTGGGGTAAAGAACGAATCATGGAAGTGTATTTAAACAGTATCGAAATGGGCGACGGTGTTTATGGTGCTTATGCAGCAACTGAACATTGGTACCGCAGAGATGCTTCGAGTTTAACGCCAATGCAGGCTGCTGGAATTGCAGCAATTTTGCCAAATCCAAGAAAATTTAAAGCCACAGGATCATCAAGTTATATTAACAGAAGAAAAGAAAGAATTGTTCGCGAGATGCGTTATGTTGGAAAAATCAATTATAAAGGAGATGGGAAAAAGTAAAAAAGCATTTTTTGCTTTTCTGATTTTGACCACAGCGTTAACTTTTGGACAAGGAAAAACTACAGAAATAGGTTTTATAACCGACAATGATTTATATACATCGTCTAAATACGATATGTATTATACCAATGGTTTGGAACTTTTTTATCGATTTTTATCTAAAAATGATAATCAGAAAATCAATAAAAAAATCACCGAATTTAGAATTGGGCAATATCTTTATAATCCAAGATTTATAAACAAAGAAGCAGTTACTATAAACGACCGCCCTTTTGCAGGATATCTTTTTGCCGAAGCCGGAAGAAGTTTTTTTTATGAAAGCGAATCAGTTTTAAAAACAGATTTTCAAATTGGATTTATAGGGCCAAATTCTCTTGGAGAAAATTTACAGAAAGGTTTTCATAACATGATTGGTTACAAAAAAGTATATGGCTGGGAAAACCAAATTCATAATGCTTTAGGACTTCAGGCGCATGTTATGTATTCTAAAAAAATGTTTCCTTCTGCACACAATGATTTTGTTGATCTTCATTTTCAATCAGAAGCTAATTTGGGAACTATTTTTACAGGAGTTTCAACAGGATTTATGGCGAGATTTGGGTTTAAAAAATTAATTCCAATTTACGATTCTAACCTTCATGATGCTTCGGTAAGTGCAAATGCTCAGCCAAATATTAGAGAATTTTATTTTTATGCAATGCCAAGTGTTAATTATCAGTTTTATGATGCCACGATCGAAGGCAGTATGTTTAACGATTCAAGCCCAATTACTTTCGATTTGGTACCGCTTCGTTTTAATGGAGAAGCTGGTTTAAAATACCGTCGTAACAATTTCAATATTTCATATTCTTTTATTTACCGCGGAAGAGAACTTAAAGGCGATGTTAACGATACAAATACTGGATATTTTTATGGTTCGATTCGATTAGGATTTTTGTTGAAGTAATATCTGTATCGTAAGAAATGAGCCGATTTATATATAAAGTATTGTCTTTAATTTTTGCTCTTTTTTTTATCTATTGCATGGTACAGTTTATTAGTACCAATGCCTTCGAAATTAGGCATTTTAGAGGTTATACAGATGTAAAACTTGCTGCGATTAGAATACTTATTCTTTTATTCAGTTTGTTTTGGGCAATAGTTTTTTTTCTTATTGACAGGCACAAAAACAAGTAATTATTTAATAAGCTGAATTATTTCAGGATATACTTTATGGAAACAGATTTACAATCTGTGTTATCGAGTTTTAAAATCAAAATCTATAAAGTCCCTACGAGACAAATGTTTGGGGCTGTAATTTTATTCTACCAATATGTAACTCCTAACGGAGTAATTTTTAAGTTTAAATATTGAAACAGGTATCTAATTTTATTTTACCAATATGTAACTCTAGCGGAGTTTTTTTAAGTTTAAATATTTGAAACAGATATCTAATCTAAAATTCTATCAATATTTGTTTACTCCTAATTAATTTCCCGGAAATACTCCGTTAGGAGTTACATATTGGTAGATTGAAAAACCCACCAAAAAAATATCCCGTAGGGATTACCCGAACACAAAGTAATTCCTTAGTTAGAAAACAAAAAGCCAATTCTGTTTTTAGAAATGGCTTTTTTATATGATAAATAGAAAGGACTTATTTCCCCTTCATTAATTTTTCTAAATACTCAACTTTATCTTTTTCAACCTGAACCAAACGCTCATAAAGTTCAACTACTTTGTCAAGAGGATTGAAATTGCAAATTGCTCCACTGGCAAAATTTCCAAAATTTCCGTGGCTATCTGTGAATGTGTTAAAATAATTAAACACATTTTCTTCCGAAAAACTTTTTATAGCTTCTGGAGTTACACCAAGTGCTTTTGCTATTTCAATAAGTTTTGCCTCGTCTATAGTTTCACTATTTTCTATTGCAGAAATAGCTTGCTGGTTTGTTCCTAAAGCTTGTGCCAAAGCTTCTTGCTTCATGTCGCGAAGTTCACGAATACGGCTTATTTTTCGCCCTATATGATTTGGTTTTGTTGCTGTGCTCATAATTCAAAGGTATTTAAAAAAACTTTTACAAATCGATTTTCAGTAAAAAACAGACTTGTTTTGGTAAAATACGATTTAGCGTTTAAAAGAAGTAAAAATACAACTTTTCATACGATTTTATTTTGTTTTAATACGTTTCATAAATTATCTCATCATTCATTTTCAGGTTTTTATCAAATGAGATATACAAAAACAATTGTCCTGCGGGTGATTCGCCAGCATCGAAACCTATTCGAAAAGTATTTTCGTCTTCAAAAATAATATCAGATGGTTTTAGGCTTTCAACATCTTCATTAGGATGTTGTTGTTTAATAAAGTTAATAGCGTCGTGATTGAGTTTAGAAAAGTTTTTCCCAAAAGTTTTTATTATCGTTTTTAGTTTTTCTATTTCTTTATAAGTCCTGGCTCCTGTAGAAACATAGAGTTCTTTATCCTCAAAAATAAGATTCGCGTTGTAAGTCGAAGTTGATACATTATATTTAAAAATGCCTATTTCATCTATTAGAAAGTCTTTTTCCCAGATGAGATTATTGGAATAATCCAGTGTTTGCAATTTTGTATTGTGACTGGTATCTAATACAGAAATTTTGTTGTTTGAACAATATAGAGTTTCAAGTAATTTATTCTGGCTGATATCAAGTGTCGTGATATGGTTATAAAAACAACGTAAATCTTCCAGAATTACATTTTTTGCCAGCTCTATTGATAAAAGAGAATTATTGGCACAATGTAAAACTTTTAATTCTGGACAATCACTTACATCGAGACTTATTAATCCATTTTGACTGCATTTTAAATTTTTCAATTTAGGTTTTACTCCCAATTCAATTCCAAAAATATGGTTGTAAGCAAAGTCAAGTTCTTCTAAAAGAGAATTGTTCTCAAGATCCAGATTAGTTAATAGGTTCCAATGACAAATAAGTTTTACTAATAGTAAATTATGGCTTGTGTTTAATTTTTTTAATCTATTGAAAGCGCAATTAAGATGTTCTAAATGTGTATTTGCAGATAGATCAAGTGATAGAATTTCATTTTCATTACAAATTAATTCTTTTAGTAATAAGTTTTGGCTAATGTCAATAGAACGGATCTGGTTATAAGAGCAGTCTAAGCTGTTTAATGAGGTAAAATATTCAATACCATTTAAATTTTCTAACTTTTGACTTTTTAAATTAAGTGATGTGATATTTTTTACATCGCTTATTTGAATACTTGTTTTGTCCTTCGAAAAATTTTTCAGGACATAATCTCTAAATCCAGAATCAGTAAAAGAATTGGTAATATCCATAATGTCATGTAATTAAATATAATGGGTAACAAACTTGCAGTTCTCGACTAAAGAGAATTAATAGTAATGTATATATTATATTTCAAAATCTATTAATAATTTGTGTAAAATCGAGAATGCTTGGTGTATTTTATATTTATCTATTTCAATTTCATTAAAAAGATTGATTCAAATTATTTTCGTTCTACTACATCAAACTCATAATTAGAATCGCCGCTACCCATTACTCTGCCTAAAAAATGTGTTGTATAGGTACTGAATTCTTCAAATTCCAGATCTTTTAAAAATCGTGATAATTTTATTTTATGCTCTTTAGATGAAAAAGATGCTCTATCGGTTGGTATTTTTTCCCAATTTTCTTTACTGAATACTGCTGCTCCTTCTATTATGTGTAAGGAACGCACAATAGTAATGGTGTCGCCTTTTATGCGTAAAACTTTTACCAAAGTTCCCTTCGAGAATCTCATGCCATTCTCATACCAGTCACTTTTGTAGATATCTCCAGATTGTGGTTTGTCTAGAATTTCTTGTATTTTAGAATTTCTATATTCTTTTATGCGTGTCATAGCAAGTCCTGTAATGATAAGTCCTGCAAATAACAAAATACCAGTCCATGGATACAATAACTGCCAAATTGAAGATTTATAAGTGGTGTCTATATTATTTATTTCATTATTAATCTTTTTTGTGTAGCTTTTTTTTGCATAAACTGGTCCTGTTTCTGATTTTACAATATGCTGGCACTCTGTACAATGTACGCTCGTAGTACGGCCCATTCCAAAAACAGGAACAATGATCGATACATATTTCGTGTTTAAGGTAAGTTGTAAAGTGTCTTTTTTATTACAAACCGGACAGGTTTTGCCTAATAACATTTTTTGTGTTAAAGGCTTATTTTTAATTTGATAATAATAAATCATTATTAATTTTTTTTGTTTGCTTCTATCATTTGAAAAAATATCTTCTTGATTTCTATAACATCAAGATCCAAACGTTTTGTTTCTACCCATAAAAGAGCATTTTGATTGTTTTTGCTGGCACGAAAATATTGAGAGAGTTGTTTTTTGTCTTTTATTCTTGAACTGTAATACTCAGGATTTTTTACATATACCATTAAGTAATGTTCGTGGAAAAAGTTATTTATTGAGAAGTCATCACAGTGTTCTATATCTTTCCATTTTACTAAACCAATTTGATCAAAATGGTCTTCATAAAAAACAACGCCTTCGTTTAAGACTGTAATAAATGGTGAGGTATTAGATAAAAATCGTATTTCCTTTAGCAGTTTGCTAAAAATGATAACAAGACATGGAAGTAGTATAAGAACCAATGCGGGTTCGTAATCATCTTGGGTAAAAAAGGAGCCAGATACATACCAAAGGCCGCCTAAAAAAGAAAGGAATAAAAAAGAACATAGAATTATGTTTTTTTGAACCTTTTTTTGAGATATATAAACGTCTTGCTGTAACATAAAAAATAAGACAGATTATTAATTGTATATAAAAACTTACAAAACTAATATATTTAAAATCTATGTTACTGCTGTAAAAAGCTATATTTATATTAAAATAAGCCATTTTTGAAGTAAAAAAAGGATAGAAAATAATTAAATTTTCTATCCTTTATGAGAAAACAGGCTGCGTTTATTATTTTATTAAATAATCATAATCTGCTTTTGAAAGTTTAGTAGGAACACGAAAAAAGAAATCGACATAGTTTTCATATTCTTCCAGATTAAGATGTTCTTTGTTGAAGTGATTTGTAAGTTCTTCAAGACTATAGCGGCTCCAATCTGTTTTCTTTTGGGCGTGTTTACTTCTGTCTTCGGCAGCATAAACCTGCGGGAAAGAAAATTCTTTTTTAACCGTTAAGGATTTTGCCTTAATAGCAGCCTGTTCAAGATTAATCCAGGAATGGATATTTACATCGCCATTTACCTGAAAGTTAAATGTTTTACCGCCTAAACCTTTTCCGGTTGTAAACAAAACTTCGTCTACTGTTACATTGCCCATTATCTGCGAAAAAGTATTGGGTCTTGAAGTGTAATTAACATCGAGATTTTTAGTGTGAAGATTTCCAGTTATTAAAACTTCACGCAGAGAAGCTGTTTTGCAAGTAACATTTCCCAAAATAACAGGAACAGAGAAAAGCGGAATATTTTCTTTTTCTTCTATAAATTTATAATAAACGCCCCACTGTACTTCGTCATGCGGATTAAAAGCTTCAGTTTCGACATTCCCTTCGTAAACGCATATAAACTGCTGGTCAAATTTTTCTTTGTCTTTTGCTTTTTCGTATAATTTCTCAAATGGAGTGCCCACAGGGAGTACAACTTTAAGTTCTTTATAGGTGTATAATTTTAAATTGTCCTGATTGATCATTAATAACGACTTTTAAGATTAATCTAAATTGTCTAAATCCATTTCTTTAGAAAGCTGATCCCATTTTTTGTTGAGGAAATTTTTTGTCTTTTCTAAAAACTCTGGATTTATATCTTTTAGAGTTTGCGCTTTTGGGCTCAATACCGCTTTTCCATCTTTAAACTCAATGTAAGCATGAACAGCATTGTCTCCCCAAAAGAAAGGAAAAACAATTGCTTTGTTTTCAGTACTTTCAGTTACATATTTTTCCATGCTTATGATAAAAGCAAACATTGGAATCATTTCTACAAAGTTTTCACTAAAAAACATCATTCCCCAATTCCACTCTTCGGTTGTTTCATCATAATCTGAAAACGCCATCGCTTCGGGATAATCAATCCAGCCGTCGATAACTTCCTTATTAATATCGTCGTTGTATGTGCGAAGCAGTTCCTGAGTTAAAACCGATTTTGAATACATTTTTCGACTTTCCCAATAGTCAAGCCAGTTTTTATTTAATTCTGGTTCTTCGAGCGGGCTGTTTAAAAACTTCTCCAGCTGTGGTTTTGTAATTTTTACTTTGCAATATAAAGAGCTTAATTCAGACATAGTATGAGGTTTAGATTTATAGTAGTTTTAAATTTTTAAGAGGGATGTTTTAGTCCCATCGGCTTAAATTTCCTTCGGCACGTTCAAATAATTCTTCCAAAACATTTTCAAGAGATCTTTCCGGAAGACCGGTTTCCAGATGTTTCAGTAATTCATTTGTGGCAGCTTTTATATTATCCTGATGACAATAAATATTTGCAAAGTTTCCGTTTTTGTCGAAAATAACATATTCGCCGCTTTCATTAATATCTTCTTCAGACATCATCCAGCCAATACATGGAAAGGCTTCGTTTATTTTTTGGGTTTGTTCTTCGGTAAGAAGTTTATATTCTTGAAGTTCAGGTCTGTCATTTGCCCAAAAAGCAATAATCATATCAATAATGCCCGCAGAATTATGAGAAAAAGATGTTCTTTGTTTCATGTATCTGATTAGGTTTTCTGCCGAAGAAATACGGAAAGTTTCATCAGATTCTATACCGCCGACAGTCTTGTAAAAAGTAATTAATTCTTGTGGCAGAGGCAGAGAAAAATAAGAAGTCAATTCTTGTATTTCTTCATCTGAAGCCAAAGAAGATTCCTGGATTTCATCATATTCAAGTTCGCATGCAGCAATACGGTTTTTAATTTCTTCCATTGTATAAATTTAATTTTTGTAGTTGAAATTTAGAATTTGAATTTTTAGTTCTTAATGACGATTATCGCATTGGATATTAATTTCTTCATTTGATTTGTCGATTACAGAAATACTCGGACAGCCAAAAGAAAGATATTCGAAACCAAAAACAACGGCAGGTTTATTTTTAAAAAGTTTCCCCGTCCATTGATCAATAGAATCTTCTCCATTTTCGTAATTTAATGGAGTAGGAGATGTGCCTTCGCTTTGGCTGAAAAGTTTTTCGATTATAACATCTTTGGTTTTAGAATCAACAACTAAAAGGCGTCTGCCATAAATTATTTTATTGCTGTCCAGATAGTCTTGTAAAAAATACTCATGACTGTCAGTTTTATAAAAATATGTATTGCCTGTTACTGTGTTCTTTAGCAAATTACGATCGTTATTTTTTAAAGCTTTAGACGGATAATCCTTTTTTGCAATTTTTTTCCATGTAATAGGTTTTAAACGTTCTTTCGAAAACGGATTTTCTTTACCTACATATACCAATGCGTCTCTGTAATATTCGCTGAATCCGTTTAAATATTTTTTATTGATTTCAAAACCAATCATAAAATCATAATTGTGATACGGCCAGTCTTCTTCTGAAGAATATCCATTTAACATTGCGGCAGTTTTCAGGTTTTTTACTGCAAAAGAAACCAGTTTGTTTTTGGCATAATCATAAACAAACAATGAATCGGTTTCAGAAATATTGGTTTTAGAGAAAAATCTTTTTCTGTAGTTTTTATCAAACGTAAAATAGGCCGCATTTTCTTTTCCTATTTTTTCTATGTTGGGTAAAGCAAGCGTGTCTTTTTCGTCGCCAGCCGGATAAATATCCGAAAGAGAAACAAAAGCAACATCGCTGCTGTCTTTTGGTGTAAGGGTAAATAGATAAATGCTTTCTTTTCGCGGGGTTTCTTCAGTTTCTTGTAAAGTGTCGGTTTCTGTTTCTGTATGTTCAGTTACTTCTGGAAGTGTACCTGTTGTATTTTCTTTTTTGTTGCAGGAAAAAAGGAACAGCGTAAGAACTGTTGAAAGGGCGTATAGTTTTATTTTCATAAATTAAATTGGGGTTTAATAAAGGTTGTACAAGATAGAAAATTTACAATTTGTAAGAAGAATTAATCTGTTATGCGTTTATATTTTGTTATAGAAATTGGTTTTTTTGTGTTTAGGAAATTATCAGAAAAATTAAATCCCTCATTGCATTTGTAAACCAGTAAATTGTATTGAATATCTATTTCACAATAAGGTGCGTGGTGATCGCTGTTTTCTGCGGGCAGGATTAATTTGCTGTCTTTTATAAAAGCTTTATAAGCGTCAATATTCTCTTTTTTATCTATGCTGCCAGTCCAGGTGTTTACGGTTGCATAATCATATCCTTCTTCAAAATAAAAAGTGAGATACAGTTTTTGGGTTTCATCGTACCATGTTCCGCCATATTTTTGAGTCAGTCCCTTTATATTGAGCATTTGTGATACAATATTTCCTGTTTTTTTATCGAAAGTAATAGTTTTGTTTGGTCCGCCGTAAAACAAAGTCAGCGTAATGGTACTGTCGGTTTCACTTTTAAAAATAATATCTTTTGCTGTTCTGATTTTGATATCCAGATTGTCATCCATAAGCTCAGAATCGGTGCATTTGATAATTCTTTTTTCAAATAAACCTTTTTTCTCAATTATTTCAAGCCACGGATTAACCATAACACCGTAGCCTACAATTTGTGCTCTGTAATTTTTGTTAAGATCTTTATTTTAGTATAAGCCTAAAGATGTGCTCGAAAGTAATAAAGTATAAAAAGGGAGCATCATAGCAATAATGCTCATTGCAAATGTTATGAGTAATGCTGTCAAAAAGAGTTTTGCTAAGAGCTTTTTCCAAAAAACGATAATAATTACAAAACTGCTTATCAGCCAGAGCCATGATAAAACCACATCGCTGTAGTAACCGCAAAGACTGATTTCTTTAAAATAATATAACAGACAGTCCAGCACAAAAAGTACACAGATAATGAAATAGGTTCGCAATATTATATTTTTACTCTGACTCATAATTTTTTTAAGATATAATGTAAAGTAAATAAAGTAACTATGGATAAAACCCAAATAGGCAGAAATGATAATGAAAGTGTATAAAGCAATTCTTCTTTAAAAAGATAAGTGCTCCACGACGATTCACGATCGACAAAAATGCTGTAATTCCAGAAAAACCAAACTGAAATTAAGGATATTAATTCAATTGTAATTTTTAAATATTTGTTTTTTATGAAAGTAAAAAGCAGAAACACAATTGTTAGAAAAACGGTCGTAAAAACGGATACTAAATAAGCATCGTCAAAAAAATGACTGTCTGGATTTCCGCTGGAAATTCTTTCAGAGAGACTTCCCATTGCCCAATATATTTCTATGAAAGTAAAAATGAAAAGCAGAAACGCAATTATAATGAGTTTTTTGAAGAATGATACTATTTTGGGTTTTACAGTTTGATTCATTTTTTAATTCTGATTACTGAACAAAAATATGAAACCTGTTTAAAGAAATATCTTTCAAAAGTGATATTTGTTTTTAAAATAATTTCAGTTTAAAATGTAATGCCTCAATATTTGATTTTTGTCAATTATTACAATAAAAAACAAAAAACCATACCTAATAATTTAGATATGGTTTTTTGTTTTAAAATCAGGAGATTTACATTATAAACAGATAATCTATTTCTGAAATGCCAAAAGCTATTTAGTCTTTTTTATTTTAATACTATTAATATAAATTTGTTCAGCAGAGATTAATAAATCGTAAAATTGGCTCCCAGTTTTCTCTCCTTCAATCTCATTTAAAGAATCTGAATAGGATAGTAATGAAGCATTTTGAAGCAGATATTCCCTTTCTTTTTTCCCCAATCTGAAAGTAGTTATTTTAACTGTTTTCAGCATTTTTGGGTTTGCTATCCATTCGAGCTGTTTACTATCTGGTATTCCAGTAAGAGAGATTGATATAGTATAGTCAAGTGCAGGTTCCTCCTCATTAGTCCTGTCATATTTATAATAGACATTGTAACATTCATAAGTTTTAGAGTTTTTCGGGTTGGATTCTACAAACTCCATAACAATTTTTAGACCAGGGCCTGCTTTTTGCTGAGCATAAATTTTTAGTGATATGACTAAAGACACTGTTAAAATAAGCAAGTTTATTTTTTTCATTTTTATTGCTTTAGTGTGGTTTTAAGAATAGAAATTTGTTCTATGATTAGAAATGACTAAAAATATTATTTTTTCTTTACTGATATTCCGTTGATTTTAATTTGCTCTGCTTGAATCATCAGGCTGGAGGAGGCATTATTATCTACTGAGTCTTTGTAATAGTATATAGATTCTAAATATGACTTTACAGAAGCATTTTGAAGCAGATATTCTCTGTCTTTTTTTCCTGATTTGAAAGAAGTTATTTTAATTGTTTTAAACATTTGTGGATCTGCAATCCATTTTATCAGGTTATCATCTGCTATATCAAAAAGAGATATTATCATATCGTAATCATTTGATAGTGTTACATCATTAGATCTGTCGTATTTAAACGAAAAATTCTGGCATTCGTATGTTTTAGCGTTAGTTTGGCCTTGCTCTTCCAGCTGCATAAGAATTTTTGCATCAGATATTGTTTCCGTTTGTGCCTGGGAATGTAATGCGAATAACAGCGTTATTCCTAAAATAATCCATTTTGTCTTTTTCATTTTTATTGATATTATTTGTTTTACTACTACGATCTATACAAATTGAACATCAAAATTAATCATGACGATAATTTTTCTACAGCCATAAAAGGTAAAAATGTATTAGAATAAGGCAATAATCAATGACTTGAAAAGAAACTAAAATATTTGCGTTGAGAATTTTTAAAATTTGGTTATTGTTAAAGCAAAACTAAATGCTTAACCTTTTGATAATATGGTGAATAGTTTTAATTTTTATTTTTATTCAAAATTAAAACTATGGAAATTAACTGGATTGTAATAGGAGCTGTCGTACTATTGGTTGTTCTTTTGGTTGTACTAACGATCAGAAAAAATCAAAAAGAAAAAAAGAAACTAACAGACTTACTGAATAATGATTTCAAAAAAGCTGAAAAAGCCGATGTAGATGCTGAGGATTCTGCTAATGAGAAATAACTAAAATCTAAAAAAACAAAACCCTTGTAAAACTAAATTTACAAGGGTTTTTAATTTTGTGGAGAATACCGGATTCGAACCGGTCACCCCTTGCCTGCCAGGCAAGTACTCTAGCCAAATGAGCTAATCCCCCAAAGTCATAGCAAATAAAGTCATTTAATTTTCAAAAAACAAATTTAGAAACCTATCAGGTAAAATATTTTTCAAAAGCGTAACTTTACATTAAAACTGTTTTTATGAGTTCAGAAATTATAAAGGGTTCTTTAGAAACCTCTTTTCAAAATACAATTGCGACGGTGCAGTTTGGGCATCCGGCAAGTAATTCTTTCCCGCGTGAATTATTGGACCGACTTACATCTGAAATTAATGAATTAAGCCGAAATGAAAAAGTTTCGGTAATTATATTAAAAAGTGAAGGTGCAAAAACATTTTGTTCAGGCGCTTCGTTTGATGAACTTTTGCAAGTAGAAAATGAAGAACAGGGAACTGAATTTTTCTCTGGTTTTGCACATTTAATAAATGCAATGCGTAATTGTAATAAGCTGATTATTGGCCGTGTTCAGGGAAAAGCTGTTGGGGGCGGCGTAGGAATTATTTCTGCCTGCGATTATGTTTTTGCAACTCCAGAAAGTGATGTAAAATTATCAGAACTTGCCATTGGCATTGGACCTTTTGTGATCGAACCGGCAGTTTCACGAAAAATAGGTAAAACCGCAATGTCTGAAATGACTTTGGCAGCGCACGCATGGAAATCGGCAGATTGGGCTTTTCAAAAAGGATTATATTCTGTTTTAAGCAATGCTGAAAACCTTGATGCCGAAGTTGAGAGTTTTGCGCAAAAATTAAGTTCATACAATCCCGAAGCTTTAAAAGAAATGAAAAAGATTATCTGGGAAGGTACAGAACAATGGGAATCTCTTTTGTTCGAACGTGCTGCTATTACAGGTAAACTCGTTTTATCTGATTTCAGCAGAAATGCTTTGTTACAGTTTAAAAAATAGGTATGATATAAGTCATTGATTTTAGAGAAATAGTAACATAGTTTTGAAAAACATTTTAAAAACAATTTTTCACTATATAAATTATTGAACATGACTATCATTTCACTATTTCAAAATGTCGATGTTGCAGAAAAAATAAAACACGCGCCAGACAGCAGTTACCAAATAGGAGTTGTTATTGGATCTTTCATTCCGTTTCTGGTTTTAGGAGGAATTGCCTTGTGGATGTATAACCGTGCTAAAAAAAGAGATAAAAACGGTTATTAATTTGTAAATTTGCAACCTTAAATTAAAAATCGATGAGTAATATCAGAATTACAAAACAATTTAGCTTCGAAACCGGGCATGCATTGTACGGTTACGACGGAAAATGCAAAAACGTTCACGGGCACAGTTATAAATTATCGGTAACGGTTATTGGTTCGCCAATTACAGACCGATCGAATGTAAAGTTCGGAATGGTAATTGACTTTTCTGATCTAAAGAAAATTGTAAAAGAAGAAATCGTCGATCAGTTTGATCATGCGACTGTTTTTAACCAAACGACACCGCATATAGAATTGGCAAATGAATTAAAAAATCGCGGCCATCATGTTATTTTAGTTGATTATCAGCCAACGAGTGAAAACATGGTTGTAGATTTTGCAGAAAGAATTAAAAACCGTCTGCCTGTTGGAATTTCTCTTTTCTCATTAAAACTTCAGGAAACAGAATCTTCGTTTGCAGAATGGTACGCATCTGATAATTTGTAAAAAAGTCCAAAGTTAAAAGATTTTATCTTAGTTGTTTAAAAATCTAAGAAGTCTAACAATCTAACAATTTAAATGAAAAAAATATATTTTGCTTCAGATCAGCATTTTGGTGCGCCGACTCCAGAATTGAGTTTACCGCGCGAAAAGAAATTCGTAGCCTGGCTTGATGAGGTTAAAGAAGATGCAGAAGCAATTTTTTTATTAGGAGATTTATTTGATTTTTGGTTCGAATATAAAACCGTCGTACCAAAAGGATTTGTTCGAATTTTAGGTAAACTGGCTGAAATTCGCGACAGCGGTATTCCTATTTATTTTTTTGTTGGAAATCATGATCTTTGGATGAATGATTATTTTGAAACCGAATTGAATATTCCAGTTTATCACGATAACAAAGAATTTACTTTTAACGGGAAGACCTTTCTAATTGGTCACGGAGACGGAAAAGGTCCAGGCGATAAAGGGTATAAAAGAATGAAAAAGGTATTTACAAATCCGTTTTCAAAATGGCTTTTCCGCTGGCTTCATCCAGATGTTGGCGTTAGTCTAGCGCAATATCTATCAGTTAAAAATAAATTGATTTCTGGAGATGAAGACATTAAGTTTTTAGGTGAAGAAAAAGAATGGCTTATCTTGTACGCTAAGCGAAAACTAGAAACCAAACATTATAATTATTTTATTTTTGGGCATCGTCATTTACCAATGATTCGTCCAGTTGGCGAAAATTCCGAGTATGTTAACCTGGGCGACTGGATTGGCTACTTTACTTATGGCGTTTTCGACGGAGAGACTTTCGAACTTAAGGAATACAAGAAATAATTACTTCTTATTAGCCGGGTAAATTCCAATTTTGTGTGTTCGTAAAGAATAACTAGATATTGCAGCAGTATTTGACTGCTGAAAACGAATAGCATTTGAATCCTGTTTTGGCATATGGCATTCTATGCAATTTTCTGCCATTGCTGTTCTTGATGCAGTTTTTAGGGTTTCTGGAGTGTGTTTTGAATCCTGATGACAGCTCATGCAGATTTTAGAATACGAAACCATGCTTTTAGAAGTATTCTCATGCGGATTGTGACAGTTCATACAAGTCATAGTTTCGTTTTTCTTGAAACATTTACTTTGTGATAATAATCCAAGCTGATTACCGTGAACATCGTAAACTTTATTATCATTTGATCCCGGAACGCCTCTAAAATAATCCAGAAGATTATCGCCGGGTCTAAACTCAAAACGAGATTTTATTTTTAGTTTATCATTTCCTGAATGACAAATTGCACAGGCATCTATTTTTTGTTGTCGGGTTAATTTTTTAAAAGAAACAATATCCTGTGCCAGTTTTAAATCAGGAAACTTTAAATGAGTCTGCACATGTTTTTTTGCCGGGCCGTGGCATCGCTCGCAGTCTATGCCATAGATTAACGTTTTTGAGTTCATAAAGTCTTCTACTTCCATGTTCGTGAACGTAATGCTGTCTGAACTCGTTGTAATATATCTGCTTGCTATGTTTGAACTATGACAGCCGTAACATTCTTTTTCAATCTTTCTCTCAAAATTTGGTACAGTTGCCGAATATCCCGGACTTGTAGCCCAGCTGTTCAAAGATTTATAATAAGAAACAGGCAATTCGTATGTGTAATGATTCTTCCAATATGCACTGGTTTGAGCATGTTTAACACCAAATAAAACCTCAAAAGGATAAGCTTCTACTTCTTTATTGTTTTTATACAAAACCTGATATAAAGTATCGTTTCGCTCTTCCATCACCAGTTTGGTGTTTTTGTCATATACAAAAGTGTTTTTTCCTTTCGAAAAATGACCCAAAACGTTTTCTTTAAGAGCGGGAGAAGTTGCTTTAAAATGTGAACTGTGAAAAGCAGATTCTGATTCTGCTTTATGACATTGAATACAGCTTTCTGAACCGGCATAGTTAGTACCACGCGGATCAATGTATTCATCTGATTTGTTTGTGCAGTTTGTTAAGAAAACCGACAAAACCATAAAAGCAATAAGAATGCAGATATTTTTCATTGTCGTAAATATACTTTATTTTGAATACAAACAAAATATATTTCAATAATGAAAAAATAGTGTTAATTTATTTAGAATAATTCTTAGTTTAGTCCAACTCCGTAGACATATTCATCAAGTTCAATTTTAAACAAAGAACCTTCGACTAAATCTTTAATCGATTTTAATTCGGTCATAGAAACGGCAAGATCTATCGAATTGCATGGCGTTTTCAATAAAAATTTATGGCAGGAATATTTCATTTCGCAAGCTTCACAGCAGGTGTTTTCAAGAAGGCTGTCTTCAATTAAATCACAAAACTGATTCAATTCGGAAATTGTAAAATAAAAGCCTGTTTCTTTAAAAACCAATTGAACTTTGTCAAGAATAGTTTGGCTGTTTTGTTTCCAGTAAAAGGCAATTCCAAAATTGTTATGATATATCTGTTCTATTTCTCTCATCGTTAATCCTTTTATTCCAACAAATATAAATATTATTTATATTAATTCTAAATAAAAAATTCATAAAAAATGAAAAAGATTATTTAAGCCATTTTTTTATGTTATCAAGAAATTCTTTTTGCTGGTCTACAAATAAATAATGAGAACAATTATCTAGAAAAGCGAAGTGTTTTTCGCCAGTCAGATCTTTAATGGATTTAATTTGTGCCGATGAAAAAATGCCGTCTTGTTTCCCATAAATTCCATAAATAGGAACTCCAGCAGCTTTTATTTTCTTTAAAAATGGTCTGCTGTCAATATTGTTTTGCTTTTCGTTTTGATAAAAAAGTAAAGGTGCATTTTTGTTTCGAATATTGGTTTTATAGAATTCCCCGGTTTCATAATCGGTATATAGCTTTTTAGATTCTACAGTTGGATTTGGCATTTTAAAAAAGCCGTTTTCTCCTGCGAGTTCAAAACATTTTTTTCGATATTCAGCCGAATTTTTATCAAGATTTTCTACAACGTGTATTCTTTTTAATTGTTCAGAATCATTGTTGTATTTTTTCTTCAGTGTATTTAAAATATGATCGTACGTTTCCTGCTGTGAAAACAAAGCACCTGCTAAAACCAAAGCACTCACATTTTGCGGATATTTATTAGCATAAAGTGTCGCAACCAAACCGCCAAAACTATGGCTGAGTAAAACAGCTTTCTTTAAATTGTATATTTTGTAAATAAAATTTAAATCCTGAAAAGCTTCTTCATAAGTAAATTTTGCGTCAGGATCTGCCGATCTTCCTTCGCCGCGACGATCGTATGCAATAACATAAAATCCCTGATCGGCCAGTTTTTGAGCTGTCGTTCCTTCAAACAAAGTTGCATTACCGCTTGGGCCTCCATGAATAAAAATTACGGGTTTGTTCTTTTCATTTCCGTACGTTTTGATATACAGGTTTTGTGCATTTGCGAAAAAGCAAAACATGAGAAAAAAAGAAACAAAAAATGACTTCATCTATTCCAATTTATGATGTTCATCCATATCTCTTTTCAAATCTAAATTTCTAAAAGTCGGCGATTTTAATGCAGTGAAAACAACAGTTAAAAGTGTAACACTTCCACCAAAAACAACCGATGTTACAGCGCCCATTAATTTAGCTGTTGCACCGCTTTCAAAAGCACCTAATTCATTAGAAGATCCAACAAAAATTGAATTTACAGCACCAACACGTCCGCGCATATGATCCGGAGTTTTAAGCTGTAAAATCGTTTGGCGGATAACTACTGAAATTCCGTCAGCTAATCCACTTAAGAATAAAGCAAAAACAGAAAGCCAGAAATAAGTTGAAAGACCAAATAGAATGATTGATAATCCAAAAACAAATATGGCAATTAAAAGTTTCTTTCCTGCATTTTTATATAGAGGTACATAAGCCGAAATAATCATTGTAATAAAAGCGCCCACAGCAGGAGCAGCTCTTAAAATTCCAAAGCCTTCAGAACCTACTTTTAAAATATCCTGAGCAAAAACGGGCAGTAATGCAACGGCTCCTCCAAAAAGTACTGCAATCATATCAAGTGATAATGCACCCAAAACAATTTTGTTTTTAAAGACGAAAGTTAAACCTTCTGTAAGGCTGTCTTTAATTGATTCTCCAATCTTCGGATTGATGATTGGTTTTGCACTGATTTGCGATAAAGCAATTAAAGAAAGAATTGAGAATCCGAAAACCAAACACATTGACCAGTGAACACCAATCCAGTTAATTGAGAATCCTGCCAATGCTGGACCCATTACAGCTCCAATCTGCCAAACCGAACTGCTCCAGGTTGCGGCATTTGGGTATACTTTTTTAGGAATAATTAAAGATAAAAGAGAGAAGATAGTTGGTCCCATAAAAGCACGAACCAAGCCTCCAAAAAATACTAAAGCGTAAATTGAATATAGAATTATATTTGAAGACCAGCCGCCAACAACTTTTGGCCAAGTCAGTAAAAATAGACCAAAACTGATTATCGAGAATCCTAAAATACATTTTACCAATAATCCTTTCTTTTCTTTCTGGTCTACAATATGTCCAGCAAACAATGCCATTCCAACAGCCGGAATAACTTCCATTAAACCAATAATTCCAAGCGAAAGCGGATTTTTAGTTAAGCTGTAAACTTCCCATTCGATTACAATAAACTGCATCGACCAGGCAAAAACCATCGCAAAACGCAATAATAAAAATACGTTGAATTCTCTATAACGCAATGCCTGATACGGATCAGGTTTGTTCGATTTAATCTCTTCCATCTGTTCTAATGTCTTTCAGCATAAGCTGAGTTGAAATGTTACCGTTCCATTCATTTTCGGCAATTGTATAAGCCAGCTGAAACGGGTTTTGATTTTGTGCTATATTTAATTTTTTTCCGAGTCCAAAGCCAATTGCAGCGATTCCGTCGGTTCCGAGAGATTGTTTAACGAAAAGTCTCAAATGCTCTTCTTCTGCGCCCAGAGTTTTAGCATAACCAGTGTCTTTAATGTCTTTAGTCATAAAAACCGGAGTCATATTCTGCGGGCCAAAAGGCTCAAATTGTTTTAGAATCCGAATTAGTTTTGGGGTAATGTCCGAAAAGTCAATTTCGGCATCAATTTCGATTTCTGGAGTTCGCATTTCGGGTTGAATGGTTTCCTGCACGCATTTCTCAAAAGCATCTTTAAAAAGCTGATAATTTTCGGCTTTTAAAGTCATTCCCGCTGCGTACATGTGGCCTCCAAATTGTTCCAAATGTTCTGAACACGCATCAAGTGCGTTGTAAACATCAAATCCTTTTACAGACCTTGCAGAAGCAGCATATTTGTCGCCGCTTTTAGTAAAAACCAAAGTCGGTCGATAATAGGTTTCTATTAATCTTGAAGCTACAATTCCAATAACGCCTTTGTGCCAGTCTTCCTGAAAAACGACAGTAGAAAAACGTTCTTCTTCGTTATTTTGTAAAATCTGCTGAAAAGCTTCTTTGGTGATTTTTTTGTCTAAATCTTTTCTATCAGCATTGTATTGTTCAATTTCTGAGGCGAATTGCTGTGCTTGTTCTAAATCAAATTCGGTTAGTAATTCGACAGCGTGATTGCCGTGTTTGATTCTTCCCGCAGCATTAATTCGTGGCGAAATAATAAAAACGACATCAGTAATATCTAAAACTTTCTTTTTTACCTGATGTACCAAAGCTTTAATGCCTGGTCTCGGTTCGCTGTTAATTACCTTCAGCCCAAAATAAGCCAGAACGCGGTTTTCTCCTGTAATCGGAACGATATCGGCCGCAATTGCAGTAGCAACCAGATCGAGATACGGAACTAAATCTTCAATTGTTTCATTTCGGTTTTGACCTAAAGCCTGAATCAGTTTAAAACCAACGCCGCAACCACACAACTCATCGTAAGGGTAGGAGCAGTCTTCTCTTTTTGGATCTAAAACGGCAACAGCATCCGGTAGAATTTCTCCGGGCCTGTGGTGATCGCAGACAATGAAATCGATATTTTTGGCTTTTGCATAAGCGATATGATCGATCGATTTGATACCGCAGTCGAGAGCGATAATTAACGAAATTCCGTTATCGTCTGCATAGTCAATTCCTTTATAGGAGATTCCGTAACCTTCGTCGTAACGATCTGGAATGTAAGTTGCAATGTGAGGATAATGCGATTTTAAATATGATGAAACCAAAGAAACTGCTGTTGTTCCGTCGACATCATAATCGCCAAAAACCATAATATTTTCCTGATTTTCAATGGCGCGTTCAATTCTTGCAACGGCTTTATCCATATCTTTCATCAAATACGGATCGTGAAGATGTTCTAAAGACGGACGGAAGAAATTTTTAGCATCTTCAAATGTTTCAATGCCGCGCTGAATCAAAAGCGTTGCTACAAAATCTTCTACATTTAAGGCCTGCGCCAAATGTTTGATTTTCTCTTCAGAAGGCTTTGGTTTTAAAGTCCAACGCATGGGTTGATTTTAGATTTTAGATTATTGATTTTAGATTGTAGATTTCTGAAATCGTTTAATCTGATTGGTAATTTTTTTTAAACACATAGAATCATAGCTTGTTGGAAACTTAAAAAAGGCGTTTCACTTGCATAAATTCACATAGCTTTATGTGTTAGAAACTAGTTTCTTTCTAATTTCTTTTATTCACAAACAAAAATCTATGTTTCTATGTGTTTAATTTTTTCACGCAGATTTTTAATTCTCAATTTCTAATCCTTTAAATCTGTGGCAGAAATATTTTGTATAAAAAGGGCTTCGACTTCGCTCAGCCGGACAAATGTTATTTTTCTTCTAATGCGTTTCCTTCAAACTTAATTCCGTCCCAGCCTAAGTTGATGAAATTTCTAATGTTTTGGTGATTCGTTCCGTTTGGGTCGCCTAAAACTTCATCAAAATAAAATGCTCCAAAACAAGCCAAAGTTTCTCCTTTACTTAAGTTTTGCAGTTTTGCGAAAGAAAATAATTTACAAGAACCTGAATTTTCTCCTGCCGCATTATGTTGTGTTCCGTTTTGAAAAGCAGTTGGAGTAAAGTTGTAGTTTTCCTCTATTACTGCGATAGTTTCCGGAAATGTAATTAGTGTTGGTGTTTGTTTTACTTTTTCTAAAAAGGCTTGAATGCTCATGTTATTATGTGTTAGTTTTTTGTCGCAAATTTCACAAATTTAATTCGTGCTAATTTGTGAAATTCGTGGCGAAAATTATTCTTCGTCCTTCGAAAATTTACTTTTCTTAGCTTCTTTTGTTATGGTTTTTCCGGCAACAACAACGACGATTTCGCCGCGTGGTGCTGTTTTTTCAAAATGCGCCAGAACTTCTTTTGCTGTTCCGCGTACATTTTCTTCGTGTAATTTTGATAATTCTCTCGAAACGCAGACTTGTCTGTCCTCTCCAAAATATTGCACAAATTCGGCTAAAGTCTTAACGAGTTTATGCGGAGAAACGTATAAAATCATCGTTCTGGTTTCTTCGGCTAAAGCCAAAAAACGAGTCTGACGTCCTTTTTTATCAGGCAGAAAACCTTCAAAAACAAATTTGTCATTAGGAAGTCCGCTGTTTACAAGAGCGGGAACAAAAGCCGTTGCGCCCGGAAGACATTCTACTTCAATTTTGTTTTCGACACAAGCACGTGTCAGCAAAAAACCAGGATCTGAAATTGCCGGAGTTCCTGCATCTGAAATTAAAGCGATAGTCTCGCCGGCTTTCAAACGGGCAATTAAATTTTCGGTAGTTTTATGCTCGTTGTGCATGTGATGGCTGTGCATGTGCGTGCCAATTTCGAAATGCTTTAAGAGTTTACCGCTTGTTCGGGTGTCTTCAGCCAAAATCAAATCGACTTCTTTTAAAACCCGAATGGCTCTAAAAGTCATGTCTTCAAGATTGCCAATTGGCGTTGGAACGATATATAATTTTGACATATTTTTTTATGTGAAATGTAAAATGTGAGTGAAAAGTTATGCGAATTTTTTCTCGATAATTCCAAGAAAACGTTCTGCGTAATCGTCTTTTCCTTCCCAATTGTTATAATCTGGTTTTACCATGTTTTCAATAAAATCTTTTGCTTCGGCATAAGAATCAAAAGTTAATAACTGGTTTAAAACACGGCTGTAATCTTCAGTACTGTTTCCGAAAAGGTTTTTAGTAAAAGCAATTCGATCGTTCAAATCAATATGAAAACCTTTTGCCAGTTTGTCGTTTAAGGAAACTGATTTTGGTTCTCTTGAAGTTTCTAAAACCGGAGCGCTTTTTTGTTCTTTTAAATCATTGTTTGAAGAAACAGGCTCAAAGCTGTCTACTTTTACAAATTGTGCATCAGCATAATTAATTCCAAAATCTTCAAACGCAATTGGAATTGGAGTTGATTTTGGTTCAATTTTAGGCTCTTCTTTAACTTCCTCTTTAATTTCTTCAAGATCTAATTCAAAAGCAGGTTTAAAATCCGGAATTGGTTTTAAATCACTGACTGTTGTAAACGAAAGTTCTCCAATATTGCTTTTAGGTTCTTCTGTTTTTTCAACTTCTTCATTAACTTCCGGTTCTTCAATTTCGGGTGCTTTTGGTTCTTCTGTAATTTCTTCTGCAGGCTCAGGAGTTATTTCTTCAGGAACAGCAGCAACAGGTTCTTCAAGAACAGGTTCTTCCGCAACAGGTGTTTCTTCAATTACAACAGGTTCCGGAGTTTTTTCAATTTCAACTTCTTCAGCCTGAATTGGATTCTCGATCGCAGTTTCAGTCGGAAGAATTTCTTCAGAAATGGTTTTGTTTTCAAAGATGGTTTCAATTTCAGCGCTGATTTCGCTGTGGCTGATTGTTGGTTTTACCTCGTCGAAATTCTCATCTACAAATTTTAAAATCGCTAATTTCTCATATAATTTCTGAGTTTCAAGATATAATTGATTGATATCGGATTTGTTCTTAAGCTTTAAAATTCGATGTGCAATGCTGATTAAATCGGCTTCCAATTTTTTTTTCATGACTGTTGAAATTATAGTGAATAAGGTATTTTAGTGTATTTAATGCTTGAATGTCTTTATTCTTGAATAAATCTTAAAGATATTTTAAAGATATTTTTTATTTCTGTTAATAAGCGTTTGCCAATCTCCCGTTTGATAAAAATTTTCTACTTTTGAAAAAATGTAAAACAATACATTTTTACGTCGATTTATTACCAGTACAAAGTAATAAAAACTATTCATTTTTAAAGGCAGAAAAATACAAAATGTTTCTCGAAAATACAGTAAATCACAAAGAACAATTTGGTTGGATTGAAGTTATTTGTGGATCAATGTTTTCGGGTAAAACCGAAGAATTAATCCGCAGATTAAAGCGCGCACAGTTTGCCAAACAAAGAGTTGAAATCTTCAAACCCGCTATCGATACCCGTTATCATGACGAAATGGTAGTGTCGCATGATGCTAATGAAATTCGTTCAACCCCGGTTCCGGCTGCAGCCAATATTTCTATTTTGGCGCAGGGATGCGATGTTGTCGGCATTGATGAGGCTCAGTTTTTTGATGATGAAATTGTAACAGTTTGTAATGATCTCGCAAATCGCGGTGTTCGTGTAATCGTGGCTGGACTTGACATGGATTTTAAGGGAAATCCATTTGGACCAATGCCGGCACTTATGGCAACAGCAGAATATGTTACGAAAGTCCATGCTGTTTGTACCAGAACCGGAAATCTGGCTAATTATAGTTTTAGAAAAACAGATAATGATAAGCTTGTAATGCTTGGTGAAACCGAGGAATATGAGCCGCTTAGCCGTGCAGCGTATTTTAATGCAATGAAAAAAAATCAGTAAAAGCAGTTTTTATATTTATTTAAAATTTCAATAAACAATGGAGGAAAAACAGAATAAAAGAAAACAGAATGTTTTATTATTAGTTGTAATTGGAATTGCACTTGCACTGGCAGTTTTTTTTCAGTTCTTTCTTTCTGAAAAATCAGATGAAGTGAAAACCGAAGTAACAGAACTGGTTGAAAAATACAATAAAAGCTGTCCGCTTAAAATTCAGGAAGGTATTCGTTTAGAAAATGTTACTCTTACAAAAGAAAGAGTTGTTCAGTATAATTTGACATTGACAAATGTAGAAAAAGCGACAGCCGAAACTGATGTGATACAAGAAGAAATTGAAAAAAGTTTGCTGAGTACTGCTAAAGCAAATCCGGGATTACAGGTTTTTAGAGATAATGATTATACTTTGGTTTATAGTTACAGCGATAAAAAGAAAGCTTTTTTATTTGATATAACAATTTTACCAGATCAATATAAATGATTTTAGCGTTTTAAAAGACGTTGTTAAACCCGACAGGTTTCAAAAACCTGTCGGGTTTTTTGTTTAAAAACATATATTCATTCCGTAGAAATGTCTGGTTGGCAGAATTTTTATAATTAGGGTCACAGATATACGTTCCGTAGGAACGTTTGATTACGGTTCGAGATATTTATTTATAAATAGAAGTGTCCTTACAGGACACAACCTAAATACCGCTTATATTTTTTTTCTACCAACGAGATATTCCTACGGAATATTGAATATTATTTAATTTTAACTAATTGATAAAAACAAACCCCGATAGTTTTCGAAAACTATCGGGGTTGTTATTTAAATGAGCTTATATTTCTATATGGTTTAGAAAAACCTTAAATCTTCTTTCTCATTCTCGCAACCGGAATATCTAATTGTTCTCGGTATTTAGCGATTGTTCTTCTTGCAATTGGATACCCTTTTTCTTTTAATATTTCGGCTAATTGATCATCTGGAAGCGGTTTTCTCTTATCTTCTTCCTCAATTGTGTTTTGAAGAATCTTTTTGATTTCAAGAGTTGAAACATCTTCACCCTGATCGTTTTTCATAGCCTCAGAGAAAAACTCTTTAATAAGTTTGGTTCCGTATGGAGTTTCTACATATTTACTGTTGGCAACACGCGAGATAGTCGAAATATCCAAACCAACCATATCCGCAATGTCTTTTAAGATCATTGGTTTTAGTTTGGTTTCGTCGCCGTCTAAGAAATATTCTTCCTGATAATGCATAATTGCATTCATGGTTACAAAAAGAGTTTCCTGACGCTGTCTGATTGCGTCGATAAACCATTTTGCAGAATCTAGTTTTTGTTTGATAAACTGAACCGCATCTTTCTGTGCAGTCGATTTATCTTTCGATTCTTTATACGTCTGCATCATCTCCTGATAATCTTTAGAAACGTGCAGGGAAGGAGCATTTCTTCCATTTAAAGTCAATTCCAATTCACCGTCAACAATTCTGATGGCAAAATCCGGAACTACATTTTCTGTAACCTTATTATTTCCGGCAAAAGATCCTCCCGGTTTCGGGTTCAGTCTTTCAATTTCGTGAATGGCTTTTTTAAGCTGTTCATTAGAAACGCTGTATTTCTGTAAAAGTTTATCGTAGTGTTTCTTTGTAAAAGCATCAAACTGATTTTCGATAATATCAATTGCTAAATCAACATATTCTGTTGGTGTTTTATGTTTTAACTGAAGCAGTAAACATTCCTGTAAATCACGTGCGCCGACACCCGAAGGTTCTAGTTCGTGAATTACCGTCATCATTTTCTCGACCATTGCTTCATCAGTATAAATTCCCTGAGTAAAAGCCATGTCGTCTACGATATCCGGAATACTTCTGCGGATATAACCCATATCATCAATACTTCCCACAAGGAATTCAGCAATTTCGCGTTCTTCATCGTTTAAAATAAAAGTATTCAGCTGATTGATTAAATCCTGATGAAAACTGATAGGAGCCGCAAAAGGTGTTTCGCGCTCTTCGTCGTCGCTGTAATTGTTTACCTGAGTTTTGTAATCAGGAGTATCGTCGTCGCTTAGATATTCGTCAATGTTAATGTCATCTGCTTCGATTCTGTCTGATTCTGCATCATCATAATCGTCATAGTCTTCATTAGCGTATTCATCAGCTTCGTAATCGTCTTCTTTACCAGCTTCCAAAGCTGGATTTTCGTTCATTTCTTCTAATAAACGCTGTTCAAAAGCTTGCGTAGGCAATTGAATTAACTTCATCAGCTGAATTTGCTGTGGAGATAATTTTTGGGATAATTTTAAATTTAAAAATTGCTTTAGCATTATAATGTTTAATCGTTTATTTGTTTAATTGTCAAACCGTTGTTTCGTGAAAATCGGTTAACCGAATGAACGATTAACCGATTAAACTTTTTTTTAAAACTCAGCACTTCCAGGAGTTCTTGGGAAAGGAATTACGTCTCTAATGTTTGTCATTCCAGTTACAAACAATACCAAACGCTCAAATCCTAAACCGAAACCTGCGTGAGTTGCTGATCCAAATCTTCTGGTGTCTAAATACCAGTATAATTCTTCTTTGTCAATTCCAAGTTTTTCCATTTTTTCGACAAGAACATCGTAACGCTCTTCTCTTTCAGAACCACCAACGATTTCTCCAATTCCAGGGAAAAGGATATCCATTGCACGAACTGTTTCTCTTCCCGGTTCTGTATTGTCGTTCAAACGCATGTAAAACGCCTTGATGTTTGCTGGGTAATCGTATAAAATTACCGGACATTTAAAGTGTTTTTCAACTAGGAAACGCTCGTGTTCTGACTGTAAATCAGCTCCCCATTCGTTGATTAAATACTGGAATTTCTTCTTTTTATTTGGAGTTGAATCTCTTAAAATGTCAATTGCTTCTGTATAAGAAACACGTTTGAAGTTGTTTTCTAAAACAAAGTTCAATTTCTCTAACAAAGCCATTTCGCTTCTTTCTGCCTGCGGTTTAGATTTTTCTTCTTCAAGAAGTCTTCCTTCTAAGAATTTCAAATCGTCTTTACAGTTGTCTAAAGCATATTTAATTACATACTGAATAAAATCTTCAGCCAAATCCATGTTATCGTCAAGGTCGTTGAAAGCAACTTCAGGCTCGATCATCCAGAATTCTGCCAAGTGACGAGAAGTGTTTGAATTCTCCGCTCTAAACGTTGGTCCAAAAGTATAAATTTGACCCAAAGCCATAGCAAAAGTTTCACCTTCTAACTGTCCAGAAACCGTTAAGTTTGTGTGTTTTCCAAAGAAATCTTTTTTGAAGTCAATGTTTCCTTCTTCATTTTTTGGAAGATTATCCAAAGGCAAAGAAGTAACTTGGAACATTTCTCCAGCACCTTCAGCATCAGCTCCAGTAATAATTGGCGTGTTTACGTACACAAAACCTTTTTGCTGGAAATAACTGTGAACAGCATAAGACAATACCGAACGTACACGCATAATTGCACCAAAAGCATTTGTACGTACGCGCAAGTGAGCGTTTTCACGTAAAAATTCTAAAGAGTGTTTTTTAGGCTGCATAGGGAATTTCTCAGCATCAGAATCTCCAAGAATTTCAAGTTTGTTCACCTGAATTTCGTATTTCTGACCTGCACCTTTACTTTCAACCAAAGTTCCAATTACAGAAACTGCAGCTCCAGTAGTGATTCTTTTTAAAGTCTCTTCTGGAGTATTTTCAAAGTCAACAACACATTGTATATTATTAATTGTAGAACCGTCATTTAAAGCGATGAACTGATTATTTCTAAAAGTTCTCACCCATCCTTTTGCATTCACTTCCTGTAACGTCGTCGTACTGTTTAATAAGTCTCTAACTTTTGTGTGTTTCATTTTTATATATAATTGATATTAAATAATATTCGTTTGAACAACTGCAAATATAATCGATAATAATTAATTTTTGAAGCTGTTTCCTGCTCTTCGCTATATCTTTCTATTTTTAAAGAAAAAATAGAAAGGATACCGCTGCGATCAGGGCTAGGGCATTCGGTTTCAAAAGAAAGCACAAGATTGAGTTTCTTTAAAATACAAATTCTTGTTTTATGTCATCAGGAATTTGATTCTTGTCTTCTATTTTTTCATAAATTTTTTGAGCCTTTTCCTTGATTTTTTCATCTTTTCTTATTTCCGAAACTTTCAGTAAGCAAAGTGAATAATGAACCCTAAAATTAAAATCTTTCTTATAAGTTGATGAGATATTTTCTAAAAAAGGAAGAGCATCTTCATATCTTTTATTCAATGATAATAAAATCCCTTTTAAGAATAATACATCATTTTTCAATTTTGGATTTATGGCGATGTATTTCTGTATTGCAGTATTTATATTCTCTAATCCTTTTTCATAATCACCTAAAAAAGGTGAGGTAACCGCAAAACCATAATACCCCTCAGGATTTTCAGGAAATAGTTGAATTATTTCAGTATATTTTTTTCGTGCAATTGGTATGGTTTTTTCATTGGCGTATCGTAAGCATTCTGCAGCAAGATTAGTTTTGAATTCAATTGACTTATTATATAAACTGTCAGCCAACATATAACAAAGCAAAGCATTTTTATTATTTAATAATCGTAAAGTATATCCTGTGAAGAATAATGCGTCGCAAAATGTTGTGTCTTTTTTATATGCATCCAAAAAAACTTTTGATGTAATATTAAGATATTTTTTATCTAAAGACTTATTGAGATAAAGAGTTTCGATTCCAAGATTAAAAAGCTTCATAGATTCAGGATTCTCAGATTTGCAGTATAAATTTTTACCTTCAAAATAGCTTTGAGAGAATGCTAAATTTATACTTAAAATAAGAATTACCAATATTATTCTTTTCATACTTGATTGACTTTTGTATTCGTGTAAATTTATAAGCCACGAATTCACGAATAAAAACAAATAATTCGTGAATTCGTGGCGGATATTTTATTGGATGAAAAATTATTTCTCCAAATTCTCCAATTCTTCTTTTTTAGTTTTCTTCTTCTCAAAAGTTAAAACCAGCGAAGGCAATACCACCAAGTTAGCAAACATTGCAAAAACCAAAGTACAAGAAATTAATCCTCCTAACGCAATTGTTCCGCTGAAGCTTGATAATGTAAAAGTTGCAAAACCTAGGATCAACACGATTGAAGTGTAGAATGTACTTACTCCGGTTTCTCTTAAAGCGCTAAAAACAGATTTTTTTACTTTTCCTTTATTTTGAGTCAATTCATCTTTGTATTTCGCCATAAACTGAATGGCATTATCAACCGAGATTCCGAAAGCGATACTGAATACCAAAATCGTCGAAGGTTTTAACGGAATTCCGAAATAACCCATTAACCCCGAAGTGATACAAAGCGGTAAAATATTTGTAATCAAAGAAGCTGCTACCATTTTGAACGAACGGAATAAATACAGCATTAAAATTGCAATTGTCAAAATCGCAAACAATAATGATTCGATTAAGTTATGCGCGAGATAAGTTGTTCCTTTCTGGAAAACTAAAGCTTTTCCGGTAATTGTAACTTCATAACGGTCTTTCGGGAAAATTTCATCAATTTTTTTGCGAAGTTTTCCTTCTACTTTTGCCATTTCATCTGTTCCAATATCTTTCATGAAAGTTGTGATTCGCGCGTATTGTCCTGTTGAATCAACGTAAGCTTTCATTAAATTCTCTTTACTGTTTTTGGTTGCATTTTTAGCATAACCCAAAATAAAAGTCTGTTCCTGAGAAGTTGGCAATTGATAATATTCAGGGTTTCCGTTGTAGAAAGCCTGTTTTGCATATTTAACCAAATTGACAACAGAAACTGGTTTCGCCAATTCTGGAATTTCAGAAATAGTATTTTGTAATTCATCCATTTTACGAATTGTCGCCGGTTTCATGACACCTTTTTTCTTTTTGGTGTCAATCATGATTTCAAGAGGCATAACACCGTTGAATTCTTTTTCGTAAAATAAAATATCTTTAAAGAAAGAAGCGCTTTTTGGCATTTCACCAATCAAACTTCCTGAAACTTTCATTTGCCTGATTCCATTCAAACTCACAAGAAACAGAACAGCATAAATGCAGTAAACAATTGTCTTTTTTCCTTTGACTATAGTTGTTACTGTATTTAAAAGTGTCGAAATATAAGTTTTGTCTAAATGGTATAAATGTTTTGCTTTTGGCAAAGGCATAAAACTGTAAATAATAGGCACGATAAAAAGTGTCAAAGTATAAACAGAAAGCACGTTGATAGAAGTTACCAATCCAAACTCAAAAAGCAGTTCGTTTCCGGTAATCATCAAGGTTGCAAAACCAATTGCAGCAGTTAAATTGGTCATAAAAGTTGAATGCCCAATTTTTGAAATAACACGCTGTAATGCTTTTGCCTGATTGTTATGCAGTTTAATTTCCTGCTGGTATTTATTAATCAGGAAAATACAGTTTGTAATTCCGATTACAATAATCAGCGGTGGAATAATAGCCGTTAAAATCGTGATTTTGTAACCAAATAATCCAAGTGTTCCAAACGACCACGTTACGCCGACAATCAAAATACAGATCGAAATAAACGTAGCTCTGAACGAACGGAAGAAGAAAAAGAAAATTAAAGAAACAGTCAATAAAGACGCTCCAATAAAAAGTCCGATTTCGCCTTTCATGTTATCCGCATTAATCGTACGGATGTAAGGCATTCCAGAAACTTTAAGATCAATTCCGGTTGTTTTTTCGAATTTATCGATTTTCGGAACTAAATCATTTAAGATAAAAGTCTTTCTTTCAGCAGTATTTACCAGCGCTTTGTTCATGTAAATTGCAGAACGTACACTTCCGCTTTCTTTGTTAAACAATAATCCTTCATAAAAAGGAAGATTGTGAAACAAATCGTATTGAACACTTTTTAAATAATCAGCATCAAGTACTTTACTTTCGTCGATAAACGGCGCTAAAACAAACTTTTGATTTACAGTGTCTTTTTCAAGCTTTTTTAAATCATTTAGAGAAATTACTAAATCAACTTCTTTGGCTTTTTTTAAACCATTCATTAATTCAGTCCAGGCAGCATAATTCTTTGGTGTAAAGAATTTAGGGTCTTTAAAACCAATAACAATCAGGTTTCCTTCTTCACCAAATTTGTCTAGAAATTTTTGATAATCTTTATTTGCAATATGATCTTTTGGAAGCAGGTTGGCTTCTGTATAAGTCATAGAAAGATTCTTCCACTGATAACCAAAGAAAATAGTTAAAGCAGAAAGTATAACCAGAATCGTAATTCGGTTTTTAAGTATGATTCGGGCTAATTTTTCCCAAAATCCAACTTGGACAGCGTTTTTCATAAAATCTTTAAAAATGGATGCAAATGTAGTGAAAAGTGCTCGAAATCATCTATAATCAATTGTATTTTACTTAACGTTAACACTAAAATGAAAGTTTGTTATTAATGATAATTTTCTTGGTTTTTGTTATAGAACCGCTAGCTTTTCTCATATTTGTAGTGAATTTTGATTTTGAAAGGCAAAAAGAATTCAAATTAAATCTGTAGAAAAATAGAAAAACATGCAGGAAAACAACACTACGACTTTTATTTTTTTAGCAATTCTTTTACTGTTAATCGTCATCATTTGTTTTATGATGTATCAATTAATGCAGTCCAAAAAAGCAAAAGAAGATGCCGAAAAGAGTTTTTATGCGCTTGAAGTAAAAGTTAACGATCTTCAGCTGGAAAATTTAGAATCGAAACTCAATCCGCATTTGTTTAAGAATATTTTAAATTCGATTCAGTCACATGCGTACCAGACCTATTTTGCTTTAGACAAACTGGCGAATGTTTTGGATTATATTTTATACGAAAGCAAAAAGAAATTCGTGACTGCAAAAGAAGAAATTAATTTTGCACTCAATTTAATCGAAATCAATAAAATTAAAATTAGTCCGCTTTTTGAATTGAAGATTAAGACAAATATTAATGAAGATGATAAATTATACGATCAGCCTTTGTTAGCACCTCTCATTTCTATTGATTTAATTGAAAATGCTTTTAAACACGCAGATCTTCAAAGTGCCGATGCTTTTATTTCGGTGGTTTTTGAGTTTAAAGACAATGCTTTTTTTATGACGGTTTCTAATAAAATATCCGATAAAAAAGTACTCAAAAAAGAGAGAAGTGGTTTTGGCCATGCTACTTTAGAACATCGTCTGCGAATTATTTACAAGAATAATTTTAAACTCGATAAGTTTATTGAAAACGACGTTTATATTGCTCATCTTAAAATAGATTTACTTGAATACAAAACTGAAATGCTTGCTTCTGGACGATGAACTTCCGGGATTGACCTATTTAAAAATGCTTTGCGAACAAATTCCTGAACTGGAAATTGTAAAAACATTTAATAATCCTGAGAAACTTTTATCTGATATTCCAGATCTGGATTTTGATCTCTTAATTTCTGATATCGAAATGCCGGGAATGGACGGCCTGCATCTAGCCGAAATACTTGAGAATAAATTAGTGATTTTTTGTACAGCTTATAAAGATTATGCTGCCGATGCTTTTAATATTGATGCTGTAGATTATATCACAAAACCTGTAAAATTAGAACGTCTTCAAAAAGCGGTTTCCAAAGCTTTTGAACGTTTCGATAAAACTGATAATTCAAAAAAGTTTATTCAGCTCAATACAGACAAAGGAAAAACGCTGCTGTATTTTAATAAAATCCAATATATCACAACAGCATCAAGTGATAGTCGTGACAAAACGGTTTTGCTTGCAGATGGAAGTTTACTGAATTTGAAAAACGTAAAATTTGATACGCTTTTACAAGAATTACCCGATGCTGATTTCTGCAGAATCAATAAAAAAGAAATTGTTGCGGTAAAGGCGATAAAATTCTTTAACCATAACGAAATTGTGCTTCATCATTTAGAAGAAAATAATAAAAATACATCTCTAATTCTGAGCGAAACGTATCGTTCTGATTTTTTGAAAAAGGTAAAATTATAACTTATTACAAAGTTTTTCCGACTTGTTACATACATTCAAAATTAGCTTGTAATTTGCTTTTTCACTTAAAACTCAGTTCTGATATTTGCGGCAATAAATTAAAAGAACGAGTTATGAATAACATTAAAAACTCTTTATTCTACGTAACCATTATTGGAGGATTTACCGCCCTCATTTATTGGATAATTTCAAAAGGCGCAGCAATTGAAGCCGGGCGTCATATTGTAAAGAAACAAATCGAAAGCAACCATTGGAATGATTTCCTGGATTCTATGGTTCACAATTTACAGCACCCTTTAGCTATATTATTGGCACAGATAGTGACTATTATTTTAGTAGCGCGTTTATTTGGATGGTTTTTTAGAAAAATTGGCCAGCCTTCTGTAATTGGAGAAATGATTGCAGGTATTGTTCTTGGGCCGTCTTTGGTCGGGATGTATTTTCCTGAATTTTCAGCAGCTTTATTTCCAAAAGAATCATTAGGAAACTTACAGTTTTTAAGTCAGATTGGTTTAATTCTTTTCATGTTCGTAATTGGAATGGAACTGGACTTAAAAGTACTGAAAAATAAAGCACATGATGCTGTAGTTATCAGCCATGCCAGTATTGTAATTCCGTTTGCGTTAGGATTATCTCTTGCGTATTTTATATACCACACTTTTGCCCCAATTGGTGTTGAGTTTTCTTCTTTCGGATTATTTATGGGAATTGCCATGAGTATAACTGCTTTTCCGGTTTTGGCCAGAATTGTGCAGGAAAGAGGAATGCAGAAAACAAAACTGGGAACCATTGCCATTACTTGTGCCGCGGCCGATGATATTACTGCCTGGTGTATTCTTGCTGTTGTAATTGCTATTGTAAAAGCAGGTTCATTTACAAGTTCGCTATACGTAATTGGTTTAGCAATTTTGTATGTAATTATTATGTTAAAAATCGTTCGTCCGTTCCTGAAACGTGTCGGAGATTTAAATTCGACCCGCGAAAGTTTAAATAAACCGGTTGTTGCGATTTTCTTTATCACACTTTTGATTTCTGCTTATGCTGCGGAATTAATTGGAATTCATGCCTTATTCGGAGCATTTTTAGCGGGAGCAATTATGCCTGAAAACAACAAATTCAGAAACATATTTATCGAAAAAGTAGAAGATGTTGCGATTATCGTTTTACTGCCTTTGTTTTTCGTATTTACAGGTTTACGTACACAAATTGGATTGTTGAATGATCCTGAATTATGGAAAGTAACAGGATTAATTATTGCGGTTGCCGTTGCAGGTAAATTCTTTGGAAGTGCTTTGGCAGCAAAATTTGTGGGACAGAACTGGAAAGACAGTTTAGCTATTGGTGCTTTAATGAACACAAGAGGTTTAATGGAACTTGTGGTTTTAAATATTGGTTATGACCTTGGGGTTTTATCAACAGAAATTTTTACTATGATGGTAATTATGGCGTTAGTAACGACTTTCATGACAGGTCCAGCTTTAGATCTTATAGGGTTTATTTTTAAAGATAAAATAACGGCTATTCCTCAGGAAATTGGAAATAAAAGCAAATACAAAATTCTGCTTTCGTTTGCGACTCCTGAAAGAGGAAAAAAGCTTCTTAAAATTGCGAATAGTTTAGTTAAAAAACAAGGCGATAACTCGATCGTAACAGCAATGCATTTATCATTGAGTACAGAGGTGCATTCATTTGACATAAAAGACCATGAACGTAAAATGCTGGTTCCCGTAGTTGAAGAATCGCACCGCTTAAATCAAAATATGGTGAGCATGTTTAAAGTGTCTAATGATATTGATACTGATATTATTGATGCAGCAAATCAGGGAGAATATGATTTATTGCTGGTTGGTTTAGGACAATCTATTTTTGACGGGACTCTGCTTGGAAAAATTCTTGGATTCACAACCAGAATTGTAAACCCTGATCGTTTAATTGATAAGTTTACCGGAAAAGAAGGTTTGTTTGAAAATAATCCTTTTGACGAAAGAACACGTCATATTATTACCAAAACTAAAATGCCGGTTGGTATTCTTATCGATAAAGATTTAGAAGAAGTAAACCAGGTTTTTATGCCAATTTTTAATAAAGAAGATGCTTTTTTAATTGATTACGCTAAAAAATTAATCAATAATAACGGTTCACAGATTACGGTTCTTGATGCCAGCGGCGATGTGAAAAATACCCGCGAAATTCAGGAAACGATAAGATCAATTGAACAGATTGCCCCAAATCATATTATGATTATGCATGACAGAACAATTAAAAAAGAATTCTTAGACGGTCAGAATTTGATGATTATAAGTTTAGACAGCTGGAAAAAACTTATCGAATCTCAAAGCACATGGCTGAATAATACGCCTTCTGTTTTGATTTTGAAACCATAAGATTTTAAAAATCTCAATGCTTTAAATCCCAAATTCCAATTTTTATGATTGGGATTTGGGATTTTTTTATGTGAAATTCGTTCGCATTTTTGTCATTTCGACGTAAGGAGAAATCTTTGCAAGAAACTCGACAAAGATTAGGTAAGCTTTGCGATTGCGGTTAAACTTGCCTCTAGGAGGAATTTAATTTTAAAGCCCCAAATCAAGAACATAAGAAATTTTAACTGCAATATTGTCCTCAAACTTCATTAACTGGTTTGGTCCGTAACGATAGAATCCGCCAAGACCAAAACCTTTGTAGATTTTATTTAATTCAATACCCGATTCAAAAAAACCTTTGTCAAGTGTTTTATATTCAGGACCAACATGCTGTTCAGGTTTTTCCATATTTCCCCATGCCATTCTGCTGACCAAAACTATTGTCGGGCGAACTTTTTTAAGAATTTTGATTCGGTTAAAGCCATGTTTGACCTGGAAAAAGATGTACTGACTTGAGAAAAACTCATTAAAAAACATGGTTTCAAAGCTGTTTCTTCCGGCAAAAGTAATACGCTGGATAACAGTTTCTTTTGTAAGGTTGTTGGGCATTGTATTGTATAAGTGCGTAAGCGGCACATCGCCTAAGGCGTAACCGCCTTGTAAAAGCAAACTTGTTTTTTGTCCGTTTAGATATTTCTTTTCGTATTCAGTTTTGAAATCTATTTTTCCAAAATTAAAATCGTTGTCTAAAACATTTGGCAGGGATTGCGTGTACTGTAAAGTAAATCTCGGAAATCTCTTGTCAGATTCCGTTCTTCCTGTCGGCGTTTGCATAAAATCACTAAAAGGCGCCCAAACTATCGAAAGCATGGCAGTTGTCATAATATAACTAGAATACAATTGACCGTTGTAATTAAAAAGATAATCGAACTTTGGTTCAATCTCTGTTCTGGCTAATTCAAGAACAGCTTCTGTTTTTGGGATAATTTTGGTTTGTACATTGGCTTTCCAGCTTGTATAATGATAAAATGTACTAATGTTAATCGGGCGCGGATCGTAAATTTTAAAAACACGTTTGTCAACTGCAAAAAGGGTACTCGCAATTTCACGAACATCATCTGTATAAGATCCATTAAGCCAGGTGTTGGTGTTTTTATCTAATAAAACACCGGCGCCTAAATTGTATTTAACAACACCGTCTTTTGTGCCATAAGCTGTATAGCCTTCAATTCTAAAATTTTTAGAAAACTTGTCATTTGTAATACCGCCTAAACCTAAACGAAAACCTTCATAATTGTTGTAACTAATAATTTTCTTCAAATCTAAATCAACCGGACCAATAGGAATGTAACCATTGATGATTTTTCGCCCAAATCCCAAACGTTTTTCAATTCTTCGGCTTACAGATAAACTGTCTAATAATTGATAGGTTTTCTGGCTTTTTTGGTCTAAAGCTTCTTTTCTGTACTGATTCCAGAATTCTTCGGGTTTTTTACCTGCATCGTCTTTAATTTCGATATAAAGAGACGGATTTTTTATAGGAGTTTCGAGATTATAATGAATGTCGAAATTGTTACTCTCAGAAAGCAAATAGGTAAAATCAGAAGCGGCTTTTTTTCTTGGTTCAAAATCTTCGGCAACGTCTCCATCAAACTGAATCGTTCCGCCTAAAATTTTAATATCGTCGTCATTTTTTCCTTTTACGATTTTGAAAGTAGTATTGCTCTGGAACCATATTTTTTCATTTGGTACATAATTAAACTCATGAATACCGCTGATATCCAAAACACCTTTTATACGCATGACTGCTTTTGCAATGGCAAAATTTTGTGAGTCAATATATAATACTCCTTCTAAACCAGAAGTTCTTCTTTTGTGCTTGTTTTTAAAGTAAATCATAAAAGTTTCGCGTCCTTTTATGTTTACAGTATCTAATAATTTGTAATTATAAGATGCTGGTGCAGTATTCGAAATTGGGTTTTCATATTTTGTTTCAAACAACTCGTATTTATTGTCATAAATAGAAATTGACTGTAAATTGAAAGCAATAACCTCGTAAATAGGATTTTTAAAACCCGCTATTTTTGTCCCGAGAACAGTTTCTTTTAATTTATTATTCCCGAATTGGTATTGGGATACTTTTTCGGTTTGAAACAAATGCTGTTTGGTTATAATTTCTTTGAATTTATAATCAGAAGAATCTATGTTGATTTTCTTTTTATTTAAATCCTTATACACTGCCGAAGAATCTATTCTTCCATCAATTGAGTCCGGATTAGCCGTTACGATAAGTTTATTATAGGTTTTGTAATCAAAACTTTTCAGCCTTTTCTGGGGATTGTTATTGTTTTTATTTGCAATAACTTTTTTGATAATGGTTAACGCCGGATTTTCATTAGAAACAATAACTTCTTTTAAATCATCTGTTTTTTGGATTAATGAAATAGAGTAGAATTTTTTGTTTTCGGCCAAAGCCACAATCTTAGTTTGAAAACCAATATAGGAAACCGTAAAATTTCCGGATTTACTAAGCGTTTTAAAAATAAATTTTCCATCAACATCAGTTATCGTATTGCTGTTATCCGAAGTTGTAATTGTAGCAAATGGAAGAGGTTTGTTGTTTGAATCAGTTACAATTCCGTTTATTTGAAATTGCGCCTGAATACTAAGCGTAAAAAATAATGTCAGTAAACAAAATAGCCTCATAGAGAATTATATAGATTCAAAAACGAAAAGGATTTGATTTTGGTATGCAAAAATAAGAATAAAAAAATCCGTCTGATAATTTTACCAGACGGATTTCTAAAAATTCAGTATCAAATACTTAAACTTTCATGATTTCGGCTTCTTTTGCAGCCAATAACTCATCAATTTTTTTAATGTAAGTATTTGTTAAGTTTTGAACTTCTTCTTCTGCAGATTTACAGATGTCTTCTGAAGTTCCTTCTTTTTCTAATTTTTTGATATCAGTATTAGCGTCTTTACGAACGTTACGTATACCAATTTTTGCATCTTCAGCTTCAGATTTTGCTTGTTTTGCTAAATCACGACGACGCTCTTCTGTTAAAGGCGGTACGCTGATAATGATAACGTCTCCGTTGTTCATTGGGTTAAAACCAATATTGGCAATTAAAATTGCTTTTTCAATGGTTTGCAGCATATTTTTTTCGAAAGGCTGCAAAGTAATAGTTCTTGCATCCGGAACACTGATTTTTGACACTTGAGAAAGTGGTGTTGCTGATCCGTAATAATCAACAAAAACACCTCCCAGCATTGCTGGAGAAGCTTTTCCCGCACGAATGTTTAGAAATTCTTTTTCTAAGTGTGCAATAGAACCGTTCATAGATTCTTCAGTACTTTCTAATATAAAATCGATTTCTTCAGTCATTTTTTTTAATTTTTAATTTTTAGAAGATTAGATTTTTAGACTCAAAAATGGATTCTTCTAATTTGCTAACGATGTTGTTTTATTTATTGAAATTGCTTTTGAAAATTATAAAGATTATTAATCTTCTAATAATCTAAGCAGCCTAAATATTTACTACAGTTCCGATGTTTTCGCCTTCGCAGATTTTTAACAGGTTTCCAATTTTGTTCATGTCAAAAACAACAATTGGCAGTTTATTTTCCTGGCTTAAAGTAAAAGCGGTTGTATCCATTACGTTTAATCCTTTTTTAAGGACATCATCAAACGAGATGAAATCAAATTTTACAGCCGAAGCATTTTTTTCAGGATCAGAATCGTAAACACCGTCAACGCGGGTTCCTTTTAAGATTACATCAGCATTAATTTCGATTCCTCTTAAAACAGCTGCAGTATCAGTTGTAAAATATGGGTTTCCGGTTCCCGCACCAAAAATTACAATTCTTCCTTTCTCAAGGTGGCGGTCAGCTCTTCTTTTAATGTATGGTTCTGCGATAGATTCCATTTTTAAAGCAGTCTGCAAACGCGTTTTCATTCCTTTATCTTCAAGTGCGCCCTGCAAAGCCATTCCGTTAATAACAGTAGCAAGCATTCCCATATAGTCACCTTGCACTCTGTCCATTCCTGCGCTTGCACCGGCAACGCCTCTAAAAATATTTCCTCCTCCAATAACGATAGCAATTTCTACTCCTTTGTCGTGAATCTGCTTAATTTCGTCTGCATATTCCCCTAATCTTTTAGGGTCAATTCCGTATTGTAAATCACCCATTAAGGCCTCGCCGCTAAGTTTAAGAAGAATTCTTTTATATTTCATGTTGTGTTGCGTTAATTTGTGCAAATATAGACATATTCTGATTTTTAAAAATAATTTACAAAAAATTAATTCGGCTTGGGATTTTAATTTTATAAAGACTTTTTTGATTTTTTTATTTGAATGTGACAAAAGTCATTCCTCTATCTTTTTAAAATCATTAATTTTATAGTAAGCAAAATAAACCTCTATGAAAAGTACTGTAGCAAAAGCATTATTCAACAGCTATTCGTATGCTGAATATCGAAAATTAGTTACCGATTTATTATCTGAAGGAAAATCAACCGGAAGCCAGCAGTCTGAAAGTCTCACGAATTATTCGAAACTAAACGAAGCAAGAATGAATCGTTTAGAAAAAACAATTACAATTTCTGAAGATGTCATTTCAAAATTAAGGCATTTAGATAATCACTACATCTGGCTTGTAATTTCTGAAGGCTGGTGCGGCGATGCAGCGCAGATTCTTCCTATTTTGAATAAAATGGCTCACGAATCTGATAAAAAAATCGACCTTCGAATTGTTCTTCGTGATGAAAACGATGAATTAATGAATCAATACTTAACAAATAACGGCAGAGCAATCCCTAAAGTTATTATAATTTGCAAAGAAGCCGGAATTGTCCGTGCTGATTGGGGACCAAGACCAAAAGGCGCCACAGAATTAATGGAAACCCATAAAAGAGAAGTCGGTCCAATTGATGAAAAAATCAAAACAGATCTGCAGTTATGGTATTTGGCAGATAAAGGAATATCTGTTCAAAGTGAATTGGTCGAAATTATGGAAAATATTAAATATAATAGGCTGTAATAACTATTTAAAAGTGTGTTTTTGTTAGTAAAACATTGATAATAAAAGAAATAAGAAGTTAAAAAATGGGTTTAAATTTTTTTCTTATTAAGAAAATTTGTAATTTAGTAAAACCATCCCACTTCTATTATAACTTTCTGATTTACTCTTTTTATTGGTGTTTGTTTAATGTCTAACAATTAAAATACACTATTATGAAAAAGTTATTCGAAAGGTTTTATGATTTCTTCTCTACATTTTTATTTGGAGGAAAAAATGTGCCTCACTATTAAATTTAAAATAAGTATGAAATAGTATTACTTATTTTTTAAAGCCTGGCACATTACTTTCATTTAGTAATGTGCTTTTTTATTTATTTAAAGTTTAAAAAAAAACAGTAAGTTTATCCATGAAACGGATAAACAAAATCTATTGTTTCTATTGAAGACTTTCTTCGAATAAAGTAATGTCAATCGCATTTTTTACATCATAATCGCCAATTTTGGTTCGGCGTAAAACGGTTAAATGCGAACCTGAATTCATTGCTTTTCCAAAATCGTAAGCAAGCGAACGAATATAAGTTCCTTTACTGCAAACTACTCTAAAGTCAATTTCAGGCAATGCAATGCGAGTGATTTCAAATTCGTGAATTGTTGTTTTTCTGCTTTCAATTTCGATTGATTCTCCGGCACGTGCATGTTCATACAAACGGACTCCGTCTTTTTTAATAGCTGAAAAAATAGGCGGTTTTTGATCGATTTCGCCTAAAAACTGTTTTACCGTTTCGTGAATTAGAGCTTCGTCAATATGTTCTGTTGGGAAAGTCTGATCGATTTCGGTTTCTAAATCATACGATGGAGTAGTGGCTCCAATATAAAATGTTCCCGTGTATTCTTTTGCCTGTCCTTGAAGTTCAGAAATTCTTTTTGTGAATTTTCCGGTGCAGATTAATAATAATCCGGTTGCCAAAGGATCTAAAGTTCCGGCATGACCAATTTTGAACTTTTTTGGAAGTCCTACTTTATTAATTAAAAGGTATTTTAATTTGTTAACTGCCTGAAACGAACTCCATTTTAAAGGTTTGTCTATCAGTAAAACTTGTCCGTCTAAATATTCTTCAGGTGTCATTATATAATGGTAAGCGGGTGAATGAAAAAGTGAATCAGTAATAAAATGATTCCGGCAATTATTCTGTAATAGCCAAATACTTTAAAGCCGTTTTTAGTCAAAAAGCTAATAAAAGTTTTAATAGCAAGAAGTGCTACAATAAAAGCCACAACATTACCAATGATTAAAATATTTACCTGATCGTGAGATAATTCAAATCCTGCTTTATAATAATCGTAGCATTTTTTTACTGTTGCTCCTAACATGGTTGGAACGGCCAGAAAAAATGAAAATTCAGCAGCAGTTGTTCTGGATAATTTTTGAGACATTCCGCCAACAATACTGGCACCGCTTCGTGAAACTCCGGGAATCATCGCGATACATTGAAATAATCCAATTTTAAGAGCTTGCAAATAGGTGATTTCCTGTGAAGTTTCGGCCGCGTTTGGATTGTTAAACCATTCATCAACTTTTAATAAAATCAATCCGCCTATTAAAAGTGAAACCGCAACTGTAACCGGGTTTTCTAATAATCCGTCGATAAAGTCACTCAATAATAATCCTAAAACTACAGCCGGAATAAAAGCAACTAAAAGTTTAAAGTAAAAATCAAGAGTTTGAAAAAAACGTTTGAAGTATAAAACGACAACCGAAAGTATAGCGCCAAGCTGAATAACAATCGTAAAAAGTTTAGTGAAATCTTCGTGTGCGATTCCAAAAAAAGAAGAGGCAATAATCATGTGCCCGGTTGAAGAAACAGGTAAAAATTCTGTAATTCCTTCAATAATGGCAAGAACGATAGCTTGTAATGTGTTCATTTAATTTAGATTTTTAGATTTTAGACTTCTTAGAATGTCAGATTTTTTTAAAGAAATTAATTTCTCTAATAATCTAAAGATCCAAGTTGTCTAAGAAAGTCTATTTAGATTTTTTGAAAATAGAATAAATCGTGATTCCAAAACCAATTAAAACAGTGGTTGGAGCTAAACGAATACGTCTAAAACTAAAAACATCCTCATTAAAAACATTTGGATTATCACTTCCTCCGCCAGACATTAAAATAAATCCTAATGCAATTACAGCAATACCAATTAATAAAATTTTATAATTGATACCGTCAAAAAGGAATTCCTGTTTTTGAACTTGTTGTTCTTCTTTATTGTTGTTGTTTTTCATTTTTATGTGTTTGTCAGCCTGAGCGAAGTCGAAGGCATTTTTTTTAAATCTAAAATCTGCAATCTAAAATCTGCAATCTAAAATTAATAAAGATCGTCAGTTCTTAAATTCAGGAATCGCTGTGTTGCAAAATGCGTACTTACCCATGTAATTAAAACGCCTAATCCAAAAACGGCTAATAATACCAATCCAATTAAAGCTTTGTCTTCTAAAATTCCTAAACCAGGGAAATTCGTTTCTACATAAAATAAAAGTCCAATTAAGGCTATGATTGCCAATAAAGCACCAAGCATTCCCAGTTTTACGCTTCGCATTACAAAAGGCTTACGAATAAACGATTTTGTTGCGCCTACCATCTGCATGGTTTTAATAATAAAACGATTAGAATGTATAGACAAACGAAGTGAACTGTTAATTAATAAAACGGCTATTACAGTAAGAAAACCGCTTATGATTAAAATCCACATACTAACTTTTTTGATATTGTCATTTACCAGATTCACCAATTGTTTGTCATACACGATATCTTCGATCATAGTGTTTTTACGCAAAGCACTCTCTATTTTTAAAATGCTGTCGCGTTCAACGTAATCTGCTTTTAAATGAATGTCGTATGAGTTCAATAAAGGATTTTCTCCTAAAAAGGTCAGGAAATCTTCTCCAATAATATCAGTATGTTCTTTTGCTGCTTTTTCTTTTGTTACATAAACATACGAAAGAGCAAAAGGAGCTCTTTTTAATTCAGAGTTAAAAGCTTTGATAATACTGTCATTTGCCTCATTTTTAAAGAAAACTGTCATAGCGATTTTTTCTTTAAAATCGTCAGCCAGTTTTTTAGAATTAATGATAAATAATCCTAGTACTCCCAAAAGGAATAAAACTAAGAAGACACTTAATACTACCGAAAAATAAGAGGAAATTAACCTGCGTTTTTGAAATTTATCAAAGTTAGAACTCATAGTATGCTTAAATTATGGGGTAAAAATAATAAAGAATTTCTTTATTTAAAGTTAATAACAAACTTTTGTATTATAAATATACGATTTGATATTGAATAAAATGTTGATTTAACCGCAAAGTACGCAAGGTTTTTTAATTCTCTAACCTTATATAAGCGCAAAGTTCGCAAAGCTTTGTGTTGATAAAGCTTTGCGAACTCTGCGTAAACCTTGCGTACTTTGCGGTTAAACTCTCAAAAAAACTATTTCACTTTGTAAACTTCAATGCTCTTAAGCCAGTAGACATGTCTTGGTCCAGTTTTGATGTCGTTTTTACAAATCAAAATCATTTCGCCGTTTTTAACTGGTTTTCCATTTTCTTCAAACAGTACATAAGTATTTTCTCCTGTTGGGTTATTAAAAATTTCAGCCCATGAAAAAGTCGCTTTATAATCGTCTGAAGCTCTGGCTACAATATAAAAATTGCGATCTTTATGATTTTCTTGTTTGATTTTAGCTTTGTCTAAAATATCTTTCAAAAGAACACCTTTGCAGGCTTTGACTTCTCTTTTAATTGCGCCGCCTTTTCCTGTTATTTTTAGATTCTCAATGGTAACCACTTTCATTTTCTTTAAGGAGTCAATCGTTAGTTGAAGTGGAAATTCGATTTCGCCTTTTACTTCAATTTGATGATTGGCTAATTTTAAACTGTCTTCGGCAGTAAGAGTTTTATGTTCGTGTTTCTCTTTTTTTGAAACAGATTCAGTAGAAACAATTTCTTCTTGATCTTTTTTAGATGAGTTACACATCGTACATGAAAATGCAATTAGAATAATTAGAAAATAATTTATGGTTTTCATAGTTACTTAGCAGTTTATATTTATTTCAATATTAAGTATTTTTACTTAATTTTAATAAGTAATCCGATATTTTATTTGTTTGTCAATGAAATAGCTTTGTAACAAACAACAATAAATGTAAATTTGCGGCTAAATTAATTTAGTGAAAAGCTTAGAACCTTAGTAACTTAGAATCTTAGTCACTTAGAAATGAAGTACAATCCAAACGAAATTGAAGCCAAATGGCAAAAATATTGGGCAGAAAATCAAACTTTTGCAGCAAAAAATAACTCTGAAAAACCGAAACATTATGTTCTCGATATGTTTCCTTATCCATCTGGAGCAGGATTACACGTTGGGCACCCGCTGGGTTATATAGCTTCAGATGTCTATTCTCGTTTCAAGAGACATCAAGGTTTCAATGTTTTGCACCCAATGGGTTACGATAGTTTCGGATTACCTGCAGAACAATATGCGATTCAGACAGGACAGCGTCCAGAAGATACAACACGCGTAAATATTGACGGAGGAGTAGACAAAGAAGGAAAACAAATTGCCGGTTATAGAAAACAATTAGACAAAATCGGTTTTTCTTTTGACTGGGCGCGTGAAGTACGTACGTCAAATCCTGATTATTACAAACATACACAATGGATTTTTATCCAATTGTTCAACTCTTGGTATTGCAGAAAACAAGGAAAAGCATTTGATATTTCTGAGCTTCTAACTGTTTTTGAAGAAAGCGGAAATGCGTTGGTTGAAGCAGTTTGCGACGACAACGTTGCGATTTTTACAGCTGACGAATGGAAATCATATTCTGATGATCAAAAAGAAAAAATCTTGTTGCAATACAGAATGACGTATTTGGCAGAAACCGAAGTAAACTGGTGTCCAGGCTTAGGAACTGTTTTGGCAAATGATGAAATTGTAAACGGAGTTTCAGAACGAGGAGGCTTCCCTGTTATAAGAAAAAAAATGACACAATGGAGTATGCGAATTTCTGCTTATGCCGAACGTTTACTTCAAGGTTTAAATGATATTGACTGGAGTGAGTCTATCAAAGAATCTCAACGAAACTGGATCGGGAAATCGGTTGGTGCTTTGGTAACTTTTAATGTGAAAAATCACGATGAAGTAATCGAAGTATTTACTACTCGTCCTGATACAATTTTTGGAGTTACTTTTATGACTTTGGCGCCAGAACATGATTTGGTTGCTAAAATTACAACTCCAGAACAAAAAGAAGCTGTTGAAGCGTATATCGAAAAAACAGCAAAACGTTCGGAGCGTGAGCGTATGGCCGATGTAAAAACTATTTCTGGTGTATTTACAGGAGCTTATGCTGAACATCCTTTTACAAAAGAAGCTATTCCGGTTTGGATTGGTGATTATGTTTTGGCAGGTTACGGAACTGGTGCTGTAATGGCGGTTCCTTGCGGAGACGAAAGAGATTATGCATTTGCTAATTTCTTTAAAGGTCAAAACGGAATGCAGGAAATCAAAAATATCTTCGCAAATGTTGATATTTCCGAAGCTGCTTACGGATCTAAAGATAACGTTGAAATCACAGCTTCTGATTTCTTAAACGGATTAAATTACAAAGACGCGACAGCAAAAGCAATTTATAAGTTAGAAGAAATCGGACAAGGAAAAGGAAAAACAAATTACCGTTTGCGTGATGCGGTTTTCTCTCGTCAGCGTTATTGGGGAGAGCCGTTTCCAGTTTATTATGTAAACGGATTGCCTAAAATGATTGATACGCAGCATTTGCCAATTATTTTGCCTGAAGTAGAGAAATATTTGCCAACAGAAGACGGACTGCCTCCATTAGGAAACGCAGCTGTTTGGGCTTGGGACACAAAACAAAATAAAGTTGTAAATACAGATTTAGTTGATAATGTTTCGATCTTTCCTTTAGAATTGAACACTATGCCAGGATGGGCGGGAAGTTCATGGTACTGGATGCGTTATATGGATGCACACAACGAAAATGAATTTGCAAGCAAAGAAGCTCTAGCTTATTGGGAAAGTGTAGATTTATATATTGGTGGAAGCGAGCACGCTACAGGTCACTTATTGTATTCTCGTTTCTGGAACAAATTCTTAAAAGACAAAGGTTTTGCTCCAACCGAAGAACCATTCAAAAAACTGATCAATCAGGGAATGATTTTGGGGACAAGTGCTTTTGTTTATAGAATTGGTTACACAGCTACTCCAATCTATGGTGATTTAGAAATTACAAATGAAGACAAGGCTAATATTGAGCTTTTGAAAGATAAGTGTAAAATCTTTGATAATTTATTTATTTCGAAGGGAATTAGAGATGTGTATAAAAAAACATATTATCCAAATCCTAAAAATGTTGAACAAGAAAAGAGTAATGAGGAAATAAAATTAGTTGCAGAAAAAGTTTTTGATGCAACTGGAATTTTCGAAGAAATTCAAAAACTTAACTTAGTTGGAAAAGTTCAGATTGGGCATCTTCATGATTCTACATTTTATCAGACACGTGTCGATGTTAATTTTGTAAACTCTTCAGACGAATTAGATATTGAAAGATTTAAAAATTGGAGAGAAGATTTCAATACAGCAGAATTTATTTTTGACGAGAACGGAAAATACATTGTAGGTCGTGAAGTCGAAAAAATGTCGAAATCATACTATAATGTGGTAACGCCAGATGATATTTGTGCAGAATATGGAGCTGATACATTACGTTTATACGAAATGTTCTTAGGGCCATTAGAGCAGGCAAAACCTTGGAATACTGCCGGAATTTCTGGTGTATTTGGTTTCTTGAAAAAATTATGGAGATTGTATTTTGATGATAATGGCTTAATCGTAAACAACGACGAACCAACAAAAGACAACTTGAAATCGTTACATAAAACCATTAAAAAAGTGGCAGAAGATATTGAGAATTTCTCTTTCAACACTTCGGTTTCGCAGTTTATGATTTGTGTAAACGAATTGTCTTCTCAAAACTGTCATTCAAGAGCGATCTTAGAGCCATTAGCGATTTTAGTTTCTCCTTATGCGCCTCATATCGCAGAAGAATTATGGTCGCAGTTAGGACATACAACTTCAATTTCAGAAGTTGCTTTCCCAGCTTTTGACGCAAAACATTTAGTAGAGACTAACAAAGAATATCCAGTTTCTTTCAACGGAAAAATGCGTTTCACAATCGAATTGCCTTTGGATTTAACCGCAGCACAAATCGAAGAAATCGTAATGAAAGACGAAAGAACTCAAAAACAATTAGACGGTAGAATACCAAATAAAGTGATTATCGTTCCAGGAAAAATCATCAACCTTGTAGGTTAATTTTATAATTTCTCAATATAAAAATTCCAAATTCCAAATTCCAAATTCCAATTTTACGATTGGGGTTTGGGATTTTTTTATTTTATGTCATTGCGAGGAACGAAGCAATCTCATTTACTGCATCAATTTTTGGGTCTTATTTTAGTGAGGTTGCTTCGTTCCTCGCAATGACAAAAATTGAGGGAAAAATTTAGCGCCCTTTGCGGTTAAAAACCCGCAAACATTAGAATTAGTAATTTTTCATAAAAAAAATAATCTGAGTTGTAACATTTTAATAGTTCTCGTATCCAAAGAGCGGATCCGATTAATTAACAACTTAAAACTATTAAAAATGAAAAAGTATATCATCTTAATTATTGCATTCTTATTCTCAGCTTTATGTTTAAATGTTTTCGGACAAACAAGACAATTCCCATTTGAAATTTTAAAAACCGGAAACGGAGATCAATCCATAATATTTATTCCCGGCTTTGCGTCTTCTGGCGACGTTTGGAATGAAACCAAAGCCGCATTCGAAAATGATTTTACTTGTTATACACTTACAATGGCAGGTTTTGCCGGGATAAAACCACAATCTAATGCTTCGTTTGAAAATTGGAAAAACGGAATTGTCAATTATATCAAAGATAATAATATTGAAAAACCAATTCTAATTGGTCATAGTATGGGCGGAGGACTCGCTCTTGCAATAGCGTCTGATTATCCGGATTTGATCAGTAAGATTGTAGTTGTAGATGCGCTTCCTTGTTTAGCTGCTTTAAATGATCCTGCTTTTAAATCAAAAATAAATAACGACTGCTCTTCAACTGTAAATCAAATGACAGGGTTAACCAATGATCAGTTTTATGATATGCAGAAAAAAACTATGCCGCGGCTTTTAGCGAATACTTCTAAAATGGATATGGTTGTAGACTGGAGTGTAAAATCAGACAGAACAACTTTTGGGCAAATGTATTGTGACTTTTTTAATGTTGATTTAAGGGATAGAATTTCACAGATTAAATGTCCGGCTTTAATTTTATTAGAATCTTATTTTATAAATTTAAAACCGGCTATTGAAGATCAGTATAAGAATTTAAAAACTGCCAATTTTCAATACGCCACAAATGGACTGCATTTTATTATGTATGATGATACAGCTTGGTATTTAGAGCAGTTGAGCACTTTTTTAAAATAATAAAAATGGAATTCGAACAAATCTACAAGATATATTGGGATAGAATTTTCAGGCTTTGTATGGGTTTCGTGAACGATTATGATGCCGCTCAGGATTTAGCTCAGGAAACTTTTATAATTGTCTGGCAGAAATTAGAAACTTTTAGAAATGAGTCTTCTATTGGAACCTGGATTTTTAGAATAGCTTCTAATAATTGTCTGAGGCAGATAGAAAAACAAAAGCGTTTCCCAAAATCAGAACTGCCTATTCATCTCTCAGAAGAAAAACAAACTTCATTAGAACCTCAGATTCAATTCTTGTACAAATGCATTGCTGAGCTTCCAGAAACCGATCGTATTATTATTTCGCTAGAATTAGAAGATATCAAACAAAATGAAATTGCTAAAATCGTCGGACTTTCTGAAGCCAATGTCAGAGTGAAAATTCATAGAATAAAAGAAAAACTGACTCAAAAATTCAAAGAAAATGGACAACGATAACAATATAGATTTTAAAGATTTATGGAAAAAACAAGCCATAAGTCAGCCAGATATGACCGATTTGCTGGCAAGAGTAAATAAATTTAAAAAAACCGGACTGCGTTGTTTATGGATTACAAATATTTTGCTTCTTGCAACCAGCGTCTTTATTGCCTTTGTTTGGTTTTATTATCAGCCGCAGTTTATTTCGACTAAAATTGGAATTGTTCTGGTGATTTTGGCAATGTTGATTTATTTAATGACCTACAATAAATTATTAGGGAATTATAAAAACATTGAAGCAAATCAAACCAATCATGATTATTTGCAGAAATTAATTGAAATAAAAAAGAAACAGCAGTTTCTTCAAACTAAAATGATGAGTTTTTACTTTACAGCTCTTACAATTGGAATTTGTTTGTATATGTATGAATACGCCAGCAGAATGACAGCGTTAGGAGCAGGTTTAACGTATGGAATTACTTTGTTCTGGATGTTATTCAATTGGTTTTATCTTCGTCCGAAACAAATCAAAAAACAGCAGGAAAAAATAAATAGTCTGATTGATAAGTTTGAGGAAATAAACAATCAGTTAGGGATATAAAAAAAGAAGCTTCGCAAATTGCGAAGCTTTCTTTTTTCCAAAAACAAAAAAAATATTAAATTCTAATCTTAAATACTATCTAGGAAAGATGTAGGTTTTAGGATGCACAACAATGATTCCATCACTGTCTGCTTTTCCTGTTAACTCAGATACTACCTTTCCTCCTACATAAACTTTAGCTGTCAAAGTTTGTCCTGCAACTCCACCATAACCGCCTGTGTGCACTAGCGCTCCATCAGAATCTGCATCAGCAGTAAACTCTTTAGTCCAAGGCAGTGTAGTTACATCTTCAATAAGTGGAGCGCCACTTTTTTCCATATAAGTAACATCCATTTTCCCTGTGTAGTTTCCTGTTATTTCATATTTTACATCTCTTGATCCTGTTCCTGAGTTACCATTGTCGTTGTCATTATCACTGCTGCAAGAAACTGCTGTAAAAGCAAGAGTCAATACAAGCGCCGCTGTTTTCAAAATTGATTTCATGGTTGTTTTTTTTAATTAATTAAATTCTTTTAACAAAATTAGAATCTAATATCTGAGGGAGCAATACCTGATAAAATGCATTTTTCACTACCTGATATCAGGTAAAAGTGAGAGATTTCTTTTTGAAACGTTTTTTAATTTGATAAATTTGAATAAATCCTGCTTTATGAAGAAAATCTACTTACTTGCACTTTTTTTATTTTTATCTGCCGTTTCGAATTCACAGGTTATTCTTTCTCTAGATGATGATTCTGTGTATATTGACAGTATTGCCAACATCACTAAAAACACAAAATCCGACAGTATAAAATGTCTTTACAGTTTTAAATTATCAAAATTGTATTTGATGATTCAGGACGCCAAAAAATCAAAAGAATATTTAGCACAGGCAAACAGTCTTAAAGACAAATATCCGTTTTTGAGAGATGCCGGAATTTTTTATAATTCATCCACCTTTTTAGAGAAAGGAGATGTTGAGGGATTTGAAAAAACACTTCTTGACGGTAACGAAAAACTAAAGAAATATTTTAATACCGAAGCATTTCGAATCCGCGCTATTATTCTGCAGAATTATGGAATTATGCAGCAGCGTAAAAACAACGAAAAAGTTTATATGAAACTGCTTATTAATGAAGCCATTCCTGCAGCCAAAAAAAGTCGTGATTATGAACTTATAAGCGGATTGTATAAAGCGGTTGCTATTATTTTTATGAATAATAATGAACGAGGAAAAGCGAGTGAATATTTAAGCGAAGCTCAAAAATATATTGAAAGAGCTATTAAAAAATCGCCAACTGCCGCCGAGTCGAAAATGGAAACTTATATAATTAATGCCGAAAATTTAATCGAATTACAGCATTTTTATGATGCTAAAAAAATACTCGATAAAGCATTTTCAACATTAAAAGATTTTCCGGAATCTAACCTAAACGATTCTTATTATTATTCTGAAGGATTGTATTATGCAAAGCAGAATAAAAACTCTAATGCATTAGAAAGTTATGGAAAGGGAATAAAATCTGCCGAAAAACATCAAAATGCGATTGCTTTAAACCGATTGAAATTTGCAGAATATGAGGTGCTTTTTAAATTAAAAAATTATGATAAGGCAAAGAGCAACTTAGATTACCTTTTAGAAAATACTCCTTTTGTTGTAGATAAAAAGAATTATTATAATGAATTGGCAAAAGTTTACAATGCTACAAAAGATTATGATAAAGCCTATTTTTATTCTCATAAATACAATGCTTTGAATGATAGTTTAAATAATACCAAGTTTCAAAGCGAGATTGTAGAACTCGAAGCAAAGTATAAAAAAGCCGAAAGCGAGAAAAAAATAACTTTACTGCAGTCACAAAATGATAAGGCAGCTTTGCAGGTAAATAATAACCGTCTTAATTCTGTGCTTTTTGCGGGTCTGTCTTTTCTTTTGTTTCTTATTGTTTTGTTTTTGTGGATTTTTAATAAAAATCAAAAGAAATTAAGCATTCAAAAAGAAATCAACCTTAAGCAGGAATTATCATCTTTTGAAGACCGGCATAAACTTTCTGTTTCCAAAGCCTTGATTCAGGGTGAGGAAATGGAACGAAAAAGAATTGCGAGAGATTTACATGATGGACTTGGGAGTATGCTTTCGGGAGTAAAAATTCATTTAAACCTGGCTAAAAAAGATAATGGAGAAGCGGTTAATAATGTTGATACGCTGCTGGATAATTCAATAAAAGAACTCCGAAATATATCGCAGAATTTAATGCCCGAAAGTCTGCTTGAACTTAGTTTAGAACACGCTTTAAGAGATTTATGCGCAGCAAATTCAAATGCAGTTACTAAAATTGAGTTTCAATATTTGATTAAGAAATCAAAACTGCCGAAAAACTACGAAATCATGATTTACAGAATTATTCAGGAACTATTGAATAATGCTTTAAAATATGCAAAAGCATCTCAGGTTTTGGTTTCGTGTTCTCAAAATAAAGACGTGTTTTTTATTACGGTTGAAGACGACGGAGTTGGCTTTAATCTCTCAGAAGCAAAGAGTAAAAACGGAATGGGATTAAAGAATATTCACAACCGTGTAGAGTTTTTAAGCGGAAAATTAGAAATCGACAGTAAAATAAATCAGGGAACTTCCGTTTATATAGAACTGAATGTCATAAACGAAAATCAAAAAAATGAGTAAAAGATATAAAATGGTTGTGGTTGACGATCATCCAATTGTAATTTCTGGAATTTCAGGATTGCTGTCTGATTTAGATAATATTGAAATTGTAGAGAAAATGCAATCCGGAGCTTTGCTTCTCGATTATATCGAAAACAACGAAGTCGATCTGGTTTTAATAGATATTTTTCTGCCGGTTGTAACCGGAATAGATTTGTGTAAAGCTATTAAACAGAAATATTCTCAGGTTATTGTTATTGGTATGAGCAGTCAGTCTGAACGAAGTCTTGTGATGCAGTTTATTCAAAATGGCGGAAATGGTTATATTTTAAAAAGCGCTTCTTTTGAAGAGTTTAAAAACTGTATTAACAAAGCAATTGAAGGAGAAATTGTTTTTAGTGATGAGGTAAAAACGATTGTAAGCCAGCCATTATCTGAAGATTTAGATAATATTCCGAGTTTAAGCAGAAGAGAAAAAGATATTGCACTTTTGCTTTCAAAAGGAAAACAGACCCAGGAAATTGCTGATGAACTTTTTCTGAGTTTTTTAACTGTACAAACACACAGACGTAATATTCTTCAAAAATACAAAACCAAAAATGTCGCAGAATTAATTACCCTGCTTTTAAAAAACAATCTTTTAGACTAAAAAATGTCCGAAAAAATGCCAAAATGACATTTTGTTAAAATGGTTTACAATTTGCTGTTTGTTTTGTAAATTTAAAATCAATCAAAAAAAGTAAAAATATGGGAAGTGGATATTTAATTCTCGCCGGAGCTATAATGCTGTTTAGCTGGATGGTGAGTGCAAAACTTAAAAGTAAATTCGAATTATATTCTAAACTGCAATTACGAAACGGAATGAGCGGTGCAGAAATCGCCGAAAAAATGCTTGCTGATAATGGAATTACAGATGTTCGTGTTATTTCGACTCCGGGTCAGTTAACAGATCATTACAATCCTTCAGATAAAACGGTGAATTTGAGTGAGGCTGTTTACAGTCATCGTAATGCAGCGGCAGCAGCGGTTGCAGCACACGAATGCGGACATGCAGTACAGCACGCAATTGGTTACGAATGGTTAACAATGCGTTCTAAGCTGGTTCCTGTTGTCAGCGTGGCTTCAAACTTTATGCAGTGGATTTTGTTAGCAGGAATTTTAATGATTAGAACTTTTCCGCAGTTATTATTAGTGGGAATTATAATTTTTGCGGTAACAACATTGTTTTCTATTATAACATTACCGGTAGAATACGATGCAAGTAACAGAGCCTTAGCCTGGCTTGAAAATAAGCACATGTTGACACAAGAGGAGCAGGCTGGAGCAAAAGATGCCTTAAAATGGGCTGCAAGAACGTATGTAGTTGCTGCTTTAGGATCGATAGCAACGTTGTTGTACTATATCTCGATTTATTCGAACAGAAGGAATTAATTTGAGAATTAGATAATTAGATAATTAGTCAATTAGATAATTTATTATAAAACCCGACAGTCCTTAAAATCTGTCGGGTTTTGTTTTTTATCATTTTGATGTCTGGTTGAGCGGAGTCGAAACCTTTCAAGGAATGATTTAAGTATTTATCGAATTATCAAATTGACATTATTTAATTTACAATTGAATTTGTCTGTCAATCTGCTGATCCAGCGAAATAAAAGTCTCGGTTCTTGAAACACCTTCAATAGCCTGGATTTTAGTGTTTAATAACTGCATTAAATGTTCGTTGTCACGACAAATAATTTTTATCAAAACCGACCAGTTTCCGGTTGTATAATGGCATTCCAAAACTTCTGGAATTTTTCTTAATTCTTTTACGGCTTCAGAGTTTCGGGAAGCTTTATCAAGATAAACGCCAATAAAAGCCATTGTGTTGTAGCCTAAAACTTTTGGGTTAACTGTAAATTTAGATCCGGAAATTACGCCGGATTGTTCCAGTTTTTTTAATCGCTGATGAATTGCAGCTCCCGAAATACCAATTTTATTAGCAATTTGTAAAATAGGTTTTCGGGCATCGTCCATAAGATATCGAAGGATTTCTTTGTCGATACCGTCAATTTCAATTAAGAGGGAGTTGATTTTCATAACTTATAATTTGAAACTATTTATTGTGATTTGGGTTTAGAATAGAAATCAAATGTAGTTAAAAGGAGGTGAAAAATAAAATTCCAAATCCCAACATAAAATTGGAATTTGGAATTTTAAAAATTCTATATTTTAAAAAGGATTATTTTCCTTTGTTTGCCTCGGCAACGTATTTTTCTAAAGCCATTGTCATAGAAGGAGTTTCAGGAGTTGGAGCAAGAATATCAATTCTTAAACCATGATCTAAAGCTTCTTTTTGAGTTGTACTTCCAAACACGGCAATTCTGGTATCGTTTTGTTTGAAATCAGGGAAGTTTTTAAACAAAGATTTAATTCCAGTTGGGCTGAAAAACGCTAAAACATCATAATAAACATCAGCAAGATCAGATAGGTCGCTCATTACAGTTCTGTAAAAAATAGCTTGTGCCCAATCTACTTTAAGGCTGTTTAATGTAATAGGAGCATCTGCATTTAATTGGTCAGATGCAGGAAGCAGGAATTTCTCGTCTTTGTATTTTTTGATTAAAGGAGATAAATCTGCAAAATCTTTTGCTCCAACGTAAATTTTACGTTTTCTGTACACAACGTACTTTTGAAGATAAAATGCTACTGCTTCAGATTGACAAAAATATTTCAATCCTTCTGGAACTTTGTAACGCATTTCATCAGCCACTCTAAAAAAATGATCTACAGCATTTCGACTTGTTAAAATGATCGCAGTGTAATGATTAAGATCGATTTTTTGTAATCGAATCTCTTTTGCGCTAACCCCTTCCACATGAATAAATGGTCTGAAATCAATTTTTATTTTGTGTTTTTGTTGGAGCTCAAAGTAAGGAGAATTCTCCACTTTAGGTTCAGGCTGTGACACCAAAATTGTTTTCACTTTCATATTATAAACATTTTCTAAGCACTCCCTTTTGTTATCCAATAATAAAGAAAATAATAAGGCGCTATTTCAAGAGCGCAAAGATATAAAATAAAATAAAATAACTTGCCGATAATTACGTTTTGATACGTTTTAATTGAAATAAAATACGAATAAAGGCTGATACAGAGTGAAATACCTATGATTGCAAGCGGTACAATCGTTGGAATATTGTCATAATAAAACAAAATTGCATTGATTGGAAGGATTAAAACGCCTATATAAGTTCTGTAAGTAACTTTTTGCAAATTAAAAAGCTCTACAAAATCGTCGATGTTGAATGAAGCTGCGACAATTTTCTCAATTAAATACTTCGCTAAAATAAAATAAAGTAAGAAAGTGGCGATTTGAATAAACAAAATCCAGTCGGTTTTAGATGCCTGTCCAAAAATATTCATGGTAAGCTGAATAAAAAATGCAAACGAAATAACCTGAACGAAAAATAAACCAACTGTAAAGCTGCTTTTCATGTGGCTGTTATCTCGATAAATTTTAGCATATTTATCAGAAAAAATAAGTTTGCTGAATTCTGTAAAACGAGTTTCGTATGCAGATTTTGTCATTGCAACAACAGCAAAGGTCAGGACAAATAAAGCGGTTGCCCAGTCTTTGTTTTCAATTATTCGAGGATGAAGATGTTCAATCATAGCGTCACAAAATTAGTAATTTTTTGTATCAATACTTTTATTATGTATTTATTATGAACCAAATGCTATAAAAAGTTTACTTTTGCGGTGAAATTACCGAGAAAAAAATGAATGATAGTATTGTCATAATTCCCACTTATAACGAAATAGAGAACGTAGAAAGTATAATAAGAGCCGTTCTTTCGCAGCATAAATCTTTTCATCTTTTAATTATTGATGATAATTCTCCAGATCATACAGCCGATAAAGTTATTGCTTTGCAGGAAGAATATCCAGAAAGATTATTTCTTGAAAAAAGAGCTAAAAAAGCAGGACTAGGAACTGCTTATGTTCATGGTTTTAAATGGGCATTAGCACGTAATTATGATTTTATTTTTGAGATGGATGCCGATTTTTCGCATAACCCAAATGATCTTGAAAAATTGTATGATGCCTGCCATTTTGGAGGTGCTGATTTAGCAATAGGATCACGTTATGTAAAAGGCGTAAATGTTGTAAACTGGCCCCTAAGCCGTGTATTAATGTCGTATTTTGCATCGGTTTATGTAAAGTTTATTACCGGAATGAAAATTCACGATGCAACAGCAGGTTTTGTTTGTTATAAAAGAGAAGTTTTGGAGAAAATTAATCTGAACAAAATAAAATTTGTTGGATATGCGTTTCAAATCGAAATGAAGTACAGAACTTATTGTGCTAAATTTGAAATAAAAGAGGTCCCAATTATTTTTACAGACAGAACAAAAGGAGTTTCAAAAATGAGCAATGCCATTATTAAAGAAGCAATTCTTGGGGTGATTTCTCTTCGATTAAAAAAATTAGTCAATACATTATAAAGATAGGACATGAACAGGATTTTAATAAAAAATGCCAAAATTGTAAACGAAGGATCTATTTTTGACGGAGATGTTTTGATCGAAAATGATCTTATTGTTGAAGTTGCAGACAGCATCAGTCTAAAAACATCAGATTGTATTGTTATTGATGCCGAAGGAAGTTATTTAATGCCGGGAGCAATTGATGATCAGGTACATTTTAGAGAGCCGGGCTTAACGCATAAAGGCGATATCGAATCTGAATCTCGTGCAGCTGTTGCTGGCGGGATCACTTCTTTTATAGAGCAGCCCAACACAGTTCCGAATGCCGTTACTCAGGAAATATTAGAAGATAAATATCAAATTGCAGCTCAAAAATCATTTGCGAATTATTCGTTTATGATGGGAGCAACCAATGATAATTTGGAAGAAGTTTTAAAAACAAATCCAAAAAATGTAGCCGGAATCAAGATTTTCTTAGGTTCTTCAACAGGAAATATGTTAGTTGACAGAGAAGAAACTTTAGAAAAAATTTTCTCAAGCACACCAATGTTAATTGCAGTTCATTGTGAAGATGAAACTACGATTCAAAATAATCTGGCAGAGTTTAAAGAAAAATACGGAGATGATATTCCTGTAACGGCTCACAATTTAATTAGAAGTTCTGAGGCTTGTTATCTTTCTTCTTCAAAAGCAGTGGCTCTGGCAAAAAAGACAGGAGCGAGACTTCATATTTTTCATCTTTCGACAGCAAAAGAAATGGAATTGTTTACAAATAAAATTCCATTAGAAGATAAAAAAATCACAGCCGAAGTTTGTGTACACCATCTTTGGTTTACTGATGAAGATTACAAAACAAAAGGAAATTTCATTAAATGGAATCCGGCTGTAAAAACCGAAAGTGACAGGAAAGTACTTTGGGAAGCTTTAAATGACGGCAGAATTGATGTTATTGCAACAGATCACGCGCCTCATACTAAAGAAGAAAAAGCACAGTCATATTTAAAAGCTCCATCCGGAGGTCCGCTTGTACAGCATGCTGTTGTAGCAATGTTTGAAGCGCATCACCAAGGAAAAATCAGTGTAGAGAAAATTGTAGAAAAAATGTGCCACAATCCGGCTAAAATTTTCAAAATTGAAAAAAGAGGATTTATCAAAGAAGGTTATTTCGCCGATTTGGTAATTGTAAACCCAAGTAAGCCTTGGAGTGTAAATTCTGATAATATTTTGTACAAATGCGGCTGGTCTCCTTTTGAAGGAACAACTTTTAAATCGAGAATTACGCATACTTTTGTAAACGGTGAAATGGTTTACAATAATTTTAAAGTAAAAGATATCCGCGCCGGAAAACGTTTATTGTTTGATAGATAAAAAGCTGAAATGAAGAATTGTTTAATAATACTATTAGTTTTGTTTCTTTCTGTAAGTTGTAAAAAAGAGGTTGTAAAACAGCCTGCAAAACTTATCGAGAAAGAAAAAATGATTGATATTATGTATGATTTGTCTCTTTTAGAAGCAATGAAATATCAGCATCAGGAACTAATAGATTCTACTGAAACAAACCCAACAAAATTTATATTGAAAAAATATAAAGTTGATAGTTTACAATTTGCACAAAACAATATGTATTATGCTGCAGATTATGAGAACTATAAAGACATGTTTGATGAGGTAGGAAAGCGATTGGCCAAAGTTCAAAGAGCAACTGATTCGATAGTCAAAATCGAAGATAAAAAAGCGGCTAAAGAAGCAAAAAAGAAAAAGAAAGAAGTTCTAAAAGATTCGATCAAAAAAGCAGAACCTGTAATAAAAAGCATCGATTCGCTGAAAAAAGCAAAAAGAAAACAATTAAGAAAGTAATTACAGCTTCGAAATATTTTTTACATATTCATGTACATCCAGAAAAACCGTTCCCAGAGCGGTTTTTATTTTTTCATTTGAATATAGATTTTTAGAATAAGAAGCTTTTGCTGTAGCTTTAGTCAGTCTTCTTTTTTGAAAAAATAAAGTCGAAAATATGCCGTCGGCAATCCAAAGGAAATTCATTAAAGCGGGTTTTGCATGACGATGTGGTCTTTTAACGTTTAATGCATCTGCAATGGTGTTTAGAATATCTTTAAAAACAATATTATCGGCAATTAAAGTAAATCGTTCGTTTTTAATATCGCTTTTCATTAGCTGAAGGGCAGTTTTTACAACATCATCCACAGAAATAAAACCAGTATTTCCAAGTGTGTAAAAGGAAAGTCCGTTTGCAACTTTTGCATACAATTCAGAACTTCCTTGCTGTTTGCTTTTCTCTTTCGGAATTGGACCTAAAATAACACCCGGATTAATAATAATAACATCTAAACCTTCCTGATGTCCACGCCATACTTCCATTTCGGCACCATATTTTGAAATGGCATAATCACTATGTGGTTTTTCAGGATTCCAATCTGTTTCTTCGGTAATATAAGTTTCATGAGCTGCTAAATCTCCCAGCGCAGCAATGGAACTCACAAAACAGAATTTTTTAATTTCTCTGGCAATAGAAAAGTTGACGATATTGGCTGTTCCTTCGATATTGGTTTTTCGAAGCGCTTCTTCATCTTTAGGATCAAAAGAAATTAAAGCAGCACAATGGTAAACATACTCAATGCCGTTAAAAGCAATTTCGAGAGAAGGTATGTCCAGAATATCAGCTTCAAGCCATTCTATTTTTTCAAACAATTCAGTTTTTTTGTATAATTCAAAAACCGATTTTGTTTTTTCAATATTATTTTGACTGCGATAAATTGCCCTTACATTTTCTCCATTTTCAATTAAATGAAGTAATAAATGCGAACCAACTAAACCTGTTCCTCCTGTTACTAATACCATTTTGTAAAGATAAGTTTTTGCTTGAAAGAGACAAAGCGACAAAGGCTCAAAGTTGCAAAGGTTTTTTCTTGAGATGTAAAGATTTAAAGGTACAGAGGTTAAAAGTTTTTTATTAGAATTGCAATTGTCATTGATATTGTATTTGCTTTTTGATATTGCCGATGCCATTGATTATATTTGCGCAAAATATTTTAAAAAATGAAGAATCTAGTTGAAGAATTAAAATGGCGCGGTTTGTACCATGATAGCATGCCAGGAACGGAAGAACAATTGCTAAAAGAGGTAACATCGGCCTATATTGGTTTTGATCCAACGGCAGATTCACTGCATATAGGCAGTATGGTTCAGATTATTTTATTGGTACATTTAAAGAATTTTGGTCATCAGCCAATTGCTCTTGTGGGCGGTGCGACCGGAATGATTGGTGACCCATCTGGGAAATCTGACGAAAGAAATCTGCTTAACGAAGAAACCCTGGCTAAAAATGTTGCCGGCATTAAAAGTGTTTTGTCTCGTTTCTTAGACTTTAATTCAAAAGAACAAAATGCCCCAATTATGGTAAATAACTATGATTGGATGAAAGAATTCTCGTTTATTGATTTTGCTCGTGAAGTTGGAAAACGTATTACGGTAAATTATATGATGGCGAAAGATTCTGTTAAAAAGAGAATCAACGGAGAAGGTGAGGGAATGTCTTTTACAGAGTTTACTTATCAATTAATTCAGGGGTACGATTTTTATCATTTATATAAAAATAATAACTGCCTTTTGCAAATGGGAGGTTCTGACCAATGGGGAAATATTACCACGGGAACAGAATTAGTACGCAGAATGGGCGGCGAAAATGCAAAAGCTTTTGCTTTAACAACACCTTTAATTACAAAAGCTGACGGATCTAAATTTGGAAAATCTGAAGGAGGAAATGTTTGGCTGGATGCTGATAAAACTTCAGTTTACAAATTTTACCAGTTTTGGGTAAATGCTACAGATGCTGATGCTGAAAAATATATCAAGATATTTACTTTCTTAGATAAAGAAACAATTGATGCTTTAATTGCTGAGCACCAAACTGCTCCTCATTTAAGAATTCTGCAAAAGAAATTAGCCGAAGAAATCACGATTTTTGTTCACAGTAAGGAAGAATTAGAAAAAGCAATTCAGGCTTCGAATATTTTGTTCGGAAATTCAACTGCTGATGATTTGAAAAAACTAGATGAAAAGACTTTCTTAGAAGTTTTTGATGGAGTTCCGCAGGCTGAAATCGCAAAAGCAGATCTAGAAAACGGATTAGATATTGTTACTGTTTTAAATGAAAAAACAGGTTTCTTTAAATCGAACGGAGAGGCAAGACGTGCCTTAACTGCAAATTCTATTTCTGTAAACAGAGAAAAAATAAAAGAAGATTTTGTTTTAACAGCAAATGATTTAATTAATAATCAGTTTGTGTTATTACAAAGTGGTAAAAAGAATTATTTTGTGATTCGAGTGGTTTAATCCGCATTAGATAAATAAAAAAAAGCATCCTGAATAAGGATGCTTTTCTATTTAATAGTTGTTCTTATTTAAGAACTTTACGAGTCTCGTTTTTCGATTTAATAATGTAGATACCGCTTTTTAGTGAATCTAAGGATCTGTTTTCTTCTTCTATAGATTTAACTTCTTTAGTTAGAACTTTTTGTCCTTCAAAATTGTAAACGTTAATTGAATAAGGCTGTATGCTGTCTTCAACATTTACATTAGACTGAACAGTTTTTGCGAAAGGGTTAACAAAAGTAACTGGTATAACTGTTATGTTGTTATTTTCGTTTGATTCAGTATTTGTTTTAGAATCATCAACCGACATAAGAATGTTTCGATTTCCGGTAACTGTTAAGCTGCCAAAATCTGAAGAGAAAATTGATTTAGATACTGTAATTGAACTTCCCGGGTTTATTGCAGCTATTGAAACGCTGCTTGCTGTAGATTTTATATCTGCTGCATCAAGAATACCATCAGTTGATAAATAAAACTGAAGCGTTGCAGGGGTTGATGCTGTGCTTCCTATATTTTTAATAGTTATTGCCTGTAAGTTAATAATTCCAGATTGATTATTTATTGAGTGTCTTTTATTTCCTAAATCACTTAATGCTGCGCTGCAATCAAAACAGTTGCTAAAAATAATCGTATTAGCTGGATCAATAACTAAGTCTGGTTTTCCAGTTGGCGTTGTTGTCTGGTTGATAGTAAATGACGATAAAGACGAAATTATATTATTACTGTTATTTATGTCTTCACTATTAATTAATTGAATAATTACATAATAAGTACCGCTGCTAATATTTGCAGGAATAATTATCGATGGAACACCATATTTGCTTTCATTAGGGTTTAGTGGATCGATGGTAACATCTTTGATTAATATATCATCAGAACTTAGAACAGAATTGCCTTTAGAAAAGTAAATTAAGCAATGAGATGGTGCAAAAGCTCTCCCTCCTATATTTTTTATAGAATATATTACACTAGCATTTGCTCCGGTAGTTGTTGTTGTGCCTCCAAAGTCTGCTGCTATAGCTTGTAAATCTGGTTTTGGGCAATTTAATGCAGTGCGAGAAAAAGTAGAACTACCATTTGTAGGGTCTAATTGGTATTCACTGTCTCCAGCTTCGATGCTTGATCCTGTGATCAAGTAATAATTAGCGCCTTTCCCGAAATCCATAAAATAAACATCACCTATACTTAAAGGTTTTTGTGTTTTGACATTTACTTTTTCTCGAATAGTATTAGCAGTCAAATTTGAACAATAGTTAGCTTGGGCTTCTTCTAAGGTTGCGCCTAATAAAATTGGTCTTATGTATTTCCATGACAAAGAATTACATAAATCTGGGATTAGTTCAAAAGGTGCTGGTTCATCAATATCAGAACCTTTGTCTAAATAATAATCAACAGCATAAAGAACTTTGTAATATCTAGATCCCGATGTTGAACCTAAAATAAGATCAGATTTGTAAACTTTACCAACTTCTAACTTAAAACTTTGATTTAGATTTACATCTCTATTTGGTCCTACAACAACGGTTTGAGCACATCCGGCCGAAATCGCTATTTCAATATTTGGACCTAAATCCTGAAGTGTATGAAATTTGTAAGTCTGTGACCAAGTTGTAACACTGCTTATAAAAACAAGCACTAATAAAGTAATTTTTTTCATAATTTATATGTTTAAAGATTACTTTAAAAGTATATTTAAAAGATAAATATAGTATTTTTTTTACATTAACTGTGTATTAAGAAATTGGGTATATTCCTACGAATAAGTTAAAGCTGAAAAAGAACTTTGAATGATTATCAAGCTTAAAGCACCATCAGGTTGCAGCCACGAATATCAGAATTATCAAAGCGTCCCAATACCTCAAAAGAGTTGTTGGGATTTTTTTTGCCTAAATCCTGCGTTGCAATAAAAGAGCAAGAGTTAATATTGGCTAAATCTATTACATTAATACCGCCGGTTTTTCCGTCCTGAATATAGGTTAAAGCATCTTCAGGATCGCGAACGAGAATGTGCATCCATGACGGGCATTCGAAAACACCTTCACCTAAAGAATAGGCTTGCGCTAAAAGTTCTGTCATTCCGTATTCAGAATGGATAGATGAAACGCCAAAACCTTTGCAGAGAATTTCGTGTAGTTCTTCGCGAATCATTTCTTTGCGTTTTCCTTTCATTCCTCCAGTTTCCATAATGATGGTATTTTGGAGATTGAATTGATGTTTTTCGATTAGATCTAATAAAGCATAAGTAACGCCAATTAAAATCACATTTTGACCTGATTCATCTAATTCGGCCAGTTTTTTAATTAAGTCGTCGTGATTGTGCAGATAAAACCCACTGTCAGGCTGATTAGATAGTTTTATTAAGTCTTCGACCATATAAATAAGCGAAGACCCTTCACGTTCTAAATATGACGGCAAAAGGGCTAAAACAACGTAATCTTCTATATTGCCATAGAATTGTGAAAAACCTTTGCGGTAACTTTCCTCATATAGGGAGATATCGGTCACTAAATGTCTGCTCGTTATCATTCCGGTTGTACCGCTGCTGGTAAAAGTTACTTCGGCAGGATTTTCATTTGAAACGACATTGTGGCTTTTGAAAAATTGAATAGGTAAAAAAGGAATCTGCTGTAATGATTTTACCTGCTGAATATCTGTTTTTAAGTAATCACAGAAATCACGATATACTGCATTGTTCGCATACTGAAAGCGAAACACTTTTAATGCTGTCTTTTCAAATTGTTTATGGCTTGAAATCGTAAATATATCGTTGGCTGTAATCAAAACTTTTTTTGTGCAAAGATATTGTTTTTCGGTTTTCAGTCGCAGTTTTCAGTCGCAGTTTTCAGAGTTTCATAAAAACTATAAACTGTGATTGAGACTGTAAACTAAAAAAGCTCCAAAAGGAGCTTTTTTAAAATTTATCGAATAATGAGTTTTCGCGTAGCTGTGGCATTCTGCTCGCTTATTCTTATGATGTAAACGCCAGGCACTAGATCAGAGACGTTTAATTCTTTTGTAGTTAAATGTGCTTGCAGTACTTTCTTTCCTAAGATATCAAATACGATGATTTCTTTTTCAAAATCATTTTTTGATGATATATATACTTTTCCATTTACCACAGGGTTAGGGTACAAGCTGAGACCCTCAATACCTGCCGGATCCTGAGTTTTTGGTAATTGCTTACTGTCTTGTGCCGAAACACTTACAGTAAAGAAAAAAGCCAATAAGAATGTAATATAAAAGTAGTTTTTTGCCATCGCGTTTATTTGGATATTGTAAATATACAAAAAAAATTACAAAAAACACACCAAAAAAAAACATCCTAAATATTTAGGATGTTTTTAACATTTTGTATTCGAAGTTATTAGAAACCAACTGACCAAAACATCAGTCTAATTGGATTGCAAAACTTTTTTGATTACTTAGTCCAGTTAGCCCAAGTTGGTAAATCAGCACCAGCACCAGCACCAGTTGCACCAGTAGTTGTTCCAGATAATTTAGGACCATCAAAAACAGTTACAGAAGCTCCAAAAGTATAGTTTGTGATAGTAAAGTTACCAGCAGCAAGGTTTGCAGTTACACCAGCATCAGCAGATAATTTAGCTAAATCTTTAGGCATTCCGTCAGCAACATATAAGTTTGTGTAAGCTTGTTTTCCACCACCTTCTTTATAGTTGATTGCTTTTTCGTCAGCTGTAAAAGCAGCATCACCTTTAATGATAGAGATGTTAGTGATTTTAGCGTTAGTCATTGGAGTAGCAGTGCTTGGATCTTTTGCATTTGTAGAACCTTCAACCCCAGCTTTGGTAACACCTTTAATGTATACGTTTGTAGCTGTACCTTGCCATCCGTCAGCGAAATCTAATGAATCATCATAAGAATTGATCATAACTAAGTTAGTAGCATTTACTGCTCCACCGAAAAACTCAATTGCATCATCACCACTTTCAAAAGTATAGATGTCAGATACTACAGTTCCTGAACCAACTCCGAAGAAAGAAACTCCATTGTATTCTTTTTCAGAAGTATATTTAGAACCTGTATAAGAAATTTTTAAGAAGTTAATGTTTCCAGAAGAATCTGCATTATCATTACCTCCGTAGCTTAAACCACCTACTTCAGAAGTACCATTATCTCCAGTGTTAACTTTAGCGTTACCAGCGATGATTAATCCACCCCAGTCACTTTGAGCAGGAGATGCTTTTCCAGAAGTCATAATAACTGGTTTAGCAGCAGTACCATTGATGTTAATTTTAGCATTTCTTTCTACAGCGATATATAAAGATGTAGCAGGTGCAGTAGCAGAACTTTTGATTACTGTTCCAGCAGGAATTACTAATGTAGCTCCTCCTTTAACAACTAAACCTCCAGTTAACGTGTAAGTTTGTGTAGGGTCTAAAGTAACAACACCATCATTGATGTCTCCTTTTAAATCGTCAGCTTTTAAAACGAAAGAACTTTTGTTGTCGTTTTTGTTGTTATCATCAGAACTACAGCTTGTTAAAGCAAGTCCTAATATTGCAGCCATTGCAAATAAACTTTTTTTCATTTTTGTTGTGTTTTATGTTTTATTTATTCATGGCAAAGTAAATGAACATATGTTTTTGCTGGGTTAAGACCGTATTAACAATATATTAAGTATATTAGGTAAAAAATAAACCTGCTTAATGTAAAATTTACATTGAATTGTGGCAGATAAAAAAAGGTGATTAGTATTACCTAATCACCTTTTCGTTTTTTTATAGATTTTAGTTTTTAGAACGTATAGTTTAAAGTAAGTCTTAAATCTGAACCTGCTTTGTATGAAACTGCAGTAATGTCGCCAACAGATTCTTTCCCTGGTACTTTGCCTTGTTCTTGTACACGTTTGAAAGTTGGATTTAAAATATTGCTGTAAATAAGACCAAGTTTAAGGTTTTTAGTTAAACTTGTATTAGCAATAAAATCTAATTTATTTACTGCTTTGTCAACCATATTTCCAACTCTTGAAGTTCCAATTACAGCCAGTTTATCTGAGAAATAAGAATAAGATACTGTTGCGCTGAAATCACGTCCTTCCCTAAATTCATTTAAAAATGATACGTTAGCATTGGCAAGAAAATTAGAAGCCCCTGATAATTTACTATCTGTAAAAGTAAAATTAGCTCCAAAATCATTTTCATTGTTTACTTTTTCGTTGCTTAGATCTTGGTTTGTGTATAAATATGATCCGTTTGCATCAAAAGAAAGTTTTGTTTTTAAATTGTCATCTTTCTCGATTTCAAAAATGTCTTTTCTAAATTCTACTTCAACTCCTGCTACAGTTGCTTTATCACCTGTATTAGCATAAGTAATATCATTTGAAGAAGAGTTTAAGAACATTTCGTTGATAGGATTTTGAATAATTTTTCCAAATGCTGTTACAGAAATTAATTCTCCTGCTTTTGGGAAAAACTCCCATCCTAAATCGAAGTTGTAATTTGTAGAAGCATATAATTTTGGATTTCCTTCATATGCCTGAGCAACATCTTCATAAATAATTGGCACTTTTTCTTTAAATTGAGGAAGTGTATACGTCTTACTTGCTGAGAATTTTAAATTTTGTTTATCATTCAAAGTATACTTTGAGATTAAACTCGGTAAGATGTTGAATTTTGAGTAATCAGAATTATCTCCTTGTGGAACCGTAGTTGTGATGTAATCAACATTTTGAGTCAATTGCTCAAGTCTGGCACCTAATATTACACTTAATCTGTCAGTTAAAGAATATTGAACATTCGCAAATGCAGCATTAACATCTAAATTTCCAGTATATACTTGATTAATTCTGTTTGAGTAAGAAGAACCCCAATGTGCAGGATCTAGATAGTTATCTGTATGGTGTATATCTTCTTTAGGGAAAGACATCGCATTTCTGTTTGGGAAGAATGAATACTGTTCCATGTTGTAATCTACATCCTTAAACTTTCCAGAATAACCAACAGTTAGTTTTCCTTTGTAAGTATCGTCACTTGCTTTTTTAAAGTTATAAGAAAGAGCAATATTTGCAGCGATTTCATTTTCTTTTAAGTCTTGAAAAAATCTGTGATTGTTGATGTTAGAGTTCGTAAAAAACGTATAGTTTATGCCATCCAAAGCATGAACAAAAGAGTTTTGCATACGATCTGGAACTGCACTGTTAGAAATACTGTATCCTACTCCCCAGTTTAAATTCCACTGATCATTGAATTTGTTTTTTCCTGTTAATTGGTTTACAATTAATTGAGTTCTTTCAAAAGTTCCACGTTTGATAAAACCTGAAATTTGCTGCTGTGCATCTCCTCCACCATCAAAGTTTACGTTAGTCCCTTCGTATTCACTATAATCCTGCTCGCTTGAGTTTAAGAATAATGAAGTAAAAAAGATTGAGTTTTTGTTGTTGATTTTATAATCAGCAGTACCCATAACAGTTGTTGTTGTGTTATGTTTGTAAGCTGTTCTGATAAAATCAGAATATATATCTCCATCAGAAGTAATTCCTCCTCTGCTGTAACCTTGAGTGTATTTGTTTTTTGCACTGAAAGATCCGGTAACAAATGTACCAATTGAACTTTCGTCGTTTATTGTAAATCTTTTTCCTCCAGATAATGTATAGAAAGCATTTAATACATTTTTGTTTTCTTTTCTGTCCCAGCTTGTTGCGTAGCTGTATGGCAATAATGGAGCATCAGGAACCCCCGCTTTTTTAAATCCTGTATAAGTAGGTCCGTCTTGAAGATAAAAATGATCTTGTCCTAAAACATTAGTATTAGCACCAGACCCAATTGAAACAGTAACAAATGGTTTTCCGCTGAATCTTTTTGCACTGATATCAATATTTGCTCCGCCAAAGTCAGCATAGTTTTGAGCTTCAAAAGTTTTACTGATTCCAATGTTATCTACAATGTTTGTAGAGAAAATTTCTAAAAGAATGTTTTTATTTGCCGGGTTGTTTGATGGTAACGGAAGACCATTTAAAGTAGTAACGTTGTAACGGTCACCTAAACCTCTCACAAAAACATTTCCAGAGTCATCTTGTTTAGATACACCACTTACTTTTGCAACCGCATTAGCAACGTCGTTAACTCCTTTTCTTGAAATTTCTTCAGCACCAATTGCAGCTTTAAATGAAACTGCATTTTTTTGATCTAATAATAATGCTGATTCTTTTTGTTTGTTAGCAGTTGCAGATTTTACAACTACATCTTTTAAAGTAAAACTTCCAGAAGAAAGTGCCTGATTTATAACTACAGTTTCGTTTGCCTTTACGTTAACTGGAGCTTCTTTAGATTCATATCCTAAAAAACTAAAAATTAAAGTGTAGTTTCCTGGATTTACGCTCAACGAATATTTTCCGTCTACGTCGGTATTTACGCTAATGTTTGTACCTTTAACTAAAACATTTGCAAAAGGCAACGGATCATTGTTCATTTCTTTGTCAGTCAGAACGCCAGAAATCGTACCTTTGTTTTGCGCGATCGAAATCGTACAAATAAATAGTGCAATAAATAGAAATCTTAAATTGAATTTCATTAGTGTGTTGTGTTTAATTTATTTTTGTGCAAAGAAAGAACCGCGCTGTAAAGTCCATGTTATGGACTTGTTATGTTTTTGTGTTGTTAAGATTATCAAATTGTTACCAGATTAAATTACCGTTAACACCAATTTTTAAAGGTTCATTTGTTAGTATATTTACCCCGTGAAATAAAAAACATCGGATAAATAATTAAGAATATTTGATGTAAAAATCTCAATTTTTGCTATTTATGAAAAAAACACAAACTAAGATTTTATTAGTTGACGACGAACCGGATATCTTAGAAATCGTTGGCTATAACCTTGCTCAGGAAGGCTACCAGATTGTTACAGCTTCTAATGGAAAAGATGCTATAGCAAAGGCTCAGAAAGAATTGCCGGAATTAATTATCATGGACGTGATGATGGCAGAAATGGACGGAATGGAAGCTTGCGAACATATTAGAAAAATTCCTGAGTTAAATAATGTTATCATAACATTCCTTACGGCAAGAAGTGAAGATTATTCGCAAGTAGCTGGTTTTGATGCAGGTGCTGATGACTATATTACAAAACCAATTAAACCAAAATTATTAGTCTCTAAAGTAAAGGCTCTGTTAAGAAGGTTAAAAGAACAAGAAGTGGTTACAGATACCATAAATGTTGGCGGAATTGAAATAAACCGTGAAGAATATAAAATCATAAAAGGCAATTTAGAAATTGCTCTGCCAAGAAAAGAATTCGAACTATTTTATTTATTAGCTTCTAAACCAGGAAAAGTATTCAAGAGAGATGAAATCCTTGATAAAGTATGGGGAAATGAAGTAGTAGTTGGAGGAAGAACAATTGATGTTCACATTAGGAAACTGCGTGAAAAAATAGGCGAAGACCTTTTTAAAACCATAAAAGGTGTTGGTTATAAATTTGAAGTTTAGATTTTAAGATGCTGAGGTTCTAAGATTCTAAGTTATTTAGATATTTTGGAATTTTGCTAAAGATTTAAAAGCATTCAAATTCTTTTAAAAATATTCAATACATTTAAACCATATAAGGAACTGAAGTTTACTTGGACTTTAGTTCTTTATATGGTTTTTGAGTTACACTTAATTTCTCTTAATCACTTAATGATTAAAAACATAAATGAAAATCAATTTTAAAAAAACGTACAAATTTGCTATAAAATCGGCATTGTATATCAGTCTTTTCTCAACAGCATTTGTGCTGATGCTGATGTCTTTATTTTATAAAAATCAGTTAAAACATCAAATAGCATTTGGAATAATTTTCATTATTGTCATTTACATATTCTCTTTTTTGGTTTTACAATATCGTGTAGAACGCTTTATTTATAGAAGAGTAAAGAAAATTTATGATGAGGTTTCATTATTAGAATCAACAAATCTTATCAATCAGCCTATTACGACTGATATGGAAACACTTTCACGAGAAGTGAAAAAGTTTGCAACCGATAAAAAACTCGAAATCGAAATGCTTGAAATTCGTGAGCAATACCGTAGAGAATTTCTAGGTAATGTTTCCCACGAATTAAAAACGCCATTGTTTACCGTTCAGGGTTATGTTTCGACTTTGCTCGATGGTGCAATGGATGATAAACACATTCGAAAAAAATATTTAAAACGTGCCGAAAAAGGCGTAGAGCGGCTTATATATATTGTTGAAGATTTGGATATGATTACCAAATTAGAATCAGGAGATTTAGATTTAAATATGACTGATTTTGATATTGTTGAATTAATCCAGAATGTTTTTGATTTATTGGAAATGAAAGCCGATAAAAAGAAAATCAAATTGGCCTTTGAAAGTAAAAATGTACAATCGGTTATTATTCGCGGAGATCAGGATAGAATTCAGCAGGTTTTAGAAAATCTGATTGTAAACTCAATTAAATACGGAAAAGAAGGCGGATTGACAGAAGTTGGCGTTGTAAACTTAACTAAGAAAAAAGTCTTAATTCGTATTAGTGATAATGGAGAAGGAGTTGAAAAACAAAACATTCCAAGACTTTTTGAACGTTTTTACCGTGTGGATAAAAGCGGAACGCGTTCTGAAGGAGGTTCAGGTTTAGGTTTGGCGATTGTAAAACATATTATCGAGGCGCATAAAGAGAAAGTTTATGTAGAAAGTGAGTTCGGAATTGGTTCAGAATTCTCTTTTACACTCGAAAAAGCATTCAAAAGCCAAAAACCTGACGTTAAAAAATTGTAATCGAGTTTTTGCTAAACAGCCTAAAACAAAGGGGTTTAACAATAAATCAACACACGGATTTAGTCCGTAACATTAAATTTTTATTATAGTAACATCTTGTTAATGATTTCTTAACATAGGTGAGTCATCTTTGCATCCTGAAATTAAGGGAATTAGAGAACTAATGATAAAAAGAAAAATATTAGCCGTTTTAATGTTGATAAGCTGTTTTGTAAATGCACAAGACATAAACAAACAAGAAGTAAAAAACGAAGTGCTTCGTATTCTGGATTCTATCAACAAAGCAAAATTGCCGGATACTAAATCTGGAGGAGGAGTTGAAGAACACTGGTACGATAGAATCTCTTTAAGAGGTTACGCTCAAATTAGATACAACGGACTTTTTTCTACAAACGATAAAGTTTCCTGCGAGCAATGCGATAAATCCTGGGGAACAACTTCAACAGCTCCAGATGCAAAAGCAAACAACGGGCTTTTTATCCGCCGTGCTCGTTTAGTGTTTTCAGGGCAGGTTCACCCAAATGTATTTTTCTATTTCCAGCCGGATTTTGCCAGTTCACCTAGTACTGGAATTCAGAATTTTGTTCAGATTCGAGATCTTTATTTTGATCTTTCTTTTGATAAGAAAAGAGAATACCGCGTTCGTATCGGGCAGAGTAAAATTCCGTACGGCTTCGAAAACATGCAGTCAAGTTCACAGCGTTTAACGATGGATCGTGCCGATGCAATCAATAGTTCTATATTAAATGAGCGTGATTTAGGAATGTTTTTCTACTGGGCTCCAGCCGAAATTAGAGAACGTTTCAGCATGCTGGTAAAAGACGGATACAAAGGTTCGGGCGATTTTGGAGTATTTGCTTTTGGAGTTTACAATGGTCAGATTGCTAATAAATTAGACGGAAACAGAGATTTAAATGTTGTAGCCAGAGTAACTTATCCATTTGTAATTGGAAGCCAGATCATTGAACCGGGAATCCAGGCTTATACAGGAAAATGGGCATTTACCGGAGAAATTTCTAATGGAGTAACTGTAAATGATCCGCAGTATGTAAAAGACCAAAGAGTAGGAGCAACATTTGTTTTGTATCCAAGACCATTTGGAATCCAGACAGAATACAATATCGGAACAGGACCTCGTTATAATACCTTAACTAATACGGTAGACGAAACAGATTTAAATGGAGGATACGTTTTATTGAACTATAAATGGGATATTAAAAAACAGCACATTTATCCATTTGCCAAATTTCAATATTATGACGGAGGAAAGAAATATGAAAAAGATGCCAGAAGTTATGTCGTAAGAGATTACGAATTTGGTATCGAGTGGCAGCCAATTAAAGCTTTTGAATTAACAGCAGAATATGTAATTGCCGATAGAACTTTTGAGGACAGTGCGCTTCCAATAAACAGACAACAAGGAAATGTATTGCGATTGCAAGCGCAGTTTAACTTCTAAAATTAGTCTTCAAAAACATTAAATAACGAGTCCCAGTCTATATCATTTTTAAATTGAGACAAACCTTTAAACGACTTTACTTTTGATAAATCTTCAATTGTAAAGTCGTCTTGCATTGCATAAGGTACAAGATTTTCTTCCTGAAGTTTTATCGCCAGATATTCCTGTTCGTACTGTCCCGGAGTTGGAATAAAAAAGGCTTTTTTTCCTAGTTTAGCCAAATCCATAACGGTAGTATAGCCGGAACGGCAAAGAACAAATTCACTTTCGTTAAAAGTCTGCTCCAATTGTTTGGAGTTCATGAAATTATAATAAGTTACATTTCCAGCCTGCCATTTCTCTTGCGTTTTCTCTACAATTCCTTGTACAAAAACCACTTTACCTTTAAACTTGGCAGCTTCTTTTTGAAGTTTTTCATCCAGATATGTACGCTGTGGTTCAGGACCAGATAAAATAATCATCAAATCATATACAATTGGCGTTTCCTTTTTCTTCATTCTGCTCAAAGGCCCAATATATCTTAAATTAAGATGATCGTTTTTAAGATGTCCCAAATCACCTGTAAGATTTACTTTTTCATTAGAATCCGGAACCCAGCATTCCGTATATTTTTTTATAATATGCTGATGACATTTACTCGTAAACCAAGTTGTATTTCCGGTCATCACATTTAATTGATGCGTCATGAAAACAGAAGGCACTTTTTTGCTGAAAACCCCCAGTCGGTTATCCGAAATAATACCGTCAATACCATGTTTTTTGATCCAGCTGTTTACCATTTTTTTCTCGTCTAAAATAGCCGTAATCATTTTAGGCAGATTCTTGATCAGCTTCCATTTAAAATTCTTGCCGTTTTTAGCATATTCAATATGATATGAAGGCAGTTCAAGAGTTTGAACATAGGGAAATTCCTTGCGCAATAAAGCAAGAGCAACACCGTCAGAAGCAATAATTGGAATATAATTATTTTCTTGAAGCGCTTTAATGATCGGAATACATCTTGTGGCATGCCCTAGTCCCCAGTTTAAAGGAGCAACTAAAATAGTTTTGTTAGCAGAATAGTCAATGCTCATAATTTTTTAACGCTTTTTAAAAAACGAAGATAAAGAAATATGTTTTGGATGCTATTTCAGGTTTATTACTAAATTATTAACTCTATATTCTTAAAAACACTAGAAATTTCTAGGAGTGTTTCAAAAATAATTTTGTTTAGCCAAATAAGATTATCCCTATGTTAAGTAATTCTGGATTTTTTTAAATGACCTTAATAAGGAAATTTGTAAGTTGAGTTTATAATATAAAAATGAACTGCCTGAGAAGCGGACAAAAAAAGGAGCTGTCTTTTTAAACAGCCCCTTTTAAATTGAGATTCAAAGTATATGTCTCAGTATCTTAGTTCCTCAGAACCTTAGCGTCTTTGAGATTAATCCTGAATGTACGTTTTGTTACCATTTTTGTTAATATAGTATTTACCGCCTTTTGGACCTGTATATACTTTTTTACCGTTATATTCTCCAGTTACCTTGTCTGGTGTTTTTGGAGCTTTTTCATTGGTTTCTTTTAAAGTTTTTGTTGCTGATTTTTTTGCAGTTGCAGCTTCTTTCTTGGCATCTGCTTTTGCGCCTTCAGCTTTATCGGCAGCTTTTTTTGCTTTTGCAGCGTCACTTTTTGCTCCCGTTGCTTCCTTTTTAGCTTTGGCAGCTTCTTTGTCTGCTGATTTTTTAGCTGCGGCTGCAGATTCTTTTTTCGCATCTGCTGATGCTTCTGTTGCTTTCGCTGCTTCTTTTTTAGCTTTTGCAGACTCTTTTTTTGCATCGGCTTTTGCTTTGTCAGCGTCAGATTTTGCTTTTTTTGCAGATGCTTCGGTTTTGCTCTTAGCGGCTTTTGCAGTAGTTTCCTGCGCATAGAAATTAGTAGATAAAACTACTAAAAAACAAAGTAATACTAATTTTTTCATGGTGGCTATAGTTTATAATTTCACATAAAATTAAGCAATTAATTCTTATGTTTTTGTTAAACATTAAAAATATGCACGAAGCTGCACATTGCCGGTATGAATCGTATTTCCAGTCTCACTTTTACGGCCTTGGTAGTTTAAATTAACATCTAAAAACTGTGTTATATTTTTCTGCAAAAGCAATTTCCAAACTAAATTTTGTCCTTGCTGTAATCCTTCGAGCATCTGAAAACCAACCGAAGAAAATTCATTTCCGTTAAATTTATTTTCATAAAAAGAAAATTCTCCATTAATGGTAACTTTCTTTTCGCCGGCAAAAGAAAAGGCAGTTCCAAGTCTGTTTTGAACTAAAGTCTCAAAATTTCCAATCTGGTTTTCCTTATTCTGAAACTCATAAAAGAAATCCAAACTGGTATTTTTAGAAAATAAATAACTGATTTTTGGTGCCAGTTGATAACCTTTTAAATCATAATTTTTCTCGACAAAATCCTTCGAAATTAAATCGGTCTTTATCGTTTTGGTAAAGAAATTAAACAGCCAGCTTTTTTGATACAAGTGTGTATATTGTAATTGATGTGAACTGTTTTTGACGCTTTGTGAACCAACCGAAAGTAAATTTTTACCATTATTAATAAGGTAAGTATAAGTAACGGAATGTTTTTGTTTACCACGATTGTAAAACAAACTGTTCCTGAAACTTGAATTTAAGCCCAGAACATTTTCATCTGATGAATAAAACGGATTGAGTTCTAAACGATCGCCATTGCTGCGTACTTTTCGATCCATTATAAACGAAGTCTGGTTGTATAAATACGAAAGCAGTTTCTTCAAACCTTTTTCATTCTGCCATTGCAGCGGATTTAAAATAACCGACTGCGAAAATTTATTCTGGTTTGTTTTTATATAAACCTGATTGGGTAAAAAGATGCGAATGTATTTTGCCTGATCCGGAAATGCTGCAATTTCAAACTCTTCCAGTTCCTGAATGCCGTTTCCGTTATAATCATTCCAGGTATAAACGCCTTGTCCGGTTGGAACTTCAACATACGTAAATTCCTGCTGTGCGATTGTTCCCGAACTGGTTTCATACGCCGTTCCAATCTGCATAAACTGATTAAAAAATCGGTCATTGTACAAAACTCTTGAATTTAACGAAGGTTCATTTTTTCTGTTCGAATCTGTAAAATCCAGATTTCGGTAACTGGCATAAACGGCTAAATCAGTTGTTTTATTTTGAATTAATTTTGACTTTAAAAAGTACGTCTGCGAATTGTTTACGTGCTGTAAAAGTCCATTTTGCAAACTATCATTTCGGCGCTGCAAATAACCCAATTCAACAAAAACTTTTGTGCTGTCGCCGCGTCCGACAAAAACACCGTATTCAGAAAATCTTTGGCTTAAAGCCGAAAACTGATTTGTTGTTTTATCTTTTTCCTGATTATCCTCGATTTGTAAACTCCCGCCAACCCAGTTTTTACCAAAATGATATTTGGTTCTGGTTTGATTTCTAATGAATTTTGAAGTCGAAGCTGTGGCATCAGAATTTAAAAAACTTCCCTGATTTTCAATTGTCCATTTTTTTAATTTGAACAAAGCTGTTGTAGTATGGCGCGCTCCTGAATAACTTTCACTAAAATCTAATTTCTCAAACTGATAGGTGAACAAACCAATATTTGACGTTTCTTTTTTGGCAAACAAATCAAAATTAATACCCGTAACCAATAAACTCTGATTTCCTAAAAGTGTAGAATTTAAATTCCAGTCGCGGTTAAATTCAATATTATACAAACGCTCCACCGATCTGAAATCTTTCTGCACAAATTGATAATTCGCAAAACCGTCTAAAGTCCAGTTTCGTGTAAAAAGACGTTTTTTAATATTGGTTTTAAAAGCAATTCCTTCGTTGTCAGAATCATCAATGCTCGAAAATAAGTTTTTGTCATTATTGCTCATGGCGATTTCAAAATCGACCAGCGTTTTTTCGTCGGGATTGTATTTACCTAAAAAAGTAGCGACCTGAATTTTCATTGGTGCAACTAATTGCACAATGGGTTCATAATTTCCCTGCGGGATTCCGCCAATAGGCGAAACATATTGATAAATTCTTTCAACTGAATTTGTGTTCTGAATGATATAATTTCCGAGATTATTTCCAACAAGACTAAACTTTACATTGTATAAAACATCTGCAGAATTATTAGAATATTCGTAGGCTTCAACCGAGTTTACAAGGATTTTTTTATATAAAATTTTATTCTCAGAATAGGTGTCTTCAAATGCCGATGGCGCTTTCATCAAATTAATATCATCACCCGCCTGTGCTAAAATCTGGACTTGTTCTGTAGAAAGATTTTGCTGTAAAGGCTGGTTTTTCATGTCATTTTCAGAATAGATGTAGCCGCCAAAACTCCAGCTTTTATTTTCGGTTGTGGCACCAGCGTAAGTAACCAAACGATTGTAATTTCTTTCAGAATATTGGTATTCAACATTAATTCTCATTTCAGAAGTAATCGTAAAAAGCGATGTAAAAACAATTTCTCCCGCATTATAATCAATCACATAATCGTTGTTTTCGCCGCGTTTCAGCAAAACACCATTTACATACACACGCTCAGAACCTGAAATTACCAAAACATACAATTCGCCGTTTTGTCCTTTTAGTTTATAAGGACCCTGATTTCCTTCCTGTCCTGTAAAAGTACTTTTGGCATATTGTCCTTTTACAAATGAAACCGAAGCAAAAACATTGGTTTTACTTTTTTCGGTATCAAAATCAAAACTGGCAGCAAGTCCCTGAACCTTTTTATTGAAACTCAGAAATTGGGTTTTTCTGTTTTCCAGAAAAACATCACCTGCCCGAATATTCCAGTCATCTGTAAAAAGTTCCATGAAAATATTGTCAAACTGATCTAGTTTTTGAGAATAACCGCCATCCTGAAGCGGAATATTATTATCCTGAAGCGAAGCCCGCAGACTGACTTTATCGGATATTTTTCCTGTAATCTGCAAATCTAAATTAGAATTCAAAACCGTACTTTGATTGTTCCCAATCGTAACTCCGCGCGTAATACTTCCAGAAGTGCTTAAACCGTCAAAAGGAGCCGCTTTTTTAGCATTCCCGTTATCAATTTTGTATAATTTTTCAGAAGTAACGTCACTGCTTACAACCTGACTGTCTTTATAAAGCCCATATTCTTTGGTCAGGAAATCAGGATAATTGAGATAATTGACAATTAAAGTATCAGAAACCGAAGTGAATTTTTCGTTGAAAAGAAGTGTTCCTTTTTTAAAATCAATTTTATAAAAAGTAGAATCAATTGGCTGGTTTTTAGTGTTTAGAATTTCAAAAAAACCAGAATTGATACTCACTTTTTCAAGATGAATAGTGTCTTTTGTCACAATTACTTTTTTGGTTTTGTACAGCGTTTCTGTTTCCTGCGCCATAAGCCCGGAATACCAAAACAGTATCATACAAAACAGTAATTTTTTCAACATAAACACTTTAACTCTAAAAATTCAAAAGTAGTATTTATAATCAAGAAATTGCGAGGCTTTTATTTGTTAGGGAATTGACTGATTTTCAAATTTTAAATGGCATTATTAAATATAATTCTTATCATAAATGAATCTTTTTTTTAGCTTTGTTCAGGATATAACGAACTTAAACTATGGATACCGGCAAAGAACTTCTATTCTTTTTTAGTGCTTTGGGATCTTTCAACGGAATTATTCTGGGAGTTTATTTTTTCTTTTTTACAAAGAAAAAATTCCTCACAAATTATTTCCTGGGCGCACTCTTGTTCGCTTTAAGCATCCGAATTGGGAAATCTGTTTTTATTTATTTTCATCCTGAACTGCCCAAAATGTATCTGCAGTTAGGACTTACTGCTTGTTTTTTTATTGGTCCTTGTTTGTATTATTTTTTAAGATCGGCAGTTGAAGAAATCAATGTAATGCCAAAATCGTGGAAAATGATGCTGCTGTTTTGGGGAATTCTGATTGTGAGTGTCGGAATCCTATATCCGTACGAAATTTATCCAACACTTTGGAGCTTTTATTTAATTAGGATTATTTACTTTCAATGGTTTGTATATATCCTATTTTCAGGATTTACAATTCGCGGCGTTTTAAAGAAAATTTTCAATACTAAAGAAAAAGCAAGTCCGTCAGAAATTTGGTTTGGAACCCTTTTTCTCGGCACTTTTTTATTATTCCTTTTTTACTTTTTGGCCATTATGGGCGCTTCGGCTGCAACTTATATAAGCGGTGCCGTTGTTTTCTCTTTTATTTTATATCTGATTATTTCTATTCTTTTATACCGAAAGAAAACCGATGATTTGTTTCTACTGAACAGTCAGAAGGTTTCAGGCAAAAAAATCGATGCAGCCGAAGCTGTGATTATTTCTGAAAAATTAGAAAATATAATGAACGAAAAAAGCCTGTATAAAAACCCAAACCTGAATTTGCAGGATTTGTCGAGAGAAATTAATATTTCGAGCCATCAATTATCGCAGTTTTTAAATAATAATCTGGGAAAGAACTTTACCAGTTTTGTAAACGAATTTAGAATAAACGAAGCCTGCAGAATTATCACTTCAAATGATAAACTGACTTTAGAATCTGTTGGTTACGATGTGGGATTTAATTCAAAATCGACATTTTTTGCTGCTTTTAAAAAACATACCGGAACAACACCTTTAAATTATCAGCTTCAGGCTTTACAAACATAAAAATGAGTATAGGTAAAGAAATATTATTCTTTTTTGGGGCTTTGGGCGCCTTTAACGGATTTATTCTGAGTCTGTATTTTCTATTTTTTACCAGAAAAAAATACCTTTCTAATCTTTTCCTAGGTGCACTTTTATTCGTTTTAAGCACCAGAATTGCAGTTACGGTTTTTGTTTATTTTAATATAGATTTACCTAAAATCTATCTTCAAATTGGACTTTCGGCTTGTTTGTTAATTGGGCCGTTTTTGTATTATGTTCTAAAATCAGGAATCAGCAATCGTATTTCTTCACAATGGAAATGGCATTTAACAATTTGGATTTTTTCAATTTTGACAATTGGTTTTGTGTTTCCTTATCAAAATTATCCCGTTTTATGGAATGATTATTTTGCAGCCTTAATTTTCTTGCAATGGTTTTGTTATCTTTTTATTTCTGGTTTTGAAATCCGGAAATTGCTTCAAAAAACAATTAGTAATTACAGCAGCTCTAATCCGGCAGAAAGATGGTTTGGAATCATTTTCCTGGGAAATGCCTCAATATTTATCTCGTACTTTTTAGGATTTGCCAGAGTGCCTTTTGTGTCCTGTATTACCGGAGCACTTGCTTTTACTTTTATTTTATACCTCATAATTCTAGTGCTTTTATACAGAAAAAGAACAGATGATTTGTTTCTGCTCAACGTTGAAAAAGATAAAAAGCTGAACAATGAAGAAGCTTTAATTTTATCTCAAAAGCTTGAAAAAATTATGATAGAAAAAGCCTTGTATAAAAATCCGAATTTGAGTTTAAAAGATGTATCAGCAGAAATTAATATATCCAGCCATCAGCTGTCTCAGTTTTTAAATAACAATCTCGGCAAGAACTTTACAAGTTTCGTAAATGAATTCAGAATCCATAATGCCTGCGAAATTATTACTTCAAATGATAAACTGACATTAGAATCTGTTGGTTATGATGTTGGGTTTAATTCAAAATCAACCTTTTTTGCCGCGTTTAAAAAACATACGGGAACCACACCTTTAAATTACCAAATTCAGGCTTTACAGCCTTAAAACAGAGTATCGATTTATAAATCCGTACTCCTGATTTCATTTTCTAAAACCTTATTGACAGATTTTCAGATGACTTTTGTTTCAAATAAAGTCAAACCGCTAATCGTTAAAGTTTATGAAATTAATTATTGTTGTTATTATTTCTATTTATTGCCTCATTTTTTCATCAATCGAAGTAAAAGCACAAGCTGTAAAAAATAATCGGGATAAATCTTATGTTGATGAGGATAAACTAATAGAAAAAACAACATTCTCAACACCTGTTCCGGATTCTATAGTCAAGGATCAAGATCATAATCAGCTAAATGAAGTTGTGGTAAAAAGCAATCCTTCATTAGTAAAGTATGGCGCAAACGGAACAATCAATGTTAACGTAACAGGAACTGTTCTCGCGACGAGCAGTTCTGTAAACGAATTGTTAGGAAGGGTTCCAAATGTTGTAGTTGCCGAAGGACAGATAAGCGTTTTGGGAAAAGGAGAAGCAATTATTTACTTAAACGGAATTTTGATTAATTACGAACGATTTGCAGCTATTCCGGTTTCACAAATTGCTAGAATAGAAGTCATTTCAAACCCATCGTCAAAATACGATGCCGAAGGAAAAGCAGTGGTTAATATCATTACCAGGCAAAATATAGAAAGCGGTATGATGGGATCGGCAAGCCAGCATGTTACCGTCTCAAAATTTGCCGGAACAAGTACAAATACACTAGTCGATTTTAATTATACCAAAGGGAAATTTTCGTTTATAACCAATTACGGACTTCAATTGGGGAAAGGACGTGAATTATTGTATACCACCAGAACACGCCCGAATCCTGATGTCTATATGCAGTCTGTTTTGACAACCGACTGGCTTCGAGAGTTTAATAATTACTCTAATTTTGGATTTGGACTTCAATACACTTTTTCTGAAAAAAGTTACATCTCGCTTGCCTATAGCGGTAATATTGAAGATTTAGGCGGAGCAGTAGAAAGCCGGAACTCCATTACCAATAATTCAGGAAATAGTTTTTATGCCACGGATATTGCTAAAAATGATGTTCTGTTGAATCAATTTATAAATCTGAATTATAACTTAATTACAGATTCAAAAGGATCGTCGTTATTTATTGGAACTCAATATTCAAATTATAACGGAACGGTAAGAGATTTTATTGAAGAAAATAGTGTAGTAGAAGAAGCAGACGGTAGAAGATATCTGAAAAATGATGTTGGAAATACGATTAATATAACGGCAGTACAAGCTGATTATTCAAAGAAAATAAGCGACAATACTAAATTAGAATTAGGTGCAAAATTTAGTTATGCATCTATAAAATCAGGAACGGATTTTTTTATTGCCAATGCTGATGCGGTTGATTTTGAGTTAGATGATAATCTTTCGAGTGATTTTACATACAATGAAAAAATTATGGCCGCGTATTTTAATTATGCAGGCAGTTTGGGAGAAAAAGTTGATTTTTCTGCAGGAGCAAGGGCAGAAAGAACAAATTATGATTTATACACGAATGCAAACGGAGTTCAGGAATTTGGTAAAAACTACGCAAACTTTTTTCCAAACCTGCTTTTGAATTTTAATTTTTCAGAAGACTGGAAAGCTCATTTTTCTTATGTTTCAAGAATAACAAGACCAAGATATCAGGCATTAAATCCGTTTGTTATGTATCAGGATCCGTTTACAACTATTGAAGGAAATCCAAATTTACTTCCAGAAAAAGTACACGCTTTTGAAATAGGAACGATGTATAAAAAGTTTGATTTTAAAATTGGCTATACCTATAAAATCGATCCAATTTCTGGTGCCGCATTGCAGGGAGATACACCAAACAGTTATATTTTGAGATCTTTAAATCTTCAAAAAGGACATACTTTTTTCAGTTCGCTTTCAAGATCGTTTAATGTCAAATGGTGGAGTTCTACAAATACAATAAGTATGAATTTAACTAAATCAGTAGATGATTTTTATTTGTTTGAGATGAGCCCTGTAAAACCTCAAATTTATTTGTACTCAAATAATACCTTTACAATTCCGAAGCTTTTTAAGATTCAGCTTTTGGCCTGGTATTTAGGCGACAGAAGTTACGGACTCGGAAGTGATAACAGCCGTTCGACAGTAACATTAGGAATTGAAAGAAACTTTTTTGAAGATGCCTTGAAACTCAATTTTACGGCCAACGATATTTTTCATGATTTTATGGTTTCCGGTAATTATGAAGTGGGGCAAACTCAAATTTATTATCATAGAACATACACCACAAATTATTTTAAACTGATCGCAGCGTACAGTTTTGGAAACTCAAAAAAGACAACTTACAAGAAAACTGAAATTGAGCAGACCGAGAATAATAGGGCGAGGTAAAAACTAAAAAAGGCTTCACTTAATTAGTGAAGCCTTTTTGAAATATGCTTGAATTGAAATAATTACCTCTTATAAACAAGATCAGTTTAGTTCTTTAGTTACAATCTGCATTGTTTCACGGCTTACTTGTTTCAATAAAACTTCTTTGTTTTTTTCAACCGTTTCTGCAGCTTGTTCTGTAAAGTGGCGAATGGTGTAAAGAGTTACATTTTCGCTGTATTCTACTTTGAATTTTTTCGAAAGAATCGCATTCAAATCATTAAAGTTTCCAAATTTATCTTCAACGCATACAGAAAAACTAATTGCAGAGTTCTGAATCAGGTTTACTTTGATTTTGAATTCGTGGAATAATCCAAAAATCTCACTGATGTTTTCTTCCATAATGAAAGAGAAATCAATTGAAGAAAGCGAAATTAAAAGCTGCTCTCTTTTTACGATAAAACATGGATATTGCGGTTCTAAATCAACACCTTTAGAAACACAAGTTCCTTTTAATAGCGGGTTAATGAATGATTTTACGTATAAAGGGATTTCTTTTTTCTGTAACGGCTGTAATGTTTTTGGGTGAATAACCGTTGCTCCGTAAAACGCCAATTCGATAGCCTCACGATATGAAATTTGGTTTAACAGACTTGCATTTTCAAAATAACGCGGGTCAGCATTCATAACTCCCGGAACGTCTTTCCAGATTGTTACACTTTCGGCATTTAAGCAGTAAGCAAAAATTCCGGCAGTATAATCAGAACCTTCACGGCCAAGAGTTGTTGTAAAGTTGTTTTCATCGGCACCAAGGAAACCTTGAGTGATATTTAATTGTTTTCTTGGAACATTTTTGCTGATGTTTTGTTCTGTGGTTTCCCAGTCTACTTCGGCATCTCGGTAATTTGCATTAGTTTTAATGAAATTACGAACGTCAAGCCATTGCGTTTGAATTCCCATGAAATTCATGAAATGACTTAAGATATTTGTAGAAATTAATTCTCCAAAACTTACTACCTGATCGTAAACGAAGTTGTAGTTTGGAGATTTGTTATGAGCCAGGAAGTATTCTAATTCTGCAAATTGAGCATTTACAGCTGCAAAAACTTCATGTTTCTCATCTTTAAATAAATCTAATACGATTTGAAAGTGATAATTTTTTATTTCCTGTACGGATGAATTCAGTTCTTCTGATTTTTCAAAATAATTCTTGATTACAACCTCAAGAGCATTTGTGGTTTTCCCCATTGCCGAAACAACCAAAATCACATCTTCATAACCCACTTTTTGTAAAACGTCGTATACGTTTTTAATTCCTTCAGCATCTTTTACCGATGCACCACCAAATTTAAATACTCTCATTTTTAATTTTAGATTTTTAATTTCAGATTTCAGATTCAAATTGAAATCTAGTATTTTGTTTTTTCTGCCACAGATTATTAGGATTAAAATGATTTTATAATCTGTGTCGGTTTGCCGCGAATCGCACAAATTTTCACTAATTAATTTGTGCTAATTTGTGGAATTTATGGCAAAAATTATAATTTTTCTAAGAACGAATTAATTCCTGTTTCATCCATTTGAACAACTCTCCATTCGTCAAGAATTTTTGCTCCGGAATTCTCGTAGAATTTTACTGCAGGAGTATTCCAGTCAAGAACATTCCATTCTACTCTTCGCACATTGTCTCTTTTTCCCTGTTTCATAATTTCAGAATACAATGCAGAACCTAAACCAGTGCCGCGCATCTTTTCTTTTACAATTAAATCTTCAAGGTGTATGGTTTTTCCTTTCCAGGTAGAGTAGCGGTAGTAGTATAAAGCAATACCCACTATTTCTTTTCCGCCTTTATTTTCTTCTGAATCAATCTCTGCTACAAAAACCTGAAAAAGAGGTTTTTCTCCAAATCCGTCACGAACTAAATCTTCCTCTGTAATAACTACAGCATCAGGTTCTTTTTCGAATATTGCCAGCTCCTGAATTAATCCCAAAACCGATTTCATGTCTTCGGGATTTCCTTTTCTAATATTCATTTATTCGTATAATTAAGTGTTTATTAGCTAAAAAAGCATTTATTTCTAAGGTACTTTTTGCTATTAATTAGCAAATATACAATAGTAGCAAACTAACAAAATAATTTTTAAATCATTCTCACAAAATAAGCGATATTTGTGACTTAAAATTAAAACTATAACGTTATAGCAATGGAAGAACGCAATAAAACACTGGGAGAGTTTATTATTGAGAACCAAAAAGCATTTCAGTATTCGTCGGGAGAACTTTCCCGAATTATCAACTCTATACGTTTGGCGGCAAAGGTCGTAAACTATAAAGTTAACAAAGCAGGTTTAGTGGATATTATTGGCGCCGCAGGCGAACAGAATATTCAGGGAGAAGACCAGCAAAAATTAGATGTCTATGCAAACGAAGTATTTATCCAGACGTTAATAAACCGTGAGATTGTCTGTGGTATTGCTTCTGAAGAAAACGACGATTTTATAACAGTTCAGGGGAGCGACAACTGTCATAATAATAAGTACGTGATCTTAATGGATCCGCTAGACGGGTCTTCAAACATTGATGTAAATGTTTCTGTGGGAACTATTTTTTCTGTTTTTAGAAGAATTACTCCAATAGGAACTCCGGTAACCAGCGAGGATTTTTTACAACCGGGAATCAATCAAGTTGCAGCAGGCTATGTAATTTATGGAACTTCGACCATGTTAGTATACACAACCGGTTTTGGAGTAAATGGTTTTACATTAAATCCGGCGATTGGTACATTTTACCTTTCGCATCCAAACATGAAGTTTCCTGAAAACGGGAACATCTATTCAGTAAACGAAGGAAATTATGTTCATTTTCCGCAGGGAGTAAAAAATTACATTAAGTATTGCCAGCGTGAAGAAGAAGACAGACCTTACACTTCCAGATACATAGGAAGTCTGGTAGCCGATTTTCACCGAAATATGATAAAAGGCGGTATTTATATTTATCCAACAAGTTCAAAAGCACCAAAAGGTAAATTACGTTTGTTATACGAATGTAATCCAATGGCATTTATAGCAGAACAAGCCGGAGGAAAAGCAACAGACGGTTTTGGCCGTATTATGGAAATCCAGCCGACAGAACTGCACCAGAGAGTTCCTTTTTTCTGCGGAAGCAAAAGTATGGTAGAAAAAGCTGAGGAGTTTATGGCTGCTGAATAAATATTCAGTCTCAGTTTACAGTGATCAGTTTTTAGTCGCAGTATTCAGTCTGAACTCTAAATAGCAAACCCGACAGGTTTTAAAAACCTGTCGGGTTTATTTTTTGGTTTCAATTAAATTTTCAATTTTCGTTGTAGCACTGTAAACTGAGACTGAAAACTATTTATTCATATTCTCCATTTCAAAAAGGAAAGTATCTAAATCTACTTTTTTATCGATTAGAGACAATGCTTTTGAAACAATATAATTTACGTTTCCTGGAGTAAATCCTAGGGCTAATCCCATACGGTTTAACATAACTTCCTGCTGATCTCCTAAGTGGTGGTCTACGTGAACCATTCTTGCTAAATCATATAAACGTTCTAAACGCTGTGTGTATAAATAAGGCGGGTTTATTGGATGTTTCCACGGATCTTTAAGGATCTCTTTATATTCGTCTTCTGAAATTTGTAATGTCGAAGCAATTTTGTCTAAAAATTCCTGTTCTTCCGGGCTTATTTTACCGTCAGCAAATGCTACGCGCACAATTGCAGAGAAATGACCTCTGTTTCTTTGTTTGAATTCGTTATCAAATAATTCTGAAAATGGCATAATTAATAAGTTTTTATTGAACAAATATAGACCTATTTTTAAATTATTGATTTTAAATTTCTCATAAAATTTAACTTATTTTTATTGCAGGATTTAAATAGGTAAATCCTTAAGTTTGAAAATTAATCGTAAGTTTACAACCCCTAATTATTTAAATTATAGATTACCTATGTCACAATTTTGGATTTATTTTCAAATAGGATTAAAGCATGTTTTAGATATCAATGCCTACGATCATGTTCTTTTTTTAATTGCCTTAACTGTTCCGTATTTATTTAAAGACTGGAAAAGAATTTTTCTGCTTGTTTCTTTATTTACAATTGGTCATACGCTGGCTTTAATTCTTTCTGTTTACGGAATAATTGCGATAAAAGTTAATATTGTAGAGTTTTTAATTCCAATTACTATTTTGGTAACCGCTCTTTATCATTTATTTACAGCAGGAAAGACTTCAAAAAATGATGGTATAAATCTGGTATTTTTCATAACTTTATTCTTTGGTATTATACATGGTTTAGGTTTCTCTAATTATTTCAAAACCATATTAGGAGGCAGTGCGACTTCAAAATTATTACCTTTGGGAGAGTTTGCCTTAGGGATCGAAGCAGCTCAGTTAGTAGTAGTTTTTGTTGTCTTGGTAATATCATATATAGTGCAGACGGTTTTTCGTTTTTCAAAACGCGACTGGGCACTTGTAATGTCGGCTTTTATTATTGGAGTTGTGATTCCAATGATTATAGAAAGTCCGATTTGGAACAGATAAAATAAATGGAAGTAAAAAAATTAAATAAATACGATAAAGCTTATCTGCGAATTGCTAAAGAATGGAGCCTTTTATCGTATTGTAAGCGTAAGCAGGTTGGCGCGATTATCGTAAAAGACAGAATGATTATTTCTGACGGATACAACGGAACGCCTTCCGGATTTGAAAATTGCTGCGAAGACGAAGACGGCTTAACCCGCTGGGATGTTTTGCACGCCGAGGCAAATGCAATTCTAAAAGTTGCCAGATCGACACAATCGTGTGAAGGAGCAACCCTCTATATCACGCTTTCGCCTTGCAAAGAATGCAGTAAACTAATACATCAGTCAGGAATAAAAAGAGTGGTGTATAAAGACGGATATCGTGATGATTCCGGAATTCAATTTTTAATAAAAGCGGGTGTCGAAGTCGAACATATTCCTGTTTTAGAAGAATAATGAAATTTAATCCCAAATATCTGCCAATTGTTATTGGAGCAACATTTGCTCTGGGAACTGTGATAGGAAGTTTAACAAACGGTCCTGCAGATGATCAGCTTTTGGCTAAAAATTACTCCAAAACAAAGCTGAATAAACTAATTGATTTTATCAATACTGAGTATGTTGACAGTGTCAATACTGATTCGATTGTAAATCTTACCGTCGATAATATTCTCTCAAAATTAGATCCGCATTCTGTTTACATTCCGCCAAGCGAACAAGCTGAGGTTGCCGAAAGCATGAAAGGTGATTTCGTTGGAATCGGAATTAACTTCTATATGTACAAAGATTCTGTTGCGATTATAAAACCAGTCGAAAACGGACCTTCTGCAAAAGCAGGATTAAAATCCGGAGACCGAATTTTATACGCAGGAAAAACCAAATTATACGGAAGAAGACTGCCTTCGGATAGTTTGTTCTCAAAATTAAAAGGAATTAAAGGTTCTGAAATCGAACTGACTGTTTTTAGAAAATCAGAACAAAAGAAACTGAAGTTTAAAATTAAAAGAGATGTTATTCCAATAAAAAGCGTTGATGCTTCTATATTAATTGGAAATAATACAGGTTATATCAAAATCAATCGTTTTGCCGAAACTACTTTTAATGAATTCAAAACAGGTTTAGCACGATTAAAACAAAAAGGAATTCAGTCGCTCGTGATTGACCTTCGCGATAATGGCGGCGGTTATATGGAAGAAGCGATTGCTATTGCAGATGAATTCTTAAAAGACAAACAGCTGATTGTTTTTACCAAAAATAAAAACGGAACAACCGAAAAAACATACGCGACAAAAGCCGGAAGTTTTGAAACTGGAAAAGTATATGTTTTAATCAATGAAAATAGTGCTTCTGCTAGTGAAATTCTTGCCGGAGCCATTCAGGATAATGACCGTGGTACAATCGTAGGCCGTCGTTCTTTCGGAAAAGGTTTGGTACAGCGCGAAATGGATTTTAACGATGGATCAGCAGTTCGTTTAACGGTTGCGAGATATTATACGCCAACGGGAAGATCAATCCAGAAACCGTATAAAAAAGGAAACGATGAATATTTTAAAGAATCTGAATCGCGAATCGCAACAGGCGAATTATACGCGAAAGACAGTATAAAAGTAGCGGATTCTTTAAAATTTAAAACTCCAAAAGGAAAAATCGTTTACGGTGGCGGCGGAATCGTTCCGGATATTTTTGTTCCGATGGAAGCTGAACATGGAAACGAAAATGTGGCCTATCTGCTTCAAACCGGCATCGTAGGACATTTTGTTTTTGAGGAACTGGATAAAGACCGCGATGCTTTTGCAGGACTTAAGTTTAATGAGTTCCTAGAAAAGATAAAATCATCTGATGTCTATTTTAAAAAGTTTAAAAACTACATTTATATGACTGGTTTAGATTTAAAACTGGATAAAACCAAAGCATTAGTAAATCGATACATAACAGCAGAATTTGCTCGTCAATTATATGGAGAAATATATTATTATGATGTTGTTTTAAAAGATGATGCCATGATAAAAGCGATCCTAAATCCAAAGAAATAAACTTTAATTTCTCATTTGATGGAAAAAAACTCAATTGTAACTGCCGAAATAGAACTTTTAACAGCAATTAGAAATTCTGATATTGCTGTTCTGGAAAAACTTCTTCATGATGATTTGCTTTTTAATATGCCAGATGGTCAAACCATTACAAAAGAGTTTGATTTGAATTCCTATCGTTCGGGAAAAATGAAAATCGATTCGCTCGAAGCGTCAGATCAAATTATTAATGTAATCGGTGATTCGGCTGTTGTTGCTGTTACAGTTTCGTTAAAAGGAACGTACGATAACAATCCAATAAATGGCGTTTTAAAATATATCAGAGTCTGGAAACAATTTGATGATAATTTAAAAGTTATTGCCGGAAGCTGTGTGCAGCTGGCATAAATATTGGAAAGAATAAATAATATAAACTTAAAATAAAACTTAGCGAACCCAGCGTAAACCTTTGCTAACTTCGCGGTTAAATTCAAAATATGAAAAATCTAAAAAAAATAAGTTTCCTTGTGCTTCTAATGGCTTTTGTAATTTCTTGCACCACTATGAAAAATAATGCGAATAGTGCAGTTTCAGGAAAAGTAGAATCGATTGAATCAGGAAAAGACGGTTATACGGCAAAAATTAATACAGATGCAAAAGAAGTGTATTTTGCGACCATCAGCATCGTAAATGTTGGCGGACCACAGAATTACAAACAATTAAAAATTGGAGATGTAGTTTCTTTAAAAGGAGAAATCTGGAAAACCGATGATGAAAATCATATTAAGGTAACACAGATAGTTTCGGTAAAATAAGAGAAACATAAAATATAAAAACCATTAAGAGATTAAGTTTATTAAGCTTTACAGCTTTTTTCTTAATCTCTTAATGGTTTTTATATGTTTGAATTTTATCGAATGCTGTCGTGTGAATGAGTCTGTACGCCGTTATTCCATAAAGTTAAAATGTCTGTAGCAACAGCAGCACCGCTTCCTGCAGCTATGGCCAATTGACTTCTCCAGCCGGCTAAAGTTCCAATAACATAAATGCCGTCAGCGACTTTATGATCTTCGTTTTTAAGCTGAATACGCTGTTTTTCCGGAAGTGCTTTTTTATGAGGTTCAACATACTGCATTAGACCTTCAATATCAAAAGTGTTAGCAGAACCAATTCCGACTACTATATTTTTTGTTTGGTACGAGTTTTTGTTAGTAACAACAGTAAACGAAGGAAAAGAGCCTTCAATTTTAATTACTTTCTCGTTTGCAATTTGTTCAATATGCGGGTAAGACGCTGCTAAATCCTGCACACTTTCTGTAAGTAGTTCAGAACCCAGTTTTCCCGGCGTTATTCCATAAGCATTGTAGAAAATTGCCTCTTGTAAAGAAGAGTTTTTCTGATGTGTAAAAATTCCGATTTTCTTGTCGGTAACAAAAGCTTTTTTATTTGCAGATCCTAAGACTAGGGCACAAGACATTCCAGATACGCCTCCGCCGATAATTAAAACGTCAAACATTATTATCTGCCGTTTGTTTTTTCTTCAATTCTTTTAGAAATTCTAAAAATCAAAAGAATCAATACGGCGCAAAAAGAAGCTGCGATTCCAATAAAAGCTACCATGCTGTCACCCTGAAAAGGATTTGAAAAGTCTAATAACGTAATATTAAAAACAATTAAAGCTAATGCTAAAAGCACTAAGATTGAAGTGAAGATTTTCATATTGGTTGTTTATTTTGTCTAAAAATATCAAAGTAAAACTTTAATAAAAAATGTCTTAAAGTTGTATTTTATAAATTTATTGGGGGTAAAAGTATAAAAATAATTGTTAGACAAACAAACCTTTAACATTAGCGGCGAATAATTTAACAGCAATAGCCAAAAGTATAACACCAAATGTCTTACGAACCACGCCAAGTCCGTTTTCTCCTAACAAATTTTCGATTTTTTTAGAAGACTTCAAAACGATATAAACCAATATAATATTCAATACAATAGCTGTAATAATATTAATGGTATGAAATTGTGAACGAAGCGAAAGTAAAGTTGTCATAGTTCCCGCTCCGGCAATTAAAGGAAAGGCCAGCGGTACAATAGAAGCAGAACCCGGTTCTTCGTCACGATAAATTCTAATTCCTAAAATCATTTCTAACGCCAGAAAGAACAATACAAATGAACCCGCAACAGCAAACGAATGCACGTCAATACCAATTAAGTTCAATAAGCCTTCTCCAACAAAAAGAAAAACAATCATAATAGCTCCGGCAACAATAGAAGCTTTTTCAGATTCGATGTGCCCGACTTTTGCTCTTAAGTTTACAATAATAGGAATTGAACCAACAATATCAATTACTGCAAAAAGCACCATACTTACTGTAATGATTTCTTTAAAATCGATTTCTAACATATCGCTTTGATTTTAAGGGTTTAAAAACTGCTGCAAAAGTAGATAATAAAGTTAGGTGTTTTTTCGATACGATGTATTTTTGTTATAAAAACATGTTTTATTGGTTAAAAAAGTGATATTTGTAACAATTGTGTAATTTAGATTGCTAAATCAAAGGCAACTTAGGAGATTTTTTTTGGATAGTATAAAAATTTTTCACGCAGATTTGGCGGATTTGAGCAGATTTTTAATTTTTCTTAATTATTTAATATGCCGTATGGAATAATTTTCGTCGTTTTTAAGATTTACCAAATAAAATAAATCTTTTTTTTATCTGCTTTTTCTGCTAAATCTGCGTGACAAAAAGAATGAAAATATATCTATTTTCTTTGACTATCTTTGCACTTTATAAATTAGAGTATTTTATATCATGTTTCAGTTAGGTAAAACTATTATTTCAGAAGACATTCTGGAAAAAGAATTTGTGTGCAACTTGTCTGCTTGTAAAGGAGCTTGTTGTGTTGATGGAGATGCGGGTGCGCCTTTAAATGAGGCTGAAACTAAAATCTTAGAAGAAATCTATCCGAAGGTAAAACCCTTTTTGCGAAAAGAGGGGATCGAAGCAATCGAAGCGCAGGGGACCTGGGTAACAGGAACCGACGGGGATCTTGAAACGCCACTTATTGATAATAAGGATTGTGCTTATGTGATTTTTGACGGCAAAACTGCGCTTTGTGGTATCGAACAAGCTTATAATGAAGGAATCGTAGATTGGAAAAAACCAGTTTCATGTCATTTATATCCAATTCGGGTAAAAGACTTCACAGAATTTGCTGCGGTTAATTATGACCGATGGGATATTTGTGACGATGCCTGTTCTTTAGGAAAAGAATTAGAAGTTCCGGTTTATAAATTTGTAAAAGAAGCACTGATCCGCCGTTTTGGAGAAGACTGGTATTTGGAGCTCGAAAAAGTAGCTGAAGAACTTAAAAATTCATAAAAAAAGTAGCCTTATTATTAGGCTTTTTTTGTGCTTTTTTTGACTCAAAAAAATAAAGTTTTGACTCAAAAAAAACTTTTTAAAAGTATTTAAAATTTCTTGCTTTTTATATTAAAAAGTCTATATTTTACAGGGCTTAAAGGTGTGATTGTTGGTTTTAAGCGTTTCATTTACAGTAAATTAATTATTGTATGAAAAATGTCTCAAAAATTTAACGTTGTTAAAAACTACGTCAGATTGTGAATAAGTTTGGCTTTTATTTTTGGCGTTAAATAACAATCTTTGTAGTCTATTGAATTAGCAAAAAATTCGGTATAAAAATTAAACAAAAATTGTCATGTCTCAAGTAGAACCAATCTTACAAGAAAACAAAAATCGTTTCGTTATTTTTCCTATCAAACATCATGATATTTGGGAATGGTATAAAAAAATGGAAGCTAGTTTCTGGACTGCTGAAGAAATCGATTTGCACCAGGATTTAACAGATTGGAACAACAAACTTAATGATGACGAAAGATATTTCATTAAACATATTTTAGCATTCTTTGCAGCTTCTGACGGAATCGTAAACGAAAATCTTGCTGAGAACTTTGTAAACGAAGTTCAATATGCTGAAGCGAAGTTTTTCTATGGTTTCCAAATTATGATGGAAAACATTCACAGTGAAACTTATTCTTTATTGATTGATACTTATGTGAAAGACGAAGCTGAGAAAACGGAATTGTTTAATGCTTTGGAAGTTTTTCCTGCGATTGCTAAAAAAGGAGAATGGGCTTTAAAATGGATCGAGTCAGATTCATTTGCTGAAAGACTTATTGCTTTTGCAGCAGTTGAAGGTATTTTCTTCTCTGGTGCCTTCTGTTCAATTTATTGGTTGAAAAAACGCGGCCTAATGCCAGGTTTAACATTCTCTAATGAATTGATTTCTCGTGATGAAGGCGTACATTGTGATTTTGCAGTTCACCTGCACAATCACCATTTGGTAAACAAAGTACCAAAAGAAAGAATCAAAGAAATTATTGTTGATGCATTGGATATCGAAAGACAGTTTGTAACTGAATCTCTTCCGGTAAGTTTAATTGGTATGAATGCTGGTTTAATGACACAGTATTTAGAGTTTGTTGCCGATAGGCTTTTGGTTGAATTAGGATGCGAACGTGTTTACGGATCAGCGAATCCATTTGATTTCATGGACATGATTTCTCTTCAGGGAAAAACTAATTTCTTTGAAAAACGTGTTGCAGAGTATCAAAAATCTGGTGTGATGAACACAGACAGCGATGCTCAGAAAATTTCATTTGATGCAGATTTTTAGACAACAAAAAATACTTTTAGTGTCTATCTTCTAGAGATACTAAAAAAGATTACAGATTATTTTTTTAAGGTTGAATCTCTTTCCCCAAGTCGCAGGTTCAATAGCAATTTTTGACGTATTTAAATTCGATTTTCGAATTTGAAACAGGTAACTATTGAGAATTTGGTAATTCTCTAAAATTAATTTAAAAACACGCAATGTTTAGGTGCTAGGATTCGTTTTCTAGTTACTTTCATTTTTTCAATAACTATAAAAGGTAAGCTTATGTATGTAGTAAAAAGAGATGGCCACAGAGAGCCCGTAATGTTTGATAAGATTACAGAAAGAATCAAAAAATTGTGCTACGGCTTGAACGAGCTTGTAGATCCGGTAAAGGTAGCGATGAGAGTTATCGAAGGATTGTATGATGGAGTTTCGACTTCTGAATTGGATAATCTTGCAGCAGAAACTGCAGCATCTATGACAATTGCCCATCCGGATTATGCACAATTAGCGGCGCGTGTGGCAATTTCAAATTTACACTCTAATACAAAAAAATCTTTCTCTGAAACGATGAAAGATATGTATAACTATGTAAACCCAAGAAACGGTCAGGATGCACCGTTAATTGCTGATGATGTTTACAAAGTGATTCAGGAAAATGCTGCCTTTTTAGATTCTCACATTATTTACACAAGAGATTTTAATTACGATTACTTTGGTTTCAAAACTTTAGAGCGTTCTTATCTTCTTAAAATAAACGGAAAAATCGTAGAGCGTCCGCAGCACATGTTAATGCGTGTTTCTGTTGGTATTCACTTAGACGATTTAAAATCGGTTATTGAAACTTACGATTTAATGTCTAAAAAGTTCTTTACACATGCAACGCCAACGTTGTTTAATGCAGGAACGCCAAAACCGCAGATGTCTTCTTGTTTCCTTTTAGCAATGCAGGATGATAGTATTGACGGAATTTACGATACATTAAAACAAACAGCAAAAATCTCGCAGTCAGCGGGAGGAATTGGACTTTCTATTCATAACGTTCGTGCAACAGGATCTTACATTCGCGGTACAAACGGAACTTCAAACGGAATTGTTCCGATGTTGAGAGTTTTCAACGATACAGCTCGTTATGTAGATCAAGGTGGTGGAAAACGTAAAGGAAGTTTTGCGATTTATATCGAAACCTGGCATGCTGATATCTTTGATTTCTTGGATTTAAAGAAAAATACAGGAAAAGAAGAAATGCGTGCGAGAGATTTATTTTTCGCTATGTGGACTTCAGATTTATTCATGAAACGTGTTCAGGAAGATTCAACTTGGACTTTAATGTGTCCTAACGAATGTCCGGGATTATATGATGTTTACGGAGATGAATTTGAAGCATTGTATACGGATTACGAATTTAGAGGTAAAGGAAGAAAAACAATCCGCGCTCGTGAGTTATGGGAGAAAATCCTTGAATCTCAAATCGAGACTGGAACGCCATATATGCTGTATAAAGATGCAGCAAATCGTAAATCGAACCACAAGAATTTAGGAACTATCCGTTCTTCTAACTTGTGTACAGAGATTATGGAGTTTACATCTAAAGACGAAATTGCAGTTTGTAACTTGGCTTCTATCTCATTACCAATGTTTATTGATAACGGAGAATTCGATCACCAAGCACTTTACAATGTTACAAAGCGTGTAACTCGTAACTTGAATAAAGTAATCGACAGAAACTACTACCCAGTAAAAGAAGCAGAAAACTCTAACATGCGTCACCGTCCAGTAGGTTTAGGTGTGCAAGGTTTAGCAGATGCTTTCATTATGCTGCGTATGCCGTTTACAAGTGATGAAGCTAAACAATTAAATCAGGAGATTTTCGAAACTTTATACTTCGCTGCTGTAACTGCTTCTATGGAAATGGCAAAAGAAGAAGGACCATATTCAACTTTTGAAGGTTCGCCAATGTCTAAAGGAGAATTCCAATACAATATGTGGGGAATGAAAGATGAAGAATTATCAGGCCGTTGGGACTGGGCTTCATTAAGAAAAGAAGTTGTAGAGCATGGAGTTCGTAACTCTTTGTTAGTGGCGCCAATGCCAACTGCATCGACTTCTCAGATTCTTGGAAACAACGAAGCTTTTGAACCCTATACATCAAACATTTACACACGTCGTGTATTGTCTGGAGAGTTCATCGTAGTAAACAAACACTTACTAGAAGATTTAGTAAAATTAGGTTTATGGAACGAAGACTTGAAACAAGAAATTATGCGTCATAACGGATCTGTTCAAAATATTGATAAGATTCCGCAAGACTTAAAAGATCTTTATAAAACAGTTTGGGAAATGTCGATGAAAGATATTATCGATATGTCTCGTCAAAGAGGATATTTTATTGACCAGTCTCAATCGTTGAACTTGTTCATGCAGGATGCTAACTATTCTAAACTAACGTCAATGCATTTCTACGCTTGGCAGTCAGGTTTAAAAACAGGAATGTATTACCTAAGAACAAAAGCGGCTGTAGATGCGATTAAATTCACATTAAACAACGATAAAAAAGAAGAAACAGCACCATCTTTAGTTCAGGAAACTGAAGCAATCAGCGTTGAGGATTACAAAGCGATGCTTTTAAAAGCACAAGCAGCAGATCCTGAGGATTGTGAAATGTGCGGGTCTTAATGATTTTAGATTTTAGAGTTTAGATCTGAGATTTTTAAATTGATATATAAAAAGCAGTTGTCGTAATGATAACTGCTTTTTTGTTATAGCTTTTTGTTCAAACATAGCCCGTGGTTTCAACCACGGGAACACAAAGTATTTCCCCAATCCGTTTCCCATGGTTGAAACCAGGCGGTATATGGATCATGATTGTTTAATATCTCTAAATTTCCAGTTGTAATTAGTGCCGAAGACTTTTTCAAAACTTAATGTCTTAGTAGCTCTAATGTTTAAAGAGCTATACCTGCAATTGTAAATCTCAAACCAGTTATATTGGCTTCATTTATTGTGTTAATAAATTTCTGTGTACAAAAATAAAATGAGCTAAATTTTTTGTCTCGAAAAAAATCTTTATTACCAATGTTTTCTAGTTTAAATCTTATAGTGCCATTTTTGAATGAATTAATAAGGTTTTCTTGTGAGAGTCCTTCATATTCAATAGTATTAACTGATTTAATTATATTAGCAACATAAAAGAAATTAATAAGCTCAGGAGTATTAATTTCTAAATATTCAATACTGTTTTCAGAGAGCTTTGTGAAAATGTCTTTACAGCTTTTTTCAATAATTAATACTCCTGGGTAGTAGCAACTAGCTTTGAAATCAGTTTTTCGTTTGTCAGTTTTCTTTCTCGGGTCTTTAAACAAAGTATAATCGCAAGGTTTCCATTCCTTAATTAAGGATGTGCCATCAGTACTTACTAATCCGTCGTCATTATGTGGTAGTAAAAACCTATAATTTTCATAATCAGAACCAATTTTATAAATATTCATTTTCCAAAGTTTTGTAATATTCATTTTGGTGTAAATTTAAATTTATTAGGGAGGAAAAAAAGGCCTTAGAAGGTTTTAGAATAATAAATTAAGACATTTTATCCATGTTTTAAAAGCAAATAAATTTCATTGTTAGGTTTCATTATAATATCCCCAAAAAACCTGCGTTCTAATTATTACCAAAGACTTTTCAAAACTCATCACTTAGTAACTAAGTATCTCAGAATCTTTTTAAAATTAAACCTTTAAAAGAAAGTCGAGTCTTATTGTAATAATTTCTGAACGATGAAAAAAAGCAGTCTTTGGTCCTTACGATTAGGTTTTTCAGGAAAACAAACTTCAAAAATTGAAAAACTCGGCTTAGAAAAATTTCTAAAGCAATCTTATAATTCAAAATTTGATACAACACTTCCAGACTTTATGCATGATCAGCCTAAAACCACTTTAGAGTTGAAACAAGTTCGGGAAATAATCAAAACTTCAGACCCCGAAACCAAAAAAGAAATTCAGAAAAAAGAAAATCAAGCAACTGCTGAATTCAAAAAATGGTGGATTGCTAAAATGCGCACCGATGAATTGCCGCTTCGCGAAAACATGGTTTGTTTTTGGCACAATCATTTTGTTTCCACTTCTCAAAAAGTAAAAATCAATTACTGGATTTATCAGCACAATATGATTTTGCGCGAAAATGCTTTTGGCAATTTTAAAGAATTAACCAAGCAGATTCTAAAATCGAATGCAATGGTTCGATATCTCGATAATGGCGATAATAAAAAAGGAAAAGTAAACGAAAACCTAAGCCGTGAATTACTCGAATTATTCACAATTGGAATTGGAAATTATACAGAAGATGATATAAAAAACGGTGCAAAAGCTTTGGCTGGTTTAAATGTTGGTGATGAAGGTGCCGTTTATAGAAAAAATATTGAAGACAACAGCGATAAAATTTACTTCGGGAAAACCGGAAACTGGAAAGCAGATGATTTAGTCGATATTATTTTCGAACAAAAAAACATTCCGTATCTCATTACGCGAAAAATTTTGAAATGGTTTATTTATGATAATCCGCCTGAAGATTTGGTGGTTTATTATGGAGATTATTTCCGAAAGCAAAAGTTTGAGATTGAACCTTTATTGACTAAAATTTTTACAGAAGAATTTAAAAAAGAGAATTCAGGGAATAAAATCAAAAATCCGCTGGTTTATATTTTACAGCTATGTGACGAATTGCAGATGGAAAATGTTAATGACGCCGCAATTATGGCGTTTATAAAACAGCAGGGAATGGATTTGTACAATCAGGTAAATGTAAAAGGCTGGGATGGCGGAAATTCCTGGCTCACTTCGCAGATTTATCTCCAAAGAAATAATACAGCCGATTTATTATGCAGTGGAAAAAGTCTGAATAGAAAAGTTCTGAAAACGATGATGAACGGAGTTGAAAAAGAAAAGTCAGAATATGAAAAAACTGCGGTAAAAGTCAATTTTGATTCAGAAGGAAATAACAAAACGATTATTTCTGAATTATCAGACCGGTTATTATTTGCCGTCAGTGATTCGGCTCAGAAAGACATGGAAAATCTTTTGAAATACGATTTTGATCCCAAAGATCCACACGCCGATTTTGCTGTAGTCAGACTTTTTAATTATATCACTAAACTTCCAGAATATCAATTAATCTAAAAAGCAGTAATCATGAACAGAAGAAATTTTCTAACACTGACAGGAACTTTTACAGGCGGATTACTTGTGCTTCCTGATTTTTTGCACGCTTTTGGTTCTCAGAACAATTTGATTGTAGGAGAACAATGTGTCGTTTTTGTACAGTTGAATGGCGGAAACGATGGTTTAAATACTTTTATTCCCTACGATGATCCGTTGTATTATGATTTACGAATCAAGATTGCTTTAAATAAAGATTTGGTTGTTGGTAAGAATAATGGAATGGCATTTCATCCTTCGTTAAAAGATTTTGCCCAAATGCAGCAAAACGGAGATTTAACCGTGATTCAAAACGTAGGTTATCCAGAACCAATTCGTTCGCATTTTAGAAGTCAGGAAATCTGGCAAACGGCAACCGATTCTAATAAATATAGGAATGAAGGCTGGCTCGGAAGATTTCTGGATTTGCAATGCAATGGACATCAAGCGACAGCCGGAATCAATTTGGATTCAATTGATAATTTAGCTTTAAAAGGAGTAGAGCCTAATTTTATAACCGTAAAAGATCCGGATCGTTTTAAAGTAAAATCAAAAGAAGAAAATGTGACTTTGTCTCAAAATCCGCATTTGGATTTTGTTCGAAAAATTGCCAATTCGGTTACCGAAGGTTCAGATGAAATTCAGAAAGCTTTAGCAAAATCAAAAACGGAAATCAGTTATCCGAAAACTGAATTATCGAAAAACCTGGAATGGATTGCTCGATTGATAAAAGGAAACCTAAACTCGAAAGTGTATTACACATCGCTCAACGGATTTGATACACATGATAATCAGCTTGCGATTCATGAACGAAAATTGACTGATTTAAATGATTCTTTATTCAGTTTTTATTCTGATTTAAAACAGTCACAATTATTACAAAATGTAACAGTTGTAGTTTTTTCCGAATTCGGGCGACGAGTAAAAGACAACGGCAACGGAACAGATCACGGAACTGCTGCACCAATGTTTATAATAGGAGGAAACAACAAAGGAACAATTTTAGGAAAAAATCCAAATCTGGCAGACTTAGATAATGGTGACTTGAAATACGAAATTGATTTTAGAAGTGTGTACGCTTCTTTATTAAAAGAAAAAATGAACTTCGATTATTCTAAAATTGGAATTGCAAATAAACCAGTTTCGGGATTGTTTTGATTAGAAGATAGTTGCGAATTCACGAATTTTATTTTTTAAAATCTGTGAAATTAGATTTAATTGTACAGAGATTTGCGCTAATTCGTGAATTCGTGGCGAAAAAAACTTAGCATCTCAGCAACTTAGAACCTCAGAACCTTATTATAAATATCTCATTTTAAGCCCATATTTTTATATTATCATACAAAACCTGCTAAATTTGTTAAGAAATCCTTTTTTGTTTCATAAAATGCAATCTTTTTTTTGGTGCACTAAAAATAATTTATACATTCGCAGAGAATTTAAAACAAAACACAAACAAAATGGCAAGTAACCGTTTTTATTTTAGCAACTCTTTTTATTTCTTCTTTAGTAGAAGTGAGGATTGTGCTATGGTTATTTGAGAAAAATTTTAAGACAAATAAAACTAATATACAATCCTGATGCAAATCAGGATTTTTTTTTGACTATATGACAACGAAAATTGCAATACAAGGTATTAAAGGATCATTTCATCATCAGGTTGTAAAAGAGTATTTCTCTGAAAATGTGGATATTGATGAATGCTTGTCTTTTGAAGAATTGATCGACAGCCTTATTGCCGGAAAATCTGATCAGGCTGTTATGGCGATCGAAAATTCAATTGCAGGGCCGATTATCCCGAATTATGCATTGATTGACAAGAACAATCTGCACATAATTGGAGAGCATTATTTAAACATTCAGCAGAATTTAATGGCTTTAAAAGGTCAGAAAATTGAAGATATAAAAGAAGTTCATTCGCACCCAATGGCACTTTTGCAGTGTATGGATTTCCTGAAACAATATCCAAATATCAAATTGATTGAGGATAAAGATACAGCAGAAACAGCTAGAAGAATTCAGGAAAAGCAGTTAACCGGAATTGCAGCGATTGCAAGTGTAACAGCTTCTGAAATGTACGATCTTGATATTATCGCGTCATCGATTCAAACGATTAAAAACAATATGACACGTTTCGTAATCATTAAAAAGCAAAATTCATTTTTGCCGGAAAGCGAAATCAACAGAGCGTCAATCAAATTTGAATTGGATCATAAAAGAGGAAGCTTAGCAGCGGTTTTAAATGTAATGAGCGACTGCAAACTGAATTTGACAAAAATCCAGTCGCTTCCAAAAATTGAAACGCCTTGGAAATATTCATTCTTTGTAGATGTAACATTTGAGAAATACGAAGATTTTGCAAAAGCCAAAGCATTATTAAATATAATGGCAGAATATTTTAAAGTATTGGGAGAATATAAAAACACCAGACCTTAAGTCTTAAAGTTGATTTTAGATTGAAGATTAACGAAATAAGATTTTAGATTGTCAGGCTGAGCGAAGTCGAAGCCTACGTTCCAATTGGAAAGCCCTTCGACTTCGCTCAGGGTGACAGATCAAAAAAGAAAAAGCATAGAGCCTAAGGCTTAAAGCATATAGCAAAAATTAAAAAAAATGATTACAACAGCAAAACGATTAGACACAGTTGAAGAATACTACTTCTCATCAAAACTGAGAGAAGTGAGACAGCTGATGTCTGAAGGAAAATCGATCATCAATATGGGAATTGGAAGCCCTGATTTGAGCCCGTCAAAAGCAGTAATTGAAGCAGTCGCTGCCGCAATTCAAGACGAAAACGGGCATGGTTATCAAAGCTATCAGGGATTACCAGAAATGAGGCAGGCGATGGCAGATTTTTATCGTGATCAGTTTGGTGTTGAAGTGAATCCAAATAATGAGATTTTACCTCTTATGGGTTCGAAAGAAGGAATTATGCACATTTCGTTAGCATTTTTAAATGAAGGCGATCACGTTTTAATTCCAAATCCAGGTTATCCAACTTATACTTCGGTAACCAATTTGGTTCAGGCAATTCCGGTTTATTATGATTTAAAAGAAGAAAACGGATGGGAACCAGATTTCGAAGCTTTAGAAAAATTAGAGTTGGAGAAAGTAAAAATTATGTGGCTGGGTTATCCGCACATGCCGACAGGAGCTAGAGGAAGTTTAGCGTTATTTGAAAAATTGGTTGCTTTTGCTAAAAAACACAACATATTATTGATTAATGATAATCCGTATAGTTTTGTTTTGAATGATAATCCGATGAGTTTATTGCAGGTTGAAGGTGCGAAAGAGGTGGCTTTAGAATTGAATTCACTAAGTAAAACGTTCAACATGGCTGGTTGGAGAGTCGGAATGGTTTTAGGAAATGCTGAAATTATCGATGCGGTTCTAAAAGTAAAAAGCAACATGGACAGCGGGATGTATTACGGAATCCAAAAAGGCGCTATTGCAGCTTTAAAATGTGATAAATCCTGGTTTGAAGACCAAAACAAAATTTACAGACGCCGTAGAGAATTAACAGAAAAATTAGCTGAAAAGTTAAACTGTAAAGTATATAAAGAAGGAGTTGGACTTTTTGTCTGGGCGAAATTGCCAGAAGGAATTGAATCAGCAGAAAAGTTCATTGACGAAATATTATATGAGAAACATATTTTCATTACACCGGGAACCATTTTTGGAAGCAATGGTGAAGGATATATCAGATTCTCATTGTGTGTGAAAGAAGAAAAAGTACAAGAAGCGATTGATCGATTTTAGAAGTCATTGCGAGGAACGAAGCAATCACATTTGCTGAGTCAATTGTTAGTGAGGTGGCGCCCGTTCTCGCAATGACAAAAAAGAAAAAGAAATATGAAAGTATACGTAATAGGAATAGGATTAATAGGCGGTTCGATGGTGCTGGACATTAAAAACCAACATCCTGATTCGACCATTTTTGGAATCGACAGCAACGAAAAGCATTTGCAGGAAGCCATTGATTTAGGAGTTATCGACGAAGCAGGAAGTTTTGGAGATTTGGCTGAAGCTGATTTTGTAATTGTTTCGGTTCCTGTGGATGTTGCCTTAACGGTTCTGCCAAAAGTTCTGGATTTAGTTGGAGATAAAACAATTGTTTTTGAAGTTGGGTCGACTAAAAAACCAATTTGTGAAGCAGTAGCAAGTCATCCGAAAAGAAGAAATTTTATCGCCACACACCCGATAGCGGGAACGGAGTTTTCAGGACCTTCGGCGGCAATAAGAGGTTTGTTTAAAGGAAAAACAAACATTATCTGCGAAGTGGAAAAAACCACTTTTAAATTGCAGGAAAAGGCATTAAAGCTTTTCAGCGAAATAGGAATGAGGATTCGATATATGGACCCGGTTTCGCATGACAAACACATTGCTTACGTTTCGCATCTATCGCACATTAGTTCGTTTATGCTTGGGAAAACGGTAATGAATAAAGAAAAAGACGAACAGGATATTTTTGATATGGCAGGAAGTGGATTTGAGAGCACCGTTCGTTTAGCAAAAAGTTCACCAGCCATGTGGACGCCGATTTTTAAGCAGAATAAAGAACACGTTTTGGAAACTTTAGAAGCTTATATTTCAAATCTCAGTCGGTTTAGGGATTTGTTGAAAGAAGAAGATTATAACGCCATTTTTGAAGAAATGGAAAGCACAAATAAAATAAAAGAAATATTAAACGGATTAATTAAAAAGTAAAAACTATAATAAAATGGAAAATAAGAAAGAAATGAGAAAGTGGTTAGAAGATTTCAATTTAAATCACCCACTTGTGATTGCTGGACCTTGTAGTGCAGAAACAGAGGATCAGGTTTTAAAAATCGCTCATGAATTAAAAGATTCAAAAGTTAGTGTATTCAGAGCTGGAATCTGGAAACCAAGAACTCGTCCAGGAGGATTTGAAGGTGTTGGAGAAATTGGATTAAAATGGTTACAAAAAGCAAAAGCTGAAACTGGTTTATTAATGGGTACTGAAGTTGCAACTGCAGCGCACTGTAAACTAGCTTTAGAACACGATATCGACGTATTATGGGTTGGTGCTCGTACAACTGCAAACCCTTTTGCAGTTCAGGAAATTGCTGATACTTTAAAAGGAACTGATAAAATCGTTTTGGTTAAAAACCCTGTAAACCCGGATTTAGCTTTATGGTTAGGTGGTGTTGAGCGTTTACACATGGCTGGAATCGAGAAATTAGGAGTTATTCACAGAGGTTTCTCTACTTACGAAAAAACAAAATACAGAAACATTCCAGAATGGCAGATTGCTATCGAATTACAAAATAAATTCCCTGATTTACCATTAATCATCGATCCATCTCACATTACTGGAGATCGTAAAATGATTTTCGAAGTAACTCAAGAGGCTTTAGATTTGAATTACGATGGTATGATTATCGAAACTCACATCGATCCAGATAATGCTTGGTCTGATGCTGCACAGCAAGTTACTCCTGATGCTTTGAAACAAATCATTAAAGATTTGACTATCAGAAAAACAGATGATACTACAGATGAGTACAGCCAAAAAATGACTAAACTAAGAGCTAACATCGACGTACTTGATGCTAACTTATTAGAGCTTTTAGGAAAACGTATGAAAGTGGCTGACGAAATTGGTCAGGTGAAAAAAGATGCAAACGTTGCGATTCTTCAAAACAACCGTTGGAACGAAATCTTAGGAAAAATGATTTTAGAAGGCGAGAAAAAAGGGCTTACTGAAGAGTTCGTTTTAAGAATGTTTAAAGCAATTCACCAGGAAAGTATTGGTCACCAAGAGAAAATTTTCAACGCATAATTTTCTTTAAATTATATAAGTGATATAAGTTAATTTGAGTTTATTCTAAATTTTGACCTTGAGTTTTCTTATATCATGATTTTAAAAATAGATTGTTTTTTTAAAATCCCTGTTACTTTGAAAGATGTAGCGGGGATTTTTGTTTTTTATAATATAACCCGTGGTTTCAATCGTGGGCTATGTTTAAAATTATTCATTTATCTTTGCGAAGATTTAAGTTTTGAATTTAAAATCTGAAATGAGCAATCTAAAATTAAAGAATGACAGGAACCGTATACAAATCTACAGGAAGCTGGTACACCGTAAAATCTGAAAAAGGAGATTTTGTGGAATGCCGTATGAAAGGGAAGTTCAGAATTAAAGGTATCAAAAGTACCAATCCTATTGCTGTAGGTGATATTGTCGATTATGAATTAGATGAAACTTCGGATGCTGTTACCGGTACGATTCATACGATTCATGAACGAAAAAATTATATCGTTCGTAAATCGGTAAACTTGTCTAAGCAGATTCATATTATTGCTTCAAACATCGATCAGGTTTTTTTACTGGTTACAATTGATAATCCCCCGACTACTACCAGTTTTATCGATCGTTTTTTGGTTACAGCCGAAGCTTACGGAATTGAAGCGGTTTTGATTTTTAATAAAATCGATACTTTAAACGATCAAACATTAGACGATCAGCTTTACTTACAGCATATTTATACTGAAATTGGATATAAATGCCTCCGAATTTCATCAACTGAAAATAAAGGTGTTGGCAAACTGAAAGAAATGATGGTTGGAAAAGTAAGTATGTTCTCTGGACATTCAGGAGTTGGAAAATCAACTTTGGTAAACGCAATGGAACCAAGTCTTCATTTAAAAACTTCGGTTATTTCAGAGCAAAGCAAACAAGGACAGCATACAACGACTTTTGCCGAAATGTATGATTTGTCTTTTGATGCCCGAATTATCGATACTCCGGGAATTAAAGGTTTCGGAATTGTAGATATGGAGCCAACTGAAATCAGCGGTTATTTTCCGGAATTCTTCAAATTAAAAGATCAATGCAAGTTTAATAATTGTCTTCATAAAGAAGAACCTCATTGCGCCATAAAAGCAGCTTTAGAAAAAGATGAAATTGCTTGGTCGCGTTACAACAGTTATCTTAAAATATTAGAAGGCGATGAAGAACATTACCGTACCGATATTTATGGAGAAGATCGTGCAGCAAGTGATGAAACGAGAAAATAAATTTTGTCAAAAGTCAAAAGTCGAAAGTCTTAAAGTTTTTTACAAACATGCGAGGCCTTTGACTTTTGACTTTCGACTTTCAGACTTAAATAAATGAGAGTAATTATTCAAAGAGTTTCCCAAGCATCAGTAACAGTTGAGGGGCAAAAAACAGCAGATATTCAAAAAGGATTATTAGTTTTAGTCGGAATTGAAGATGCCGACACTCAGGAAGATATAGACTGGCTTACTGGTAAAGTCATAAAAATGCGAATCTTTGGAGACGAAAATGATGTTATGAACTGCTCAGTTCAGGATGTCGATGGCGATATTATTGTAGTCAGCCAATTTACACTTCATGCATCTACAAAAAAAGGAAATCGTCCTTCTTATATAAAAGCAGCCAAACCAGATTTTGCAATTCCAATGTATGAAAACTTTGTAAAATCGCTTGAAAAAGAGTTTGGAAAGAAAATACAAACGGGAATTTTTGGTGCTGATATGAAAGTAAATCTTCTTAACGATGGTCCTGTAACAATTGTTATGGACAGCAAGAATAGGGAATAAAAAAAATGTTAAGAATTTCTAAAAATAATATATATTTGACGAAATTACTTACTAATGAAAAGCCCTTTTTTTGCGTTATTTTTCTCTTTAATTACTTATGTTTCAAATGCTCAAAAAGGCGAATATTCTGCACTTTCTATATCTGATAGTTTAAAAGATAATGCGAATGCTGTTGTGCGTTTAGATCAAATGGATATTTCGATTTCTTCGCAGCGAAGCATGAATATTAAAACGCATCGAGTGGTAACGGTTTTTAATCAAAATGGACTTGAACACATCGAAGCTTATCAGCATTATGACAAATCGACTACATTAAAAAATATAGAAGCTGTTGTTTATGACTTGCTTGGAAATGAAATCAAAAAAATAAAACGAAAAGATTTTAAAGACGAAAGCGCGGTAAGCGGCAGTACACTTTTTTCAGATAACCGTATACTATACTTAGATTATACGCCTATTTCCTATCCCTTTACAATTGTTTATAATAGTGAAATTGAAAGTTCTAATACAGCTTTTATACCACGATGGTATTTTTTAGGAGATTACAATGTCAGCATACAAAAAAGTATTCTCAATATATCTTTTCCAAACGACTTAGGTTTTAAAAAGAAAGAATTTCAGTTTTCTGATTTCAACATAAAAAAAACTATCGATACAGATACAAAACTAAGTTATGCAGCCAGTAACATTCAGGCCAGAAAACCAGAAGATTATAGTCCTTCAGCGGGAGATCTTTTCCCAAAAGTAATGATGGGATTAGAAAAATTTCATCTGGAAGGTGTTGATGGTACAGCAACAACATGGGAAGCATTTGGTAAATGGTATGGAGATAAAATTTTAAGCGGAACAACGGTTTTGCCCGAAGAAACCAAAGAAAGAATAAAAACGCTGGTTGGAGACGAAAAAGACCCAATTAAAAAAGCTAGAATTATTTACGATTATGTACAAAAAAAATCCAGATACGTAAATATTGCAATAGGAATTGGAGGCTGGAAACCAATGCTTGCGTCAGACGTAGATCGTTTAGGTTATGGAGACTGTAAAGCATTGACAAATTATACAAAAGCACTTTTGCAAGTTGTTGATGTTCCTTCATATAATACTATTTTATATGGTGGTCGTTATAAATCTAATATTCAGTCTGATTTTGTTTCAATGCAGGGTAATCACATGATTCTTGCAGTTCCAAATGGAGATAATTATATCTGGCTGGAATGCACGAGCCAGGACGATCCGTTTGGTTATCAGGGAACTTTTACTGATGACAGAGATGTTTTGGTAGTAAAACCTGAAGGAGGAGAAATTGTGCGAACTAAAATTTATGAGGATAAGGAAAATATCCAAAATGGTAAAGGAAATTATACTATTGATGAAAATGGAAATTTTTCCGGAACAATTTCAATAGCTTCGCAAGGATCGCAATACAGTTCAAAAGCCAATCTTGAAAATATACTTCCTACAGAAAAAGAAGCACATTATAAAAGCTACTGGAGTAATATAAACAATATTAAACTGGGAAAAATAAGTTTTGTGAATGATAAAGAAAATGTCAAATTTTTAGAAGATGTCCAGCTTACGGCTCTTAACTACGGTTTAATTTCAGGAAACAAAATGATTTTTACGGTAGATGCTTTCAATCAAAACTCCGAAAATGTAAAACGAATCCGTAACCGTAAAACTCCATTTCAAATTCAGCGCGGTTATTTTGATACAGACGAAATTGAAATCAATCTTCCTGCGGGGTTTTCTATTGAATTTCTGCCGCAAAATGTTGAATTGAAAGGCAAATTCGGAGAATATAAAACAGAAATTATTAAAAAGGATAATAACAAACTTACTTATAAACGCTCCATGTTTTTAGGCAAAGGGAAATATTCGAATAAAGAATACGATGAATACCGACTTTTTATAGAACAGATTTCAAAAAATGACAATTCAAAAATCATATTGACCAAAAACTAACCATAACCAAAACCCAAAAACATGAAAATTACCAGATTATTCATTTTTTTATTCCTGTTATTTTCAGCTTCAAAAATAGAAGCTCAGGAATTTAAATTAGGAAAAGTTTCAATTGCAGAATTGGAACAAAAAGTACACCCAAAAGACTCATCCGCAGCAGCGGCAATTTTGTATAAAAGAGGAAAATCGAGAATTGAATACAATGACAGCGACGGATTCTTTTTACTTACGGAAGTTGAAACCCGTATAAAAATATATAAAAAAGAAGGGTATGATTGGGCGAATCAAAGTGTTACTTATTACAGCGTAAAAAATGAGTCAAGGGAAACAGTTAGCATTTCAGATGTTGTGACTTATAATTTAGTAAACGGAAAGATTGAAAAAACTAAATTAAAAAGTGACGGTGAATTTAATGAAGAGGTAAATAAGTATAGGTCAAGAAAAAAAATCTCAATGCCTAATGTAAAGGAAGGTTCTGTTTTAGAATTTAAATATACAGTAAGAACGCTTAATATATCAATGATGCGAGATTGGAAATTTCAATCTAGTATTCCTGTTGACTATTCTGAATATACAACTTATATCCCTGAGTATTATACTTTTAATTCTATGCAAAAAGGATATGTTTTTCCGAAAGTGGCAACGGTTAAAAATTCTAAATCAATAACTTCACTAAACAGAGAAAGGACTTTAGGACCTGGACATGTGTCTAAAACTACATTTTCTGCAGATAAAGTCGATTACATGGAAACACAAACGAGCTATCTTGCTGAAAATATTCCAGCGCTTAAAGATGAATTGTATGTTAACAATATAGATAACTATACGGCTAGTGTAGAACACGAATTATCAATAGTTAAACCATTTAATCAGCCTTTAAAGATGTATTCTGCAGATTGGAATTCTGTAGTTAAAACGATTTACGATTATGACGATTTTGGTCCTGAATTAAATAAAACCGGTTATTTTGAAAATGATTTAAAAACCGTATTAGCGGGATTAAACACTGCCGAAGAAAAAATACCAGCTATTTTAAGTTATGTGAAATCAAAAGTAAAATGGGACGAATATTACGGTTACAGCTGTGATAAAGGAGTTCGAAAAGCATATCAGGAAGGAACAGGAAATGTAGCAGAAATTAATTTAATGCTGACTGCCATGCTACGATATGCCGGGCTTACAGCAAATCCTGTTTTATTAAGTACGCGTTCAAACGGAATTCCCTTATTTCCTAACAGAACAGCTTTTAATTATGTTGTAGCCGCTGTAGAAACTTCAACTGGAAATGTTTTGCTTGATGGAACAGATCGATTTTCAACCCCTAATATTTTACCGTTACGAACATTAAATTGGAACGGAAGATTGATACGTAAAGATGGAAGTTCAGAAGAAGTGAATTTAATGCCTCAAAAAGTTTCTGCAGATAATATTTTTATGAATTATACTATTGCTGCAGATGGAAAAGTGACAGGAAAAACCAGAAGACAGTATACAGATTATAATGCATTAGTAACCCGAGGTAATATTTCAGGTTTTAAAGAAGAAGAATATCTGGAAAAGTTAGAAAATCAATATAATAAAATAGAAATTAATGAATATTCTAAGGCTAATGAAAAAGATTTTCTACAGCCAATTATAGAAACGTATTCATTTTCAGGAAATAACTTGTGTGAATTAATAGGCGAAAAAATTTATATAAGCCCAATGCTGTTTTTTACAGAAAATAAAAACCCATTTACACAAGAGGTTAGAGAATATCCGGTAGATTTTAGCTACCCATTTGCTGATAAATACAATATTACAATTCAAATACCAGATGGTTTTACAGTAGAAACATTGCCAGCTCCTGCAGCCGTTACTATGGAAGATAATTTAGGAACATTTAAATTCAATATTGCCTCAAACGGTAATACCCTGCAGTTAGCAATTTTACATCAAATAAATCAGGCAATTGTATCAGCAGAAAAATATGATATGCTGAAAGAGTATTACAAAGCCATGATTGCGAAAGAAACTGAAAAAATTGTATTAAAAAAAATATAGCAGGATTAAGTTTGCCTTATTTTTGTTCAAAAATAGAATCATGGATTTGAAAAATGCACAACTAGACGTTGATACCTGGATAAAAGAACACGGAGTTCGTTACTTTAACGAGTTAACAAATATGGCGCAGCTTACAGAAGAAGTAGGCGAAGTTGCCAGAATTATAGCACGTCGTTACGGTGAACAATCTGAAAAAGAAAGTGATAAAAACAAAGATTTAGGCGAAGAACTAGCCGATGTTGTTTTTGTAGTTCTTTGTCTGGCAAATCAAACGGGAATCGATTTGCAGGCTGCTTTTGATAAAAAAATGGACTTAAAATCGGTTAGAGATAAAGATCGTCACAAAAACAACGATAAATTGAAATAATTGTGAAATATCACTCATAAGTTTTGAATTATGAGTTTTGAATTTTGAATTATGAATGGGGAGTGGTAAATTGCGGAGCTGAATTAGGTTTCTAATCATTCATAATTCAAAATTCACAACTTACAATAAAAAAAATGAATTTAAAATTAACGACGAACTCACTATTTACCATTGATGATTCGCAGCTAAATATTACAGGTTCTAAAAGTGAAACCAACCGTTTATTACTTTTAAAAGCTTTATTTCCAAATATTACTTTAGCTAATACTTCAAACTCAGATGACAGCGAAGTAATGCAGAAAGCACTTATTGGTAATGATGAAATTGTAGACATTCACCACGCCGGAACTGCAATGCGTTTCTTAACCGCTTACTTTGCTGTAAACGAAGGCAGAGAAGTAGTAATGACAGGATCAAGCAGAATGCAGGAGCGTCCAATCAAAATTTTGGTTGATACTTTAAGACAATTGGGAGTTGAAATCTCATACGAAAAAGAAGAAGGTTATCCGCCAATTAGAATCAAAGGGAAAAAAGTAACAGCTTCAAAAGTAACATTGGCGGCAAATGTGAGCAGCCAGTATATTTCGGCACTTTTATTAGTAGCTTCAAAATTAGAAAATGGTTTAGAACTAACTTTAGAAGGTGAAATTACTTCAATTCCGTACATCAAAATGACTTTGGCTCTGCTAAAAGATTTAGATATAAAAACAAGTTTTGAAGGAAATGTAATTAAAGTTTTTCCAAAGGAATCTGTTGAATCAAAAGAAATGGTTGTAGAATCTGACTGGAGTTCGGCTTCTTATTTCTTCAGCCTTGCAGCTTTGTCTGATGCTGCAAAAATCACATTGAGCAGTTATAAAGAAAATAGTCTTCAGGGAGATTCAGAGTTAATTTCTCTGTATGAAAAAATGGGTGTAAAAACCACTTTTCAAGGCAATAATATGACATTGGAAAAAGTGGCTGGATTTAATTATCAAGATGTAAATTTTGAATTAAACAATACTCCAGATATTGCACAGACAATTGTTGTGACTTGTTTAGGTTTAGGAATTGGATGTCACTTAACAGGTCTTCATACTTTAAAAATTAAAGAAACAGATAGGCTAGAAGCTTTAAAAACTGAACTTACGAAATTAGGAGCAAATATTTCTGTAACGAATGACAGCTTAACCTTAGTAAAATCAGATACTATAAATCACGATGTAAAAATTGGGACGTATAACGATCACCGTATGGCAATGGCATTTGCTCCATTAGCAATTAAAGTGCCTATTATTATTGAAGACGCAGGAGTAGTTTCAAAATCATATCCAGATTTCTGGAACGATTTGAAAGCTTTAAATTTCCAAATCTCAGAATTGTAGTTTTTGAACTATATAAGTGATATAAGTTCATTTTAAAATAAAAGCTCAATAAAGCATAGCCTCTGGTTTTTACCGGAGGTTTTTTTATGTCGAATTTAAATATAATCGCAAAGTTTGTCATTTCGACGAAGGAGAAATCTCCACAAGAAACTCTGCAAAGATTGGATTTTGATGGCGGAGCTACTTGCGAAGATTTCTCCTTCGTCGAAATGACAATAATAGGATGGATAGGTTTATCTAAGAAAAAAAACAATTTTAACTCATCCTGAAACCTCACAAAATCAAGGACTTTTGAAAATAAAAGCCAAAACACTTGACAACGCCTATCTCACAATCGTATATTTGCAACCGATTTAAAATTTTAGGTAAATAAATCTAAAATCTACATTCTAAAATCAACAATCCAAATATGAAATTATCACACTTCAATTTCAATTTACCGAAAGAACTTTTAGCTGAATTTCCGGCAGAAAATAGAGATGAATCTCGTTTAATGGTAATTGACCGTCAAAAAAACACTATCGAACATAAAATGTTTAAAGACGTTATCAACTATTTTGATGACGGTGACGTTTTAATTCTTAACAATACAAAAGTTTTCCCTGCGCGTTTGTACGGAAACAAAGAAAAAACAGGAGCGAGAATTGAAGTTTTCTTATTAAGAGAATTAAATTCTGAGCAGCGTTTATGGGATGTTTTAGTAGATCCTGCTAGAAAAATCCGTATTGGTAATAAACTTTATTTTGGTGACGACGATTCATTAGTTGCTGAGGTAATCGACAATACAACTTCTCGCGGAAGAACTTTACGTTTCTTATACGATGGATCTTATGAAGAATTCAGAAACAAATTAACAGAACTTGGAGAAACTCCAATTCCTAAATACATCAACAGAGATGTAACTCCGGAAGATGCTGAAAGATATCAGACTATCTATGCAAAAGAAGAAGGAGCTGTAGCTGCACCAACTGCTGGTTTACACTTCTCAAAACACCTTTTGAAAAAATTAGAAATCAAAGGAGTGAACTTTGCTGAGGTAACTTTACACGTAGGTTTAGGAACTTTTAACCCAGTTGAGGTTGAAGATTTATCTAAACACAAAATGGATTCTGAGGAATTAATCATTACTCAGGAAGCTTGTGATATTGTAAACGAAGGGAAAGCAAAGAAAAAACGTATTTGTGCAGTAGGAACAACTTCTATGCGTGCAATTGAAAGTTCTGTTTCTTCTGCAAATACATTAAATCCTTACGAAGGATGGACAAATAAATTTATTTTCCCTCCTCACGATTTCAGTATTGCAAACTGTATGATTACAAATTTCCACACACCAAAATCAACATTATTAATGATGATTTCTGCTTTCTGTGGACACGATTTAATGAAAAAAGCATACGAAGAAGCGATCAAAGAAGGATACAAATTCTATTCTTACGGAGACGCGATGTTAATATTATAATCTGAGATTATTCCAGAATTTGAAAAACCTGTCAGCAATGACGGGTTTTTTTATAGTTTTCAGTCTCAGTTTTCAGTGAACTGCGACCAAAAACTGCGACTACGGCTAAAAAGTAAACTTGTTAAATTTAATCGAAATACTTCAAAAGTTGTTATTTTAGCAGACAAAACAAAAACACAATGACTTTTCAAAATACACGCGAATTTGCGAAACAACTTGATGCACAAGATGCATTGAATCATTATCAAGAACAATTTATATTTCCAAAGGTTAACGATAAACGAGTAATTTACTTTACAGGAAATTCATTAGGATTACAGCCAAAACGCACCAAAGCTTATATAGATGAAGTAATGAATGACTGGGCAGAACTGGCTGTTGAAGGTCATTTTTATGCCGAAAAACCTTGGTGGGATTATCAGGAAAGATTTTCTGAACCGTTGAGTAAAATTGTGGGTGCGTTTCCGTCAGAAGTAACGGTTATGAATACTTTGACAGTGAACCTTCATTTATTGATGGTTTCCTTTTATCAGCCAAAAGGAAAACGCTATAAAATTATCTGTGAAGAAAAAGCATTCCCATCAGATCAATATATGTTTCAAAGTCAGGTTCATTTTCATGGGTACAAACCAGAAGATGCAATCGTAGAAATCAAACGACGCGAAGGCGAACATAATATTCGTCTGGAAGATGTTTTATCCAAAATTGAAGAAGTTGGCGACGAATTGGCTTTGGTTTTAATTGGCGGCGTAAACTATTATACTGGACAGGTTTTTGATATTAAAACGATAACTGCAGCCGGACAAAAAGCCGGAGCAAAAGTAGGATGGGATTTAGCACACGCAGCTGGAAATATCAAAGTAGAACTTCATGACTGGAATGTAGATTTTGCAGCATGGTGCAGTTATAAATATATGAATTCAGGACCAGGAAATGCTTCGGGAGTTTTCGTTCACGAAAGACATCATAACGATCCTGATTTACCACGTTTTGCCGGTTGGTGGGGACATAATAAAGAACGTCGTTTTAAAATGGAACCTAACTTTGATCCTGTTCATGGAGCAGGCGGGTGGCAGATTAGTAATCTACCAGTTCTGTCATTAGCGCCTTATTTAGCATCTGTAGAAATGTTTGCTGAAGTTGGGATGGATGCTTTAATTAAAAAACGTGATCATATTACATCATATTTAGAATTTATTCTTCATGAAATTGATAAAGAAGTAGAAAGTACTTTCGAAATCATTACGCCTTCAACCCCAGAAGAAAGAGCATCGCAATTATCTGTTTTCCTGCATGGCGAAGGAAGAAGTTTATTTGATTATTTGATGAAAAACGGAGTCATTACAGACTGGCGCGAACCAAACGTAATTCGTCTGGCGCCAGTTCCTTTGTATTGTTCTTATGAAGATATGTACAATTTTGGGCAGATCTTGAAAAAAGGAATTTTAGGGAAATAAGCGTTTATCTAAAAGAATAATAGTAAACGTACGGTTTGTCATTTCGAGGAACGAGAAATCTTCGCAAGAAACTTCGAGGCGAGTGTTTAATCTTTGTAGAGCTGCTCGCGAAGATTTCTCGTTCCTCGAAATGACAAAAATGAGAATAAACTTGTGTCTTCGCATCTTTGCGAGAGTAAATCATTCAGATAAATCAAAAGCATTTTACGAGATAAAACATAAAATCTTCAAATTTTATAAACTTTCTGAAAAATTCTGTAATAATTAATATAGCAGATATTCCGTATTTTGTAGTGTATAATTCTAAAAACTAACAATCATGAAAGGCTTATATATATTATTCGCGGTAATACTTATTACTTCTTGTCAAAATCAAAGCAAAGAAGATTTAAATAAAGCCAAACAAGCCAGTATTGATTCAATGAAAGTTGAGATTAACAAACAGCGTGTTATCGATTCGATGAAGACTGAAATGGCGAAGATAAAAGAGGAACAAAGAGTCGAGTCTCAAAAAGAAAAAGTTGTTGTTGTGCATCAGCAGGCTGCAAACGGAAATACTGCCACAACAACTACAACTACCAAAAAGAAAGGATGGAGTGCCACTGCTAAAGGTGCTGTAATTGGTGCTGGTGTTGGTGCCGCAACCGGGGCAATCGTTAGCAAGAAAAAAGGTGAAGGTGCCATAATTGGCGGATTAGCCGGAGCAGCTTTAGGAACCGGAACTGGTGCTGTTATTGACAGCAAAAATAAGAAAAAAGAATAGAATCAAAATTCTATATAAAATAAAACGGCCGATTTAGATTTCTAAATCGGCCGTTTGGCTTATACCAATTCCAGTGTTGGAATTTGAATGGCATTTAATTCTGTTTTATAAAAATCAAATTGGTTTTTAATTTTCGTCTCATCTGCTTTAAAATAAAAAGTAGATGAGAAAAGGTTTTGATAAAATTCAATTCCTTCTAAAATATTCGTTTTAAAAGAATTCCATTTTTTAATCTGCATAGCAGTTACTTCTCCTGAAATGGTTTCAATTTCGTTTCTGAAATAATCAACATACATTTTTAATTCCTTCACAAATAGATTTGGACGATCTGTTCTCACAACCGATTTTCCCTGATAAATGTGCTGTATCATTTCTTTTAAAGAAACTTCCTGATCAAAATATGCCAAATTTGGTCCCGGGCAAATTACCACACCCTGAGCCTGGCCTTTTATTTTAATATCATTTTCCAGGTAAGAAGCATTGGCAAGACCAACACACAAACAAGATTTCTCAGTAATTTTAATTTTGTTTTTTTCGAATTCTTCGGCAGATAAAGTATCTTTTTTAGCTTCTAATTCTTCCAGTTTAATATCCTGATATTTTTTGGATGCTGTACAAATTCCATGCGGATCATATTCTTTGCTTAAAGCCAAGAATTTTTTAGGACAAGAACTTCCGGCTTTATTCTCGTGTATTCTTTTTTGTTTAAAAAACTCATTGGTTGTACCTTTTAAAGTATTAAACGGAACTCCCAAAGGCGAAATATTACTTAAATAAAAATCATCTTCTTTAGCATTCATCAACAGGTTTCTTGTTTCTTTGTCTACAGAAGTGGCTTCTGGAACTAATAAAAATGGTGATCCCCAGCCAACAGAATCTACTTGATATTCATCTAATAAAAATTCATGTTCCTCTGCTGTTCCCACACCGCCCTGAACGGTAATTTTTAATTCTAAAGGGTTTTCTGGAAAATATTGATTTTTTGCCTGTAAAGCTTTAATCATTAAGTCGTGGGCAGATTGTTTCAATTGATCTTTTTTCTGCTTGAATTCTTCTAAAATAGTACCCAATAAGAGTCCATCAGTAGCAAAGGCGTGACCGCCGCAGTTTAATCCTGATTCTATTCGATATTCTGAAACCCAAAGTCCTTTTTTGGCTAAGAAATTTCCCTGAATCATAGCCGATCTAAAATCGCTTACTTTTAGAATGATTTTCTTTTTCAGTTCATTATTTTCAGTTGGAAAAAAATCTTTGAAGTTTTCGAAGTAACCAAACAGCCTCGGATTCATTCCGGCAGAAAGTACAACAGAAGATGCAAGATTACTATTCGCAAAACCTCTTAAAGCAGCATGAGCATCGTTAAACTCAATTGGCAGCTGTTCGTTTTTTACGAAATTATCTTTATCCAACTTCGTCATAATGTTAACATCTATTTCGCCTGGAAAAAGATGTGTTTCAATATAATTCTGAATATTTTCTTTAAAAGCAATTCCGTCATCTAATAAATTCTGGAAACCTTTTTTAATGTCAGAAGTATTTGGCAGCATTGACATGAAATTCTCTAATGCTGTTTTACTTTCTGCTAATTCAGTTTTGAAATTTTCGAATTTTTCTTTTACGATTTTGTCGACTAAATTTAAGTAAGAAGTAATTCTTTCGGCGCGGTAATCGTGAAGTTTCTGTGTGATTTCTTCATAAGGTATATTGAATTTAGTGCTGTAAAAATTACGCATCTTCTCAATTAAATCATCATCAGCGAGAGCAATAACAGACGAAATGCCATATTGTGCCACACGAATAGGACTGTCAATTGTATATGCAAGACCCATTACAGGAATGTGAAAAGTGTGTAAAGGTGTTTTTGCCATTTGTTTTCAGATTAAAATAAAGGCAAATATTGAAAAAAGGATTTTTTTAAAAGCTGATAATTATCAGGTTTGGAGATTTGTTTTGAAGATTGTTTGCCACGAATTATGCGAATTTCCACTAATTTTTATTCAAAGGATTTTAAAAATTAATTCGTGAAAATTCGTGTAATTTGCGGCGATAAAAAACCTATATCAAAATCTTCTTCAAAGACTCAGCGATACTGCGCCATAAAAAGTTGTAGAATGATTTTTCCTGAATTCTCTCGACTTCGACATCTGTGGTTTTAGCTTTGTCTTTTGAATCATTTTTAACTAATAAATTAGCGATTGCTGATTTGAGTTTAGCTTCTTTTTCAGGATTTTTCTTTTTGTATAATTTGACTTTTAAATCGTCATAATCCAATGAAGCATTTCCTTTTGAAACATTGTCATTTCCGTAGAAATTAAAACGGTATTTATGAAAAGCGCCTGTAAATGTGGCGTTCATGTAAGGTTTGCTGAATTGTCCCATCGCTCTGACATCGAAATTCGAAATTACACCCTGAATGTGAAATCCGTCGCTTTTATCCAAAACATTAAAACTCCAATCGACATCAAGCGGAGAAGTTTTCATGAAAATGGTTTTTACTTTGATTTTTACATCATTGGTTTTTTTCAAACCAAAACCGCTTCGCAGATTGGTTGCCTGTAAATTGAATTTGTCAAAAGTTAAAACTCCAGGGCCTTTTGAGAAATCAATTTCTTCTTCATAAACCAATTTAGATTTTAGAACCTGAAGAGTGTCAATTTGAAGCGGGAATTTAATATTTCGCAGCAAATGGTTATAAAGATATTTTTTGCTCAAATCGTCTTTTGGCACTTTACTTCGGTAAATATTTGCATCAAAATGATTGATTACAAGAGAATTTGCTTTAAAGAAAAAACGATCGTTTTTAAAACCCCAATCCATTTTTGCAATTTGAGCCGAATCGAATTTCAGGGTATAAATGTCTTTTTCTTTTTCTAAACGCTTAACAAAATCTCGACGGGTAAATTGCGGAAGATTAGAGAAATTATTAATTTTTAGAAAGTTCTTTTCGGTGCTGATTTTACCAATATTGATATGATAAAAAGCACTTGGTCTGTAAAACAAACTGTCAATTACCAATGCATAACTTTTGTATTGCAGCGGAATTTTTTCTTTTAAAGTAGCATCAGTCAGCAGAATTCCTTCTAATTTTAGAATGATTTTTTTGATACTGAAAATGGGTTTTTGGGTATCTAAAGAAACAACATCAACCGTTCCGTCGTTTAAATAAATATTAGAAACAGCAACGATTTTGCGAAATGGCTCGAAGATTTCATTTTTAATGCTTTTGCTGTTGTTAATTAATTTCTCGCCTTTTTTGTATAAAATTACTCGCGGCTTATTGATGATAATACTTTCGGCCTGGATAATATCACGAAAAGCCAAATCCCAAATATTAAAATGTTTGATTGTTATGGATTCAATTTTAGAAAAGAGTCCGTTTTTACTGTCTTTCGGCTGATTCTTCGGACTTACTAATAATGTCTGCGCGTAGATGTTTCGGGAAAAAAGTGAAACTTCAATTTTTTCGTAATTGATGTTATAAGCTGTTTTGTTTTTCTCATGAACAATAATCGGAAGTTGTTTTTTTATCCAGTAATTCAGCCCGAAATTGGCAAAAATTACAAGGAGAAAAAGAGAAATTATTCCAATTACTATTTTTTTATATATTGACATTTATAGTATTAATTTTAAATACATAAATTTAGCTTTTTAAAAAGAATGATTTTTACATTATTCTTCTTTTTGGTTACATCATTTTATAAACCTTATTGTTTTTATTTTGCAAAATATGAGAAGATTTAAAAAATTTCTACTGGTTTTATTAGTACTTATAGTTGTTCTTGCAATTGCTTTATTTGCTTACATTTTTCATTTGAAACCCAAATATGAAGGCGAATTGCAACTGAAAAATCTCGAAAAAGAAACCACAGTTTATTTTGACGAATATGGAGTTCCTCATATTTATGCCGACTCTGAAAAAGATGCCATGACTGCGCTTGGATATGTTCATGCACAGGAAAGATTATGGCAGATGGAACTGCTACGTAGAATTGCTCCGGGAAAATTGTCTGAAATCTTTGGTTCTGTAGCTCTTAAAAACGATAAGTTTTTTGCTGGAATTGGTATTGAAGAAGCTTCGGCAAAAGCTATTGCCAAATTAGATAAAAACAGCGAAAGTTATAAATTGACACAAGCGTATCTGGATGGAATTAATCAATATCTGGAAGAAGGAACTACGCCAATTGAGTTCACTTTAGTTGGGGTAAAAAAAGAAAAATTCACTATAAAAGACGTTTACAATATCTTTGGTTATATGTCTTTTAGTTTTGCAATGGCTCAAAAAACAGATCCTTTATTAACCGATATCAAAAATAAATATGGTGTTGAATATTTGAAAGATTTGGGTATTGAAGGAGAATTTAATACAACTCAAATTAAAAGTTCAAAAGAGAATATTGAAGATTATACGGCTGTTTCAAAATCGATTACAGCTTTGTTAGACAAATCGCCAATTCCGCCATTTATAGGAAGCAACAGCTGGGTTGCGGGACCGCACAAAACAAAAAGCGGAAAAGTAATTTTTGCCAACGATCCTCACATTGGTTTTTCTCAGCCTGCCACTTGGTATGAAGCCCATATTGTAACACCAAAACATGAATTGTACGGCTGTTATCTGGCAGGAACTCCGTTTCCGTTATTGGCACACAATCGTGATTATGCTTATGGGCTAACGATGTTTGAAAATGATGATATCGATTTTTATCAGGAAAAAAATAAAACCGGAGATTCAAACCAATATCAAACGCCGGAAGGTTTTGCAAAATATGAAATCAGAAAAAAAACGATTAAAATAAAAGATACTTCTGATGTTGTTCTAACGGTTAAATCAAGCCGACATGGACCAATTATGAATGATTTATTAGATAGATTAGATCGTAAAAATCCAATTGCAATGTTATGGACGTACACAAATCAGCCAATTCAAATTCTGGATGCTGCTTATGGGCTTTCGCATGCTAAAAATAGAGATGAGTTTAAAAAAGCGGTTAGTTTGATTGCCGCACCTGGATTGAATGTTATGTATGGTGATGCAAAAGGAAATGTAGGCTGGTGGGCAAGCGGAAAATTATACAAACACGATAAAGGCGTAAATACTCATTTAATTTTAGACGGTTCCAGTGGTAAGGATGATATTAAGGAATATTTGGATTTTTCTAAAAATCCATCGGCTGAAAATCCAGAATGGGGATATGTATATTCTGCAAATAATCAGCCTGAGGCGATTGATGGTTTTTTATATCCGGGATATTATCTGCCGGAAGATCGAGCGAAAAGAATTTCTAGTTTAATGGATGCAAAATCTGATTGGGATAAAGAAACATTCAGCAAAATGATTTATGATAATACATCTGATGTTTCAGTTGAAACGGTTCAAAACTTAATTTCAAACATTGATCTTAATGCTCTTTCTGCATCAGAAAAAGAAGCGGTGAATGTTTTAAAATCATGGAAAGGGACAAATAATCTTGAAGATGTCGCGCCAACGATTTACAATAAATGGGTTTATTTGTATTTAAAAAATACTTTTGAAGACGAGATGGGAGAGGATAACTTTAATATGTTTTTAGGCGTTTCTGTTGGAAAACAAGTTGTCGCTAACCAGATTAAAAATGAAAATTCGGTTTGGTGGGATAATATCAAAACAAAAAATATAAAAGAAACCAGAAAAGATATAGTTTCAAAATCATTTCATGAAGCAGTTTCAGATCTTCAAAAGCAATTAGGAAATACAATTGCCGACTGGAAATGGGGCGAAGTTCATACTGTTGAACACGAACATCCGTTAGGAAAAGTCGCAGCACTTCGCGGCCTGTTTAACGTTGGACCTTTTGCTTCGCCGGGTTCAAATGAAGTAATTAATAATTTATTTTTTGGTTTTACCAATGAAGGAAAGTATTATGTAAAAGGCGGACCATCAACCAGAAGAATTGTCGATTTCTCTGACATCGAAAACAGCTGGAGTATTCTGCCAACCGGACAATCGGGAAATCCGTTCAGTAAACATTACAGCGATCAGGCAGAAATGTACAACACCGGGAAATTCAGAAAAATGAAACTCAATAAAGAAGAAATTATAAAAACGTCCACTAAACTTGTTTTGAAACCGAAAAAATAATAATTATTAAAATAAATATTTACGTCTTATAAAAGTTAGTTTATGCATAAAAAAATTATTGTCTTTTCTTTATTGGTCCCTTTTTTAAGTCTTATTATTGGATTTTTTCCAATGCCTGCAGAGATGTTTGATATTTTGAGAGTATTTACTTCCTATATTTTTTACAGTTTGGGAGATCCTTTCAAAATCAGTGAAATGGAACATAGTTTAACTATAGCATTGTTTTTTAATATTTCATTATTTGTCTCGGCTATCTTATTTTATAAAACTAAAGGAAAGGAAACTCGTGTTTTGAGATTTATTTTTTCAATAATTTTTATAAATAAATGTTTTTTTGCACTAGAAGAAATTTGTCATATTTATGTTGTTTATAGAGACTTTGGCACATTTACTTTTTGGCACTTTTTGCCATTGATATTAAGTTTTGGTTTGCTTTATTTTTTATATAAAAGTATAAAATACATCAATGAACAAAAGGTTTTAGAATACGAACATTTAACGGATATTGAGCCAGAAAAAATGTCTTATTTTAAAATTGGAAAATGGCAGCGCTTATTACATTTTTTAATAGATAATGCAATTTTTGTTGTATTGACATTTTACTTTTTAGATGGGATACGAATGATATATTTCAATGGTTCTTTTGGACTATTTGAAAATATATTAGGAAGAAATACTATTTGGCTAATGGTGGTTATTTTTAGATTTGTCTTTTATTTTGCTTTTGAAACTCTTTTCAGCGCAACACCAGGAAAATTTTTAACAGAAAGCAGAGTTACCAATAATCTAGGTTTAAAAACGAATAATAGTTTTATTTTCAAAAGAACATTATTAAGATATATTCCTTTCGATTCAATTTCTTTTCTATTGAATGCCAATTGGCACGATTCTATTTCTCATACTAGGATTTATAAAGAAAAGCGTACAGGACTTAAGGGGAAATTGTTTTTATTACTTATTCCAATGTATTTAATAATTTGGTTAGGAATTCACTTGTTGGGAATGAAAGAAGAAAAAGATGAAAATTATAAATATGCTTTCAAAAGATTTATAAATGAAAAAAATCAAGTTCTAGAAGGCTTGAGGATAATTGATACAAGTACAGTTTTGAGATTAGATGATCGGAATTATAATTCAACTATTAAATGTTTAAAAGTGGAAAGTATAAAAAATAATTTTATAGAATTTTCTGTTTTAGATTTGAATGAAAAAAATATTAAAGGTTATAAACTTGAAAGATCTTATAAACAATCAAAGAATAATCTAAAAAAAATCACAGTCAAAAGAAATGATTTAAAAAAGATGGTTTTAAATGTTCTGGAAGAATCTCCAAACTATAGAGAAAGTGATAAAATAAATTTTGAAGGACTAAGTGAAAATTCTCAATTAAAAGGCAAAAATATTGAAGCCGTCTTGCGATTATATACTCCTAGTCTAAAAGTTGTCACAAGTGATTTAAAACATAATTCAATATTTGTACAACTTGAAAATAGAGGTGTAGCAGGAGAAATTACCTCAGTGACTTTTGATGATAAAAATATAGTTTCTCAAGATATGAGGCTGCCAGAAAAATTTCGAACGGATGATTATATAAGGTTGTATGCTAAAGGAAACAATGTCAAAAAATATAAAATGGAATTAATTATAAATGATAGTTTAAAAAGAAAATTCATTTATGAAATTTCAAGCACAAATGATCCAACTAAAGTTAAATTGAGATTGATAGAATAATTTTTAGTTTCAGGTTTCAAGTTCTCGGCTTATCCAATCTTTGTCAAAGTTTTAAACTTTGACAAAGATGTTTGAGGATAAAGAAAACCTTTGTCACCTTGTAACTTTGAACCTAACTCAGAACCTTAGCATCTTAGCCCCTTAGAACCTTTATTTAGAAACATATTTCCCTTTAACAATATCACTTGCAAAAATCTTCAGATTATTGATAAGTACTTTATTGTTAGTCATTACATTGATGGTTTGGTAGGCAGGGTCTTTTTCGTAGGCGTTTAATAAAGTTTCCAGTTCTACTTCATCAAATACGACAAAGCTATTGTAGATGGCATCTTTAAAATTTTTATAATTAACACTTTGGATAATTTCCATAGATTTTTGCTCATTCCAGCCTTCTTTAGCAGACGCTTCATTTATTTTAGATAAACAGAAATCAATTACATAAGTTTTATAATGTACAGCTTCAACAATTTTGTCTATAATAATTTTGTTTTGCTGTGAAGGCATTGCAACATCAGTATAATTAGTTTGCGATACGCTTTTAGAAGAAATGAACAAGCAGAATAATACAGCCAGGAAACTGTACTTTTTAGAATTTTTCATAGGTTAAATTGTTTTTTTGGGTACGGCTAAAATAGTATTTTTAAAAATAAATTATCGAATTTGAATGTTAGAAATTGTAACAAAAAACTCGGCAGAAACAGTCTTAAAGCTGTTTCTGCCGAGTTCATTTTTATAAAGTATATTTAGTTTACTTTGTTTTGCTTTTTGAAAGTTCTTCTAATACTTTTTTACCTCCTTCGTTTGTAGGATCCAATTCAACAGATTTAGAGTAGTTTGCAATAGCTAGTTTTTTATCGCCGTCGGCTAAATAAGCTTCGCCTAAACTATCGTATACATTTCCGGATTTTGGAAAAGCTTCTACGTTGATTTTAAAAACTTCGATAGCTTCTTTCTTTTTTCCTGTTTGCAGTAATTGATATCCAACTCGGTTCATATCGCCTTCTTTAATAGCATACGTTGGATCGTTTTTCAATTTTTTATAAGTATCTAAGCCCGCTGCAGTTCCTTTTGTATCAAAAACGTCTAATAAATCAAGTGCTAATGATTTTTTAGGCTGATTAAAAGGCTGACTGTATAGAATATTGCGGATTGCGTTGTTCATCTCGCCTAAGACTGTTCCGCCGGTATTGTTTAATAAAACCACTAAAATTTTATCAGAAGGAATACGCGAAATGATTGTGTTAAATCCGTTGATACCGCCGCCATGTTCGATAACTTTAATTCTGCTTTTATCTCCAATATTAATTTCTTTAACAGACCATCCATAGCCATAAGATTCCTCTCCCCATGATTTTATGTAAGGCTTAAATAAAGATTCCATTGATTTTTCTGAAAGTAGTTTATTGGTATAAAGCGCCTGATCCCAAATATATAAATCTTCTACAGTAGAGTATAAAGAACCTGCCGCATACGGAATACTCATATCGATGTATGATGCGTTACTAAAATTTTTCCCTTCTTTTTCATAACCTGCAGCTCTGTTTTTTAAAATTACATCGCTGTGATCGTAGCCGGAATTAACCATTTTTAAAGGAGTAAAAATCGTTTCCTGTAGATATTGTTCGTACGTTTTACCCGTTATTTTTTCGATAATATACCCAAGTAAAAAGTAACCTGAATTGCTGTAATTAAATTTTTCGCCAGGTTTGAATTCAAGAGGCAGTTTGTCAAACGTTTTTACAAAGTCAGCAGGGGTATACGGATTTTTTGCTTTGTCTCTTAAAAAGTTTGGAGCACTTGTATAATTCGGAATTCCTGAAGTATGGGTCAGCAGATTATGAATCGTTATTTTATCACCGTTTTCTTTTGGATAATCAGGTAAATAAGTTGTAATGGGAACATCAAGTTTAAGCTTTCCCTCTTCGGCAAGTTTTACAATTAAAAGCGCAGTAAATTGTTTACTGATAGAACCTAATCTAAATTTTGTATCGGGCTGGTTGGGAATATTCCATTCCATATTTGCCAGACCAAAACCTTTTTTTAAGATTACTTTTCCATTTTCTGCTACCAAGGCAGAACCATTAAATTGTCCGTATTCGTTATATTTGGCTAAAAGCTGTTCGATTTGTTGCGCTTTGTTTTGGGCAAAAATACCTGCAGTAAAAAGAAAAAGCATTAAGCAGAGTGCAATTGGTTTGATTGATTGTTTCATGATGAATGATTATGGTTAAATTAATGAATGATTCGTTTTCTTGATTGATGATTGAAACTTTGTAATTGATAGATATTCAATAAGTTGAATCGAAATTACGATTTTTTATTCTGAATTAAATCTATGCCGTTAAAAAGTTAGACGATTGATTTGGTTTTTGGTTTCACCAATATTCATTTTTTTTCATTTTATTTTCAATCAAGACGAATTTGAGCATAAACCAAAGCTACTTTTTATAAGGCCTATGCTCGTAACTAACAATTCGTTTTAATTTCCATTCATTTTCTTTTCTCTCCCAGATATGAATAAATTTTCCAGTTCCTTCTGGTATGCCATTACTATAAAAAGTATGTTCGCCCACTTGTACTGCGCCAAAATCACCTAACTTATCAATTACGCAGGAGTTTAATTTTCGGGTTAGTTTTTCTGGTCTTGCACATTTTGCTTCTAGTGATTTTATTTCATTCGCCTTCGATATATTTAATCCCGAACGATCATCATAAAACTCAACATCATCGGCTATTATTTTTTTAAAAGCGCCTGCATCACATTGATTAAAGGCTACATCAAAAAGCAGGCTGTCCATTTTGATGATTTCAGATTTTAGAAGGTTCATTTTTAGCACTTCACTATTAGTCTGCGCTATTGTTTCTCTTTTTAAGAACAACATAAAAAGAACGAGTATATTAAGCATATTTGACATAGCTGTGTTTTTTTAAGGTTTGCTGCTTGTTATTTCGTTTCAATATCAACTATCTTTTGTCCATTCTCACCCAGATAATGCACTACGATATTTTCGTAAACTTTATAACCGTCATCCACATTGGTAAATATTACAAGACCTTGTTTGGTTTTTGGAAGTAAAATAAAAATAGTCTGTACACCTTTATCTGCACCGCCGTGAGATAAAGCATAATTCTCATTTCCTAAATCATAAATTTCAAAGCCTAAACCAAAATATTTATTTTTTTTAGTTGAGACCTGATGGGATTTCATGTCGTCAAAAACTTTTTTACTTAAGTTGTCACCGTTTAAAACACTGCACAAAAATTTGCTGTAATCTTCAATAGTCGTTAATAAATCATCGGCAGCGTTTACCGTTTTGTTTTTTGTCGGCTCATAAGGATTTCCTTTATTGTCGAAACCATCTGCATATCTCGAAAGATCGATTTTATCATTCCATATCAATTGAGAATCGTTCATTTTTAAAGGCTCAAAAACTAATTCTGAAGCCAACTGGTCTAACGTTTTATGAAATTTTTTCTCTAATGCTTTTCGCAGATATTCAAAACCCTCACCAGAATATTGGTATTGCGTTCCCGGTTTAAATTTGAAATCTAATTTCTTAGAATCGTTAAAAGATCTCCAATTTGGGAAACCCGTTTGATGGCTCAAAACAATTCTCGTAGTCAGTAGTTTTAAATACGGATCTTTTGCAATATCCGGATCGATCCAGTATTTATAAAGCGGTTCGTCTAAATCCCATTTTCCGGCACTTACCAGTTTTAAAACCGTTATGGCAGTTACAGGTTTTGTCAATGAAGCAACATTCCAAATCGTATTGTATGGAGCAGAAACGCCTTTTTTAAGTTCACCAAAAACCTTTACCTGTTTCAGTTTTCCATCTGCGATAATTCCAATTCCTAAAGCCGGAACATTGTTTTCTTTTAGCCATTTCTCAGTTTCCTGATCGTTATCAAAAAGATTTGATTTTCCTGCCGTAGAACTTGTCATTTGGTGGTTGTAGCTTAATGACCGAGCCAGTTTCCAGTCTTTATTTTTTAATAGCCAGAGATGCGTGAATTTGGCAAAACTTCCGGGCTGTTCCGTATTATCAGCAGTACTTTCATAAAAACGATGCGTTCCCATTTGGATCGCGCCGTATAAAATACCATTTTTATACAACGGATAAATTTCGGTGCTTCCGTCAATTAATTCTCTGCGGTAATTGTACTTTCTTGTTGGAGAACAGATTCCGTTTTTCAATGTTTTTAGGAATCTTGCTTTGTCAGAGACACTGTCTTTGTCGTGATAAAATTCAAAATCTTCAGTGTAAAGATTTTCAAATTGCTTTATATCGCAGGTATTGAAGCCAATATCAAAAAGAAGACTGTCTTTTGACATAATAGTTTTGTACAAAGACGAGTTTTTAGCTTCCTGAGAAAATCCGGTGTGGATTTGAAAAAATAAAATTCCAGCTAAAAAAACTTTTAGTTGAAAAAAAGATTGATTGATTTTCATTTGTGAATGATTGATGATTGATGATCGTGCAAAAGTAACCCAATCAAAATTCACAAAATTGTACAAATGCGAAATCTTATCTTTTAAGTGAAAGAAAATATGAATCAGGATCGAATGTTTTCGGCGTAGTTTTCATCACATCTTTGTATTTTTTTATAAAATGCGACTGATCAAAGTATTTATTGTAAAGCGCAACATCGGTTAATTTTAGCTTTTCTAAATCAGCATTCACCATTTGATCGACCGCTTTTCTGAATTTTAAAATCTGAATGTATTTTTTAATTGTCAATCCGGTTGCTGTTTTAAATTTAATTTGAAGCAGTCTTTGGGATAATTTTAAATTCTTGCTGATGTCTGAAACCGAAATTTCTTCTTGATTTTTAATGATCTCACAGATTTTTTCGATTGTGTTTTTCTCTGAATGTAAATCTGATAATTCTTCAAAATAAACATTTATTGTTTGTAATAAACGTTCAATGTTTGAATCAATTTGAAGATTAAAAGGCAGTTCTTCAGGATTAATTTTGATAATCGAATCTGTAAAATTGCTTAAATCGTATTTTGGAAACATCGAAAGCGTCCAGGTATGAAGCTGAATTATAGTGACTTTGGTTTTAGGCTCAATATTAACCAAAACTTTATTGGTCATTTGCGAACAAAAATAAACACCTTCGTTCATTTCGTATTTGTTTTTACTCGTATGAACTTCTATCGCTTTTCCAGTTACAATGGCAAGGTTAAAACAGCCGTTTGGTAAAACGAGTTTATTTTTGATCATGTTTTTGCCGATGCTGTTATCCAGACACCATATTTTGTTAATGAACCTTTCAGTTTTTTGAGTTACGTAATGTTCTGAGTATAGGTTCATTTTTATGGTTTGTCTATATGATATTTTACAATCTTAAATCTAGACTAAAATAAGATTTTTTCTATTACCATATATTTAAATAAATTCCCCAAAATAATCTCGTTTTGTATTCTGCCATTCTTCCAAAATAATACTATAATAAACATCGTCTTTGCTGTTTCCTTCAGAATCAACATAATTGTTTCTAAATAAACCTTCTTTTAAAGCGCCCAAGTTCTCAATGGCACGTTGTGATTTTAAGTTTTCAAGATCAGCACTGAATTGTATTCTTTTAAATTGAATGTTTTCAAAACCAAAATTTAATAACTCATATTTACAGGCTTTATTTAAACCAGTTCCCTGAAAATCTTTTCCGTACCATGTCCAGCCAATTTCACATTTTTGGCTTGCATGATTTAAATATCCGTAACGTGTGCTTCCGGCAACTCGGTTTGCAGCTTTATCAATAATAAGAAATGGATAACAAATTCCGTTTGCTTTTTGCTGCAGCGTATTTTGAATATAATTTTCGAAATCCTGATCGTTTCGAACATACATTCCCATATATTTCCAGATTTCATCATCAAAAATAATATCCTTAAGTTCAATGTTTCTTTCATTTTCAAAAGGGATTAATAGTACTCTTTCGTTTTCTAAAATGATTTCTGATTGTAAGATTTCGCTGTTCATAATTTGATGTATATATTAAGGTAAAACCGAAACCGAAATTAATTGTTTAAAAATTTTAAATAAATTAAATAAAATAACATTTTGTTATATTTGTCAATTAACTGTGAATCCTAACAAATTTGAAAACGGTTGTGAACAGCTAAGAGCAAATAATTTACTTATTTTAAAGCTTATCTATAATTATTACTTATTTTTACGATCTTATATATTAGATTTTCCTTGATGCAAACTTCACTAAAAATTGCTGTCGTTGGTTCTGGTCTTGTAGGATCGCTGCTGGCAATTTATCTTAAAAAAGCAGGTCACACCGTTCATGTTTATGATCGCAGTCCTGATATTCGAAAAATAAATTTTTCAGGCCGTTCTATTAATCTGGCAATGTCAAACCGAGGCTGGAAAGCTCTCGATGGCGTTGGTGTTGGAGATGCAGTTCGTGAAATTGCAATTCCTATGGATAAACGCGCCATTCATTTGGTCGATAAACTTAATTTTCAGAATTACGGACAGGAAGGCGAGTCGATTTATTCTATTTCCAGAGGAACATTAAATCGCAAAATGATTGATTTAGCCGAAAATGCCGGAGCCGAATTTTATTTTGAGCAAAAAATATGGGATGTAACCCTTAGCGATGCAACTCTGCACATTGGCGAAAGCGAAAGAGGCGAGTGGGAAGAACGAAAATACGATATGGTTTTTGGAGCCGATGGAGCTTTTTCGAGAATCCGCCACAGAATGCAGCGCCAAAGCATGTTTAATTATTCTCAGGAATTTTTAAATATGGGATATAAAGAATTGAATATCCCGGCAAATACAGATAGAACACATAAATTAGATAAAAACTCTTTTCATATTTGGCCGAGAGGCGAGTACATGTTAATTGCACTTCCTAATCTTGACGGAAGTTTTACTTGTACTTTATTTATGCCTTTTGAGGGTGAAAATTCTTTTGAATCACTTACAGATCGCAAAATGGTAGAAGATTTCTTTGAGAAAAACTTCCCGGATTCGATTGAAGTAATTCCAGAACTGGCAAATGATTTCTTTAAAAATCCAACCAGTACTTTGGTAACCATGAAATGTTTTCCGTGGACTTACGAAGATAAAATTGCCTTGATTGGAGATGCCTGTCATGCTATTGTTCCGTTTTACGGCCAGGGAATGAATGCCGGTTTTGAAGATATTACGGTTTTAAACGAAATGATTGAGAAATTTGGAGACGACTGGAAAAAAATCTTTACAGAATATCAAATTTCGCGCAAACCAAACGCCGATGCCATTGCTGAACTTTCATATAGAAATTTCATGGAAATGAGTACCAAAACCGCAGATGAAAAATTCTTGCTGCAAAAGAAAATAGAAAAAGTATTCTCAGATAAACATCCAGATAAATGGATTCCGCTTTACAGTCGTGTTACCTTTAGCGACCGCCCATATGCCGAAGCTTTGGCGATTGGGGATTTCCAAAACGGCATTATGGAAGAAGTTTTAAAACTGGATAACATAGAAAATATCTGGAACACACCAGAAGTTGAAAATAAAATTCTGGAGTTACTTCAAAAATAAATCAATGTCAATTACAATATCAAAAATCAATTTTAAATTGACATTGATATTGTAATTGATTCTTGATGTTTTTATTTTTTAAAGATTTTCGTTAAAACCCCAAAAACGCCTCTTATAAAGGTAGCGCTTGTTACAACTTTTAAAACAGATTTGGTAACGACTTCTGTAGTACTTGGTCCTGCTTTTGAAGATTTTGCCGGCGCTTGTTCTTCTCTTTGCGCAGCCGCTTCATTAGCATCAGCTATTTTTTTATTTAGAATTTCAAAAGCACTTTCTCGGTCAATTTCTTCAACATATTTTTTTACCAGCTTCGATTTGTTGTTTATTTCATCGATTTCAGAAGGAGTTAAAATATCCATTCGGCTTTGCGGTGCACGCATCATCGTAGCAACAAGTGGGGTAGGAATTCCTTTTTCGTTTAGTGCTGTAACTAATGCTTCTCCAATTCCTAAACTGGTAAGCAGTTCGTCTGTTTTATAATATTGAGAAGTCGGGTAATTATCAGCAGTTTTTTTAATTGCCTGTCTGTCATTTGCAGTAAAAGCTCTAAGGGCGTGCTGAATCTTTAATCCTAATTGAGCCAAAACGCCGCTTGGCACATCCATTGGATTTTGAGTTACAAAATAAATACCAACACCTTTCGAACGAATTAATTTTACGATAGTTTCAATTTGTTCTAATAGTACTTTACTCGCTTCATTAAAAATTAAATGGGCTTCATCTATAAAGATTACCAATTCTGGCTGTTCAGCATCACCCTTTTCAGGCATTTTTTGATAGATCTCTGCTAAAAGGCTTAACATAAAAGTTGAGAACAATTTTGGTTTGTCCTGAATATCCGTCAAGCGGATGATATTTACATAACCTTTACCATTCTCATCGATTCTCATTAAATCATCAGTTTCAAAAGACAATTCGCCAAAAAACAAATCACCGCCCTGTTGTTCTAATTCAATAATCTTTCTTAGAATTGTTCCCGTAGTGGCAGTTGATATTTTGCCATAACTTGCCGCAATTTCTTCTTTTCCTTCTTCAGTAATATAATTAATGACTTTTTTGATGTCTTTTAAATCTAATAAAGGCATCTGCTTATCGTCACAATATTTAAAAATAACAGCAACAACTCCTGCCTGAGTATCGTTTAAATCTAAAATTCTTGAAAATAAAACCGGACCAAACTCTGAAACTGTTGCTCTCAGACGAACTCCGTTTTGTTTGGATAATGACATTAATTCAACCGGAAATGCAGATACACTATAAGGAAGGTTTATTTTGGCGTGGCGTTCTGTAATAAAACCTTCTTCTTTTCCTTCTTTTGCAATACCGCTGAAATCACCTTTTATATCCATCATTAAAACAGGAATTCCGGCATTCGACAACTGTTCAGAAAAAACCTGAATTGTTTTGGTTTTTCCAGTTCCGGTTGCGCCTGCTATAAGACCATGACGATTTAATGTTTTTAGAGGTATTTTTACATGTGCTTCAGCTACAGCTTCTCCATCTAAAATTGCACCGCCAAGCGTTATAGAGTCGCCTTTGGCAGAATATCCATTATTAATGTCTTGAATGAAATTGTCCTTTTTATTCATGTTTTATTTGTAATTTAGATGATTATAAGAGTTTTGCTTGTATTTTTAACAAATTTGACGTGTTTTTTTTAGTAGGAAAATGCTTTTTTTGATTGAAAAATACATAAAAAATAATTTCGCAGCTTTTTAAGAACATTTCAAAGGATTGTTTGAATATTTACTAAAACGTTGTAAATTTTTTATTATTCGCCTTGATTTTTGTTTTATCACAAAAATGATGACGGCAAATTAATGAGATATTTTTTAAATTGACGTTAAATTTCCTTCAATAAAATTAAAAAAAGTTTTTTTATTTAAACTAAACGTATAAATTTGCTACCCTACAAGTTAAATATAACTAAAAAATAAAAATTATTTAAAACTATTAAAATTTAAAAAAATGGCAAACGTTAAAGTTAAAAAAGAGAGCACTTCAAATGGGGGAGGAATGATTACAGGGATCATTATTGTAGCGTGTATCTTAGTTGGGATTGTAATTTGGAAATTCGTGATGGGTTCTCCTGCTAACTTCGAGGGAGGAAATCCAGAAACTGGTCACCCAATCAACACTTTAGGAATGGTATACAAAGGAGGATTCATTGTACCTGCATTATTAGGTATGTTTTTAATGGTTGTTGTTTTTTCTATTGAGAGATTTACAGTTATCAGCAAAGCTGCTGGAAAAGCTAACCTAGACAAATTTATGACAAGCGTTCAAGGAAGTATTAAAGAAGGAAACATCGAAGCTGCTATCGCTGCATGTGACAAACAACAAGGTTCAGTTGCAAACGCAATTAAATCTGCTTTAATTAAATACCAAGACGTTAAAAAAGAAGGATTCAACAGCGAAGAAGCTTCAGAAGTAATCCACAAAGAAATTGAAGAGGCAACTTCATTAGAAATGCCAATGTTAGAGAAAAACATGACTATCATCTCTACTTTAGTATCTTTAGGTACATTAGGAGGATTATTAGGAACTGTATCTGGTATGATTAAAGCGTTTGGTGCGTTAGCTTCTGCTGGTACTCCAGATCAGGCTGCTCTTGCAACAGGTATCTCTGAGGCACTTATCAACACTGCAACAGGTATCTCTACATCTGTATTAGCGATCATCTCTTACAACTTCTTTACTGCTAAAATTGACGATTTAACTTACTCTATCGATGAGGCTGGTACTACAATCGTGAATACTTACAGAAGATTCAGAGGAAGTTTAAGACAATAATTAATTTTTGATAAATAATTAGAAATAATTATATCAAAATAAAAAAATAAAAGATAATGGCTAAAATAAAAATGAAAAAGAAGTCAACGTCGACAGATATGACTGCGATGTGTGATGTTGCGTTCCTTTTGCTTACGTTCTTTATCTTGACCGCTACTGCTAAGGTGCCTGAGGCACTTCCTGTAGATATGCCTTCTTCTACTGTTCAAAGTAAATTACCAGATTCTGATTTGGCAATTATTACAATAGGTCAAGGAAAAGACGGGAAAAGTAAAGTGTTTTTTGATATCAAAGGAAGAGAGATTCGTAAAAAAACTCTTGAAGGAATGGGAGCAAAATTCGGTGTAACTTTTTCAGAACAGGATAAAGAAAAATTTGCTTTAATGGATGACTTCGGTGTACCAATTACAAGTTTAAAGCAAATCATCGACATGAAAGCGGCTGATAGAACTAAAGCAGAACAACCTGGAATTCCAATCGATTCTTTAGATAATCAATTAAAAGAATGGCTTTTAGTTTCAAGAAGAGCTACAATCGACCTTGATGATAAAGAATTGCAGATTGCAATAAAAGGAGATGCTAAAGAACAATATCCACAAATCAAAAAGATTATGGATATTTTACAAGATCAAAAAATCAATTCCTTTAACCTAGTTACAGGAATGAGAGGAAAAGATTTTTAATTAAAAAAAAGATACACTAAATGGCTGAATTAAATACCGGCGACGGTGGTGGCGGAAAAGGTGGCAAGGTAAGAAGCAAAAAGCAAAGTTCTAAAGTCGATTTAACGGCTATGGTGGATTTGGCATTCTTATTGATCACATTCTTTATGCTAACCACATCGTTGTCAAAACCTCAATCGATGGATTTGTCATTGCCAGATAAAGATCCTAAAAACGATGAAAAACCTGTTAAGGTTGATGAGAATCGTACTATGACGGTGATGTTAGGTGAAAATAATAAACTGACTTATTATATGGGATTATTGGAGTCTCCTATTGCAGGACCAAAAGATATCTCATACGGTAAAGATGGTATCCGTAGAGAATTGCTTAAAAGAAAAAAATCTGTTTTGGAATACTCTGCTGGTTTAGGGAAACCTAAAAACGGAATTATTGTTATTATTAAGCCAACAAAAAAATCAACTTACCGCAATTTAGTTGATATGCTGGATGAAATGGCAATTACTGGAGTAGATACTTATGCAATTGTTCCTGAATTTACACCAGAGGAGACTAAATTGATAGATAAAAAATAAGACTATCTTGTTTTAACATCCTAATAATCAAGAAAAATGAAATTAGATATTATAAAAAATCAGTGGCTTGATATCGTATTCGAAGGACGTAATAAGATATATGGAGCATACGAGCTGAGAAAATCAAACGGTAAAACTACGGTAAAAGCACTTATCTTAGGTTCTATCTTTTTTAGCTTCGCTATTGCTGCTCCTCTTATTGCGAGTTATTTGCCTGATTCTACTGAAGAAGATACAAATACAGATATTAAGATTGCAACGGTAAAATTGCCTCCTAAACCAAAAGAGGAAATTAAACCTAATCAACCGCCACCACCGCCGCCTCCACCAAAAGTGGATCAGGTGAAGTTCGTAAAACCGGTTGTTGCTAAAGCAAACGAAGTTACCGAAGATCCTCCAAAAATTGAGGAACTTAAAGATAAGAAAGTAGGTTCTGAAACTATCAAAGGAGATCCAGATGCAGTTTTAACTGTAGATGAGCCAGTAGGTAAAGGACCAGTTTCTCAGGTAGTAGAAGAAGATAACAGTGTATATAACACAGCTGGTATCGAAGTAAAACCTGATTTCCCTGGAGGTATGGATAAATTCTACAAATTCGTAGGAAACAACTATAAAACTCCAGAAGAAGAAGGTCTTAAAGGTAAAGTTTACGTTACTTTTGTAGTTGAAAAAGACGGTTCATTAACCGACATTAAAGTTTTAAGGGATATCGGTTACGGTACAGGAGCAGAAGCAATTCGTGTTCTTAAAAAATGTCCAAAATGGACTCCCGGCGAGCAAAATGGTAAAAAAGTGAGAGTACTTTACTCTTTACCTATTACTATTCAATCTGCAGAATAATGTTAAAAGATATGCTTAATAATATTCAGAAGAAATCGCTCAAAGAGCGATTTCTTCTTGTTTTAGGAATACTGTTTTTTTTAATATATCTTGTGCTGGGTTTAATGATTATGTTTTGGGAAAAACTTCCCTTAGATATGGAACCTAAATACAGATATGCCTTTGGCGGATTGCTAATCGTTTATTCGGCAATACGTTTTTTAAGATTAATTAATGCAAAAGAATAATTATGCTAAAATATAGTAAGTTTTTAGGTTTGGTTATTTTTGTTTTTTTGTTTGCCATGTGCAACCAAAAAAGTAAGAGTGAATCTAATAAAGAAACCATTTTAAAAGGGGCATTAGATGTTACAGTTGACGAAACTGTTAAACCAATCGTTGATGATCAGGTTGCTGTTTTTGAAGGAACTTATTATAGTGCAAAAATTACAGTTATACCAAAATCTGAAGCAGAGTTAATAAATGATTTATTGAATCAGAAAGCTAAAGTGGTTGTTACAGCAAGGGATTTGACTACAGAAGAAATCGCAAGATTTGAAAAAAGTAAAATAAAACCCCGCGTTACTCCTTTTGCAAAAGATGCGATTGCTTTTATTTCAAACAAAAGCAATAATGATACATTAATTGCGTTGAAAACGGTAATTGATTTCATACAGGGTAAAAAAGATACAGGAATTAAAGGTCTTGTGTTTGATAATCCAAACTCTAGTACAGTTCGATATATGAAAGAACTGGCGAAAGTTAAAGATCTTCCAACAGAAAATGTTTTCTCTTTCAAAACAAATGATGAAGTAATTAAATTTGTTTCAGAAAATAACGGAATGATTGGTGTTGTTGGAGTTAATTGGTTGTCACAGCCGTCTCCTAATATGGTTGATGTTGTGAAGAAAATTAATGTTTTAAGTGTAAAAGGACTAAATGATGATAAATACTATAGTCCTACACAAAATGACCTTGCCGAAGTAAAATATCCTTTGGCACGTGATTTGTTTATTATAAATTGCCAAGGGTATAATGGCTTAGGAATGGGATTTGGTTCATTCATAGCCGGAGACATTGGACAGAGAATAGTTTTGAAATCGGGGTTGCTGCCAGTAAGAACGCCTGGAAGAAAACTTCAAATTAGAAACAAACTTTTAAAAGATAACGAATAAATTAATTACAATAAAGATGAATAAATTTAAAATTTTTAGTCTTGCCTTAGTTGCTACAGCCTCTGTTGCAAAAGCGCAGGATATCAAAGAAGCTAAAAAGGCAATTGATGCTGAGCAATTTCAAAAAGCAAAGTCGTTGCTTAAATCAATCATCAAAGCAAAACCATCTGATGGAGAAGCTAATTTTGTTTTAGGAAACGTATATTTAAATCAAAGCGTTGTTGATTCTGCTAAGATTTATTTTTTAAATGGAATAGAAGCATCTGACAAGAAAAACTTAAACTACATTGGTTTAGGTCAGTTAGATCTAGATAATAAAAATGTTGCTGGAGCTCAGGCTAATTTTGCTTTGGCTACAAAAGATATGAAGCGTAAAGATGTAGATGAATTCATTTACATTGGTAAAGCTTACATGAACTCAGTGCATCCTGATTATAACAATGCAATCGCAAGTTTAAAGAAAGCATTAGCAATTGATCCTCAAAATGCAACAGCACTTTTAGCTATTGGAGATGCATATTATGGGGCAAACAATCAAAACGAAGCTTACAAATCTTACCGTGATGCTTTCACTGCAGATCCTACACTTTTAAGAGCAAAAATGCAATTAGGAGTTTTATTAAAAGGAGCAAAATCGTATGATGAAGCTATTAAAGCTTTCAATGAAGTAATTGCCTTAAACGCTAGTTATGGTCCAGTTTACAGAGAATTAGCTGAAACATACTACAAATGGGGAAGAAACAAACCTTCTACAGCTAAAGTTAACTTGCAAAATGCAATTACAAACTACGAAAAATACTTGAGCTTAACAGATTATTCTTTAGATTCTAAAATGCGTCACGCAGATTTCTTAATCTTGGTTAAAGATTACAAAAGCTTAGAAACTGTAGCAAACAAAATGATTGCTGAAGATAAAGTAAATCCTAGAATTTTCAGATATTTAGGATATGCTGCTTACGAAAACGGAAATGTTGATGTAGCTATTAAATCTCTTGAAGATTATATCAAAAATCCTTCTAACAAAGTGATCGGAAGTGATTATATGTACTTAGGACTTGCTAAAATTAAAAAAGGAACTAATGCTGAGGGAGCTGTAGATCAGGTTTCATTTGATGCAGGTATTGCTAATATCAAAAAAGCTGTTGAATTAGAGCCATTAGTAGTTGAAGAACTTGGAGATTATGGTAAAGAATTATTCGGTAAAAAGCAATGGGCACAAGCGGCTGCTATTTATGAATTAAGTTCATCTAATTCAGAATCAAAAAATTATTTGACTGATAATGTTTACTACGGTATTGCTCTTTATTATGCTAATTTAGATAAAAAAGCGACTTCTCCAGAAGTTGCTGCTGATTTAGCTAAAGCAGATGCTGCTTTCGACAGAGTTTTAGTAGCTTCTCCTTCTTATGATGAAGCTTACCTTTACAAAGGAAGAATAGGTAACTTATTAGAGAAAGAAGACCAGATTGTTAAAAACTACGAAACGTACGTTGCTAACATTACAGCTAAAGGTGCTGAAGAATTAGCAAAACCAGCTACAGTTAAGAAAATAGTTGAAGCATACAATAGTATTGGTGCTAGTTATGCAAATACTGATAAAGCTAAAGCAATTGAATATTTTAATAAAACTTTAGTTTTAGATCCAACAAATGCTTACGCTTCTCAATCTGTGAAAGCTTTAAAATAATATAGTTTTAAACTCATTTATATGAAACCGATAGTTCAAAGAGAACTATCGGTTTTTTTGTTACGTATTTAATTGACTATCTTTGCACATTAAATTAAAATAATGTTACCAAAAGAAATACAATTAGAAGTAAATAAAGGAGCGATGCTGCCTTTGATGGAAGAATTTTATACCATTCAGGGTGAAGGTTTTCATACCGGAACTGCTGCTTACTTCATTAGAATTGGAGGTTGTGATGTGGGGTGTCATTGGTGTGATGTGAAAGAAAGCTGGAATGCAGAACTGCATCCGCCGACTAATATCGATGTAATTGTAAATAATGCTTCAAGTTATGCTAATACAGTTGTAGTTACCGGCGGAGAACCGCTTACATGGGATATGACTTTGTTAACACAGCAGTTAAAAGATAAAAACTTAAAAGTTCATATTGAAACCTCTGGGGCTTATCCATTATCTGGAACCTGGGACTGGATTTGTCTTTCACCAAAGAAAAATAAACTTCCAACACCTGATGTCTACGCTAATGCGCATGAATTAAAAGTGATTATCTATAATAAGCATGATTTTATTTTTGCCGAAGAACAAGCAGAGCTGGTAAATGATAATGCTATTTTATTCCTTCAGCCGGAATGGAGTAAAAAAGAAGAAATGACGCCGCTGATTGTAGATTATGTTATGAATAATCCTAAATGGAGAGTTTCTCTTCAAACTCATAAATACCTGAACATTCCTTAAATCATAAAAAAACTCTCCATGTCTTGGAGAGTTTTTTTTATGTAAAAAATATACATTGTATAAAAAAGAAACATTTTAGGTTATTTCCAGTTTTTGTATTTTTTTAAATTGGTGATGTGTGCTAAATGATGATTTCCGTGCCAGGCATACATACCGATAATTTGTTTGATTCGGTATTCAGAATTATTTTCAGGATGAATAAATGATTTTTCAAGATCATTTTCTGATAGATTTTTCATTATATAAGATAATCTGAAATGTAATCCTTCCAGTAAACTCAATGTTGGAGCAATTGGCATCGATAAACTATCAGGCATTTCAGACCACAATTTTTCATCATAAGGTTTTATAATTGGATTATTTTCGGTTAAAGCCCATTTTAATCTAATGTAACAATTCATATGGCTTTCGGCGCAATGATGAATTACCTGACGTACCGTCCAGCCATCAGGACGATATGGAGTATCTAATTGTTCGTCGTTTAGATCAATTGTCTCATTTCTTAATTTTTCAGGAAGAGCCGCTATTTCTTTAATTTTATCTGAAATATATTCAGACGAATATTCATTAGGAGCATTAAACTTTCCTATTGGATATTTTAATTTTTCTAAATCTAGATTTTCCATGATTTTAATTTGTGTTAAATTGAAAGTTTAGCCAGATAATCATAATGTTCACCTTCCATAATAAGCTCACATTTCAATCCATTTGCTATGGCCGCATTTTGAAGTGTATTATAATCGAGGTATAACCAGTCAAAAGTTTCTTCTTTTTCACCTTTATAGGATATGGTAAAAGTAAGTTCTCCATAATATTCTGTTTCTGATGGAATCCATTTTCCGCCGTCTTCATCTTCATCAAACATGTAGATAATATCAGAGCTGTCAATTAAAATCTGTCCGCCTGGATTTAGAAGCGATTTCAATTTTGATAAATACTTGTTACAGTTTTCTAATTTTCCAAAAATTCCGGTTCCGTTCATTAATAAAAGAATCGTGTCAAATTTTTCGCCTTCAAAATCTAATACATTTTGAACCTGAGCATTTTTTAAACCACGAAGTCTGCAGGTTTCAATTGCTTTTCCAGAAATATCAATTGAAACAACATCTAAATTACGGTCGTTTTGTAATGATAAACTATGGCTTCCGGCGCCGCAGCCAACGTCTAAAATTTTTCCTGCGGCTAATTGTAGAGCTTTTTGTTCGATTTTTGGCATTTCATCATATGAGCGAAATAAATATTCGACACTCATTTCATCTTCTTCAGAAATTGAAGTTTCGGTAATAATATCTTCTGGAGAATTATTAGTTTGGAAATCATACATTGCTTTCCCAAAAAGATCTTTCATCGTAATTTAGTTCAAAGTTTAAGGTTTCAAGTTTAAAGTTGTTTAATTTTGCAGCTCAACTTTAAATAGTAAACTTGAAACAAATTTTAAATAACTTAAATAAGTTAGCCAAAGATAAGCATATCGAAAACAAAAAGTATTTTGATAAGCTGAAAAAGAAACAGCCAAAGAATTTAGATTATGTTATGAAGGGCCTGCATGATGCAGAATTTAAAAAAACGGATTGTTTACAATGCGCCAATTGCTGCAAAACAACTGGGCCGTTATTTACTTTGGCAGATATTGAAAGAATTTCGAAATCTTTCAGGCAAAAACCACAGCAGTTTATTGAGCAATATCTGCGTATTGATGAAGATAAGGATTATGTTTTAAAAAGTGTTCCATGCACTTTTTTAGACAGCGAGAATTATTGTATGATTTATGATGTAAGACCAAAAGCCTGCCGTGAGTTTCCGCATACAGACCGCAAAAAATTTCATCAAATTTCTGATTTGACTTTAAAGAATGTTGCCATTTGTCCGGCGGCTTATAATATAGTAGAAGAAATGAAAAAGAAACTGCCGCTTTAATCGTTTAAAGTGTAATGTTGTTCTGGAATTATATATATTACATTTTTAAATGTACTTTTGAATAAGCTGAAATACCACAAAAAATATAAATCATAATAAGAATCTTAAATTGAATTTAGAATACTTTATAGCAAAAAGACTCATCACTGCCAAAGATTACAAAAGCAGTATATCGGCACCAATTATTAAAATTGCTATTTCCGCAATTGCAATTGGTATAATTATGATGATTGTTTCTGTAGCAACCGGAATTGGGTTGCAGCAAAAAATACGCGAAAAAGTTTCAGCGTTCAACGGTCAAATTATTATTTCGAATTACGATAATAACAATTCTGAAATAACTTTAATTCCTATTTCAAAAAAACAAGACTTTTATCCCAAATTTAAATCTGTTCCAGAGGTAAATCATATTCAGGCAATCGCTAGTAAAGCAGGAATAATTAGAACTGAAAATGCTTTTGAAGGAATTGTTTTTAAAGGCGTAGGAGCAGATTACAATTGGAACAATATAAAAGAGTATTTAGTAGAAGGCAGACTGCCGGATTTTTCTAAATCACTAAATGAAGAAGTTATTATATCAAGATTTCTTGCAGACAGGCTTAATTTAAAACTAGGAGACAGTTTTAATACCTTTTTTGTAAAAGAAGAACAAGGAAAACTGCCTAATATCCGCAGATTTAAAATTGCAGGAATTTTTAGTTCGGGATTTCAGGATTTTGATGCATCATATATAATAGGAGATATTCGACACATTCAGAGAATTAATAAATGGAATGCAGATCAAATAGGAGCTTTTGAAGTTTTTGTAAAAGACTTTACTCAAATTAAAGAAACAGGAAATCATATTTACGAACAAATTCCTTCAAATCTTGACGCAAAAACAATAACAGAAAAGTACAATTATATTTTTGATTGGCTTCAGCTCTTTGATTTTAATATAGTCGTTATTCTTGGAATAATGATTTTAGTAGCTACAATTAATATGGTCGTAGCTTTGTTAGTTCTTATTTTAGAGCGAACACAAATGATAGGAATTTTAAAAGCTCTGGGTGCTGATAACTGGACAGTTCGAAAAGTCTTTTTATACAATGCATTCTATCTAATTGTTCGAGGTTTGTTTTGGGGGAATTTAATTGGAATTTCATTGCTCTTAATCCAGCAGCAATTTGGGGTCGTTCATCTTAATCCCGAAAACTACTATGTGAACCAGGCACCGGTATATTTAAACTGGACATATATAGTATTGTTGAACTTGCTGACTATAACTGTATGTTTCATCGTATTATTAATTCCTTCTTATTTAATAACAAAAATCTCTCCTGTAAAAGCAATTCGCTTCGATTGATTTTAAAATGATATGAATATTTACAACCCGACAGTTTTTGAAAACCTGTCGGGTTTGTTTTTTTTGTGTATACATATATAAGTATGGTATATGATTTTCAGGAGCTAAATCCCGCTATCCGCTTCAATC